>JAILEY010000024.1 GCA_024687165.1 Treponema sp.
AACTGTAGAGGCCGCCGCAACTTATAATGAGGAAACATCAAGCTGGAATGTTCCTGCAAAAACTTTGGCAGGCGACGGATATATCTTTACAGTTTTTGATGAACAGAAGGATTCTAAGGGCAATACGAAATACTACGGAAACTGGGAAGAAGAAGTTTACTTTGGACAGAAAGGACACAAAGTTTACTGGACGCTTTCTCTTGATACAGAAAAACTCCTCGGAACAACAGCCGTTGCAAAAAATGTTGTACTCTCTGTAACCGCTACAGATGCCGCAGGAAAAACGACCGCTTCAACAGTAAAAGCCGCAACAACAGACGATGAAGGCAAACGTGCAGTAACTGACGGTACAACAAATGTTCCGACTTACCAGATGGATGTTGTACCGTATGTTGTAAAGGTAACTACAGCTTTGAGCAAGAAAAAGAAGTCAAATCCATCCGTTGCAAACAGAACTGCACTCGGACATTACCCTGTACAGACTGTCGTAACAAATATGAGTAGTGCAATGAACAACAATTCTTCAGAAACTGTTACGCTTGAAGGATTCAACTTGAAACACACATCAGTAGCTGTTACTGGTGGTACATCAATAAGTTCATCAGCTTCAAGTGCAACAGAAATGAGTAAGATTATGTTTAATGTTGCTTCTCTGTCTTCTGGCAAGATGACGGCAACGATTAATTCTATACCTGTCATTAACAACCTTAACAACAATGACGCAAGTGGCGATGCCGAATCAGCCGGTACAAATAATATTAACTGGTATAACCGAAACGGAAACGGTGATAATAATAATACTCTTACTGATGATGTAATCTTTGATGTCTGGGAATTCAACGATAAGGCTGCTGTTCCATTCAGTGGTACTGTCGGTGGAACTAAAATGAAAATTAATCAGGTAAGCGGTCAGCCGAACTTTGCATTTACAAACGGAAACCTCTGGTGGAATATGGGTGGAAATGTAAATGTAAATGGTAAACCAAGCGGAGACTTCTCAAGCTATTACTGGAGCGGCGGATATGACTGTCTTGCTACAATAACTGTTGGTTTCCATGTTGATGAAATGGGCTACACATACGGTTCTGGTGCCGGTGGTGACTCAAATACGTCTACTCCTCCAGCAATAGACTCTTACACTATGTGGGTTCAGCGCTGGGGACTTGGCTCACAGGATGCACGAAGTACCTATGGAACTTCTAAAGGACAAGTTACAAATGGTGCTGCTCTTGAAAAGGTAGGACAGACTGAAGTTGTGAATGGAGTAACAAAATACTCTATGAACAAACAACGTATTCAAAGCCCTGAATTTGCTTCTGCAAAAAATGGAAATAATACAAACTTGTATCATGCATATTATGACGCAATGAATGATGAAATCCGTTTTAAGGCTGGAACAATAACGGGAACTAAAAACGGAAGTTCAGGACAGTTTGTTGATCAGTATTGTTCACAATATGGGGAGTCATCTAAGGAATACAATATTGATAATGTTCAGGTTGTAGCAAGCAAATCTATTTCTGGACGTGGACCTGGAAAATATCTTGGAATTGCAGTTGCAAAAGACGGAACGACAGATGTAGTTGTGATGGTATGGTATGATGCATATGAAAATCAGCTGCTCTACAGTTATAAGGTGAATCCAATTGCTAACTTGAACAGTAAAGATGCTACAGCTGCAAACTGGTCAGCTCCAAAAACAATCTTTGATGAAGGCGGTGAATGGTGTCAGATTGCGGTTGATGCTAAAAATCACATTCATATTGCGGCATTTGCAGGTGACGGTGATTTGAAGTATGCATACTTGGAATCATATTCTACTGCTAAGGCTGATATTAAAACATGTACAGTAGATGCAGACGGTACTGTCGGAGAACATTTGACTCTTGATGTTGCTCTTGATGCAGACGGAAAGAGCATTCCTTACATCGGTTATTACAGCAGTACTCATAAGAAACCTAAGTATGCATACGTTGTGGACACTTCAACTCCGGCTCCGGCAGGCGTAGATGAAGCTGATATGTTTACAGGTGCCTGGGAAGTTACAGTTGTTCCTTGTTATTCAAACATGGTAGTTAATCAGGAAGAAAAGATTAATGTTGGTGTTTGGAAATATACAGCTGATACAACAACCGACGGAGTAACTTATAAAAAAGGTCAGATTAAAAACTCTGCTACAGGAAGAAGTTCATATTATTCCGCAACAGGAAACAGTTTGTACAATGGAACTAACTGGAGTAAGACTTATGGTAACGGTACAGCAAACGGTATCCTTGCATATCAGGTACAGGACGGCTCCGGTTCTTGTGTTGAAACCGCCCAGATGAGGTAGTTCAAACAGTCAATCAGTAGAGCGGGGAAAAATCCCCCCAAAAAAATACTACAGCCCGCATATACGGCAATCACCGTACATGCGGGCTGTGGTGCTTTTTTATTTGTGACAATTTTTTTTAAATTCAGTATACTATGCACATCAATTTTTTTAGAGGTAACTATGGCATTGACTAGTGTTTCACCAATTGACGGTCGCTATGAAGGAAAGACAAAATGTCTTCAAGGTTATTTTAGCGAAATGGCTCTTATGAGATATCGCATTTATACAGAAATCAATTATCTTATTAAACTTCTTGATACTCCGATGCTCAAGGAACGCGTTAAGATTTCTGTTGATGTTTCTAAGCTCCGTTCGATTATTGATATTTCTGAAGAAGATGCTGCAATCATCAAGGCATTTGAAACTACTGGTTATGACGGAACTCCTGCAACAAATCACGATGTTAAGGCAATCGAATATTTTATCAAGCGCAAGATTAAAGAAATGAAGATGGACGAAATTCTTGAATACGTTCACTTTGCTTTAACTTCAGAAGATATCAACAATATTTCTTACGGACTTATGATTCGTGATGCTGTTAATAATGTTGTTGTTCCTGAAATTCTTTCAATCTACGGAAAGCTTTATTCTCTAGCTGTTGAGCACAAAAATCTTTCAATGCTTGCACGTACTCATGGTCAGCCTGCAACTCCAACTACTTTCGGAAAGGAAGTTCTTGTTTTTGTTAACCGCATGAAGGAAGAACTTGCTCAGCTTGGAAACATCGACATTCTTCTTAAGCTCAATGGTGCTACAGGCGGATTCAATGCTCACAATTTTGTATTCCCTGAATTTGACTGGATTAATTTCAGCCACGAACTGATTAATTCTTTCAATGCAGAAATCACTCCTCTTGAAAATGAATATATGCACACAAAGCCTCTTAAGGTTCGTTTTAATCCGATTACAGCTCAGATTGAGCCACACGATTCTTATCTTAGAGTTTTTGACGGAATAAAGAGAATCAATAATATTCTTACTGATTTTGCTATGGACACATGGCGCTACATTTCTGACGGATGGATTAAACAGCGTGCTGTTGCCGGTGAAATCGGTTCAAGTGCAATGCCTCACAAAGTTAATCCTATTGATTTTGAAAATGCTGAAGGAAACTTTGGTATGGCAAATGCAATGTTTGAATTCTTTGTTCGTAAGCTTTGTATTTCACGTCTTCAGCGCGATCTTACTGACAGTACTGTTGAACGCAATATGGGCTGTGCTTTTGCTCACTCGATGATTGGTTACGCAAGTTTGCAGAAGGGTCTTGGTAAGATTGAAGTTAATGCAGACAAGATTACTGAAGCTCTTGAGACTACTCCAGAAGTTCTTGCAGAAGCTTATCAGAATCTTTTGCGCATGAGCAATGTTGATAAGCCTTATGAACGTCTTAAGGAAATCACTCGCGGTAAGAAAGTTACTATTGAAGATTTCCATAATCTTGCAAAGAACCTTGATGTAAGTGATGAAGTTAAAGCAAGACTTCTCGCTGCAACTCCACTCACCTACACCGGCTTGAGTGGCAAGATTGTAGAACAATTTGTTCCAAAAATTAATTAATAAACAAAAATCCATCCCTGTATTTTTGTTTATTATGAATTTATGCAATGCATAAACTCATACGTCTTTAAAAGAAATTTATGACGCGGCATCCGTGCCGCTCTTGTGTACAAAAAAAGGCATTCCGCTGATTCAGCGGAATGCCTTTTTTATTTGTTAATGTTATTTTTTAGAAATCCTTCAGACCATCAAAATCTATAGTTGCAAAATAATCTTCCATAGTTTCTTTTCTGCGGATCATTTTTACAGTTCCGTCTTCACGAAGTAAAAGTTCACCGGCACGAAGCTTTGCATTATAGTTGAAGCCCATTGCTCTTCCGTGTGCACCTGCATCGTGAACAATTACTAAGTCCCCGATGTCTATTTTTGGAAGCTGTCGCTGAACTGCAAACTTATCACAGTTTTCACACAAGGAACCTACAACGTCATAAACATGAACGTCTGCTCCAGGAACAACATTTCCGTCATCATCAATAACGTCATCTTTTCCTGCAACACTTACAAAATGATAAGCACCGTACATTCCAGGTCTCATAAGATCTGCCATGCTTGCATCAACTCCGATGTATTCACGGTAAATGTGTTTTTCATGAATTGCGCGAGTTACAAGCCAGCCGTAAGGTCCTGTGATTGGTCTTCCACATTCCCAGCAGATTTTAAGCGGATCAAGTCCTGCAGGAACAATAATTCTGTCATATTCAATCTTGATGAGGCGTGCAACTTCATCGTAATCAACAGCTTCCTGACCAGGCTTATAAGGAATTCCAAGTCCACCGCCAAGATCTGTAAATTCAATTCTGATTCCAAGCTTTTCCTTAAGTTCAGCAGCAAGTTCAAAAACAATGCGTGCTGTTTCCTGGAAATATGTAATGTTCAGTTCATTTGAAGCAACCATTGTGTGAAGCCCAAATCTTTTTACACCAAGCTTTTTACATTCAGCGTATGCTTCAAAAATCTGCTCGCGTGTAAGACCGTATTTTGCTTCTTCAGGTTTTCCGATGATGCTGTTTGTTCCACCCTGCTTAAGTGGGCCCGGGTTAAATCTGAAACAAATCAGTTCAGGAAATTTTCCATCAAGACTTTCTTTTAAATACGGAATATGCGTAATGTCATCAAGATTGATTATGTTGCCGTTTTTGTATGCGAACTGGTATTCATTTGCAGGTGTTTCATTTGAAGTGAACATAACCTTTTCTTTGCTGATTCCAGATTTTTCACACAAAACAAGTTCAGGAAGACTTGAACAATCTCCTCCACATCCTTCAGAAGCAAGAATTTTAAGAATATAAGGATTAGGAAGTGCCTTTACAGCAAAATATTCACAAAAATCCGGGAAAATAGAAAATGCCTTTGTAAAGCGTCTGATATTTTCACGAATAGCCTTTTCATCATACACATAAAATGGTGTAGGGTACTGCTTTGCTAATGATTCAAGCTGATCTTTAGAAAGCGGAAAATTCTTTGATTTAGTTGTCATGGGCTAATAATAGAGCAATTAAAAAAAACTGTAAATATATAGAAAAATATTGTAAAATATATCATTAATTTTAAAAAATCGGAGTCAGACAGGATGGAGAAAAAAAGTTTTATCAGAATCAAATTTTTTATTCTAAATATATTTTTTCTTTTTTGTTTTAAATCGTTTGCACAGGAAATAATTACAGTCCGCGTAGGATTTTACCATGTCGGCGGATATCATGAGATAGATGAGCACGGAGTTAAATCCGGAGCCGGCTATGATTTTCTGCAGATGATTGCCCCTTATGCCGGATTCAGATACGAGTTCATCGGTTATGAAAAGTCCTGGGCAGAAATGCTTGAAATGCTGGACAAAGGTGAAATCGATATTTTAACGACAGTACAAAAATCTCCTGAGAGAGAAAAAAAATATGCATTTTCAAAACGCAATGTCGGCATGAGTTCAATAATCATTACAACAACTGTTGATAATCAAAAATGTGTTGCGGGTGATTTTTCTACTTTAAATGGAATCTGTGTTGCGCTAAAAAAAGAAAGTCTTAGAAGTGAAATATTTAAAAATCATTTTGATGAACTTGGCTTAAAATATACCGTTAAATATTACGACAGCAATGAAGATATGCTTGAGGCACTTCATAAAAAAGAAGTTGATGCCGTTGCAACAAATAATCTTAGAATAATCGGAAGCGATGAAATAATTCTGGACAGTTTTGATGAAGCTCCCTATTATGCAATCACAAGAAAAGAATCTGACTACATTCTCAAAAGACTTGATAAGGCAATTATTCAGCTTGAAGGTGACATTCCGTCCTGGAGAGAAAACATAAAAGACCGCAATCAGTCTGGTGAAAAAGAAAATAACAATGTTGTCATTACAGATTACGAAAGGAGAATTCTCAGCAGATACAATAAAGAATCACCACTTAAAATCCTGATAAATCCAGATATGGCTCCATATTCTGTGGTCAAGAATGGGAAAGCAGAAGGAATTTTTTATGATCTTATAAAAATGGCTTCATTAAAATTTGATTTTGCTTTTGAAATTGTTGATGTTAAAACTTCAGAAGAATATTTAAATGCAATTCAAACAAAACAAGCTGATATTGTATTCGCCTGGGCTTCAACTTATGATACAGCAGAACAATTTGATTACAACCTGACAGAAAGCTATTATTCCGACGGTTTTGCAATTCTTCACAAAAAGAACAGAAGAAAACTTAATATAATTGCGGCTAAAGACGGAGTAGAAATCCTTAATCCGCGCAACAAAAAAATATTCAGAAACAGAGTTGTCATTCCTGAAAAGACTCTGGATCAGTGTGTCAATGAAGTTAAAAACGGAAATGCTGACTGTACATACATGTTTACATATTCAGCTTCAAATTATGTTTCAAGCGACGTAAAAGGAGAACTTGATTACGCTCCGATTAAAGGTAATGCAACGGATTTTAGAATTGCCGTAAACAAATATGCGCCTGCAGAACTTTTTTCAGTAATGAATAAATTCGCAAACAGTATAACTGATGATACAATCAGATCAATTGTTGCATCACACAGAACTTCAGAAAAAGAATCGATATTGTATTTTATTTACAGACATCCGATTGAATTTATTTTTACAATAGTATTTATTTTTATCATTACAAGCTTTTTGATTCTTGAAATCAGAAAAAAGAATCATGCTGAAAATTCCGCACAGCAAGCAGGTTCAAGTCTTTCTGCACTTCTTGGTGGTGTAAAAGGCGGAATCATTGTAAGAAGCTACGGCTCAGAAATTAAGTACGAATACATAAGTAAAGAAGCCGCTGCAGTTTTAGGATATACACCGGATGAACTTAAACAGTTTCTTTCAAATAATTTTATTGATATTGTTCACCCTGATGATCTAAAAACATCTCTCATGGACCGCATCGTTCTTCAGCTAAATTCTTCAGACACTTATTTTACAAAATACAGAATGCTTCACAAAAGCGGCAGATGGATCTGGATAAGTGATTACGGAAAAAAGGTTGATACAAAAGGCAGAAATGAAGTTTACAGTCTTATTCAGAATATCGATGAGCAGGAAAAAATTTATGAGTTGTTAAAGCTTGAGCGTGCTTCTTTCCGCGATGCGTTTACCCGGGATTCAATGTTCAGTTTTGTTGCTGATATTACAGACGGAATTATTTTTGAGCCTGTTCTTTCTACAGACGGAACTGATTACGGGCTTGATCTTGGATTTACAACACCTGCTCCTTACGATGAGTTTATTAACAGAGTAAGCAATGAGGGAAAAATAAAATTTTTAACTCCAAATGGTGCTGAGCTTATAAGCCGTGAAGGAATTCAGAAGGCAAATGAATCCGGAATTTCATTTTCTAGCGTTGATATTTATATTGAAAAAGTTAAAAAGTATCTTCGCCTTACATTCTTGTATTCTAAAAATCCGTTTAACAATCATCTTATGTCCTTCTGTATGGGAAGCGATGTAACTGCTGTAACAGAAGAAAAACTTGAGCGGCAGAAAAAAGAAGAGTATCAGAAAAATCTTATTATCGATTCTTTGAAAAGAGCAGAAGCTGCAAGTGAAGCAAAAACTGAATTCTTAAACAACATGAGCCATGATATCCGCACACCTATGAATGCAATCGTCGGTTTTACGGATCTTGCGATGAATCATATTGATGATAAAAACAGAATCGAAGAATATCTGAAAAAGATTCAGTCATCAAGCAATCATCTTTTGAATCTTATAAATGACGTGCTTGATATGAGTCGCATTGAATCTGGAAAAATGCAGATTGAAGAAAAAGAAAATTCCCTTGAAGAAATCATGGATGAAATTAAGGCTATCGTTCAACCGGAAGCTTTGAGCAGGAATCTTGATCTTACTTTTGATTTCAGCAGCATTAAACATCCGCATGTTTTCTGTGACAAGTTAAGGCTTAATCAGATTCTTTTAAATTGTATCGGCAATGCAATTAAATTTACTCCGGACGGTGGAAGCGTAAAAGTAAGTCTTACAGAAAGTCCATGCCGCTCAAAGGATTATAATTCTTATGAGTTTAAAATTTCAGATACTGGAATCGGTATGAGCCGTGATTTTGTAAATCATGTTTTTGATCCGTTCGAACGAGAATCTTCAAGTACAATAAGCGGAATTCAGGGCACAGGTCTTGGAATGTCAATCTGTAAAAATATTGTAGACATGATGAGCGGTGATATTTCCGTAAAGAGTGAAAAAAATGTCGGCACAGAATTTACAATCCGACTTGATTTTAAAACTGTTGAACAGCCTGTTAATTCAGAAGCTGAAACTCTCTCAGAAAATACTGATGAAGAAAACAATATTCGCGAAGATGTCTTAAACGGACTTAAAGTTCTTCTTGTTGAAGATAATGCAATCAACAGAGAAATTGCTCTTGAGGTTTTAAAAGATAAAGGCGCAGTTGTTGAGTATGCAGAAAACGGACTGGAAGCTGTTGAAAAAATTCAGAATTCAGACAGTTCAAAGTATGACATAATTTTTATGGATGTTCAGATGCCGGTTATGGATGGATATGAAGCTTCAAGAAAAATTCGTGCACTTGAAGATAAAGAAAAATCGTCCATCCCGATTGTTGCAATGACTGCCAATGTCTTTGAATCAGACAGGAAGCTTGCTCTTGAAGCCGGAATGAACGATCATATTTCAAAACCGATTGATTACACGATTCTGGAAAAAGTTGTCAGAAAAATAAAGGCGAATCAAGTCTGATGTCGATTACTGTAATATCATCCGGGAGCAAAGCTTTTCCGGTGAATGAATTAACAGTAGACTCGATCTTGTCGTAAACCTCTGACGCTGGAGTTCTGTACAAATTCAAGAAGAATTTTTTTGCATTCTCATCTTCGTAACGAAATCCTTCGTCATTCATCATATCCGTAAATCCGTCTGAATAAAGCTCAATGTGAATGCCTCTTTTTGCACTCATAGTAAGATAAGGCTTTTCTTTTGGATTTGTAACATCTTTTGATTTTTTAAGTTCCTTCTTGATATCTCCAAGTCCAAGCGGAGGAAGCTTTGGGATAACTGCACCAATCTTCGGTCTCTGATCTTCTCCTGAATAAACAAGATAAACGTTTGTATGTCCGCAGTTAAATATTTGGAAAATTTTCCGCTTTGTATCAATGTAAACAAATGCACCTGTGATAAAATTTCCAACCGGAACAACGTTACTTAAATATTCATCAAAGTCACCGATTATTGACTGTGGATCACTTGGAAGATCTTTAATACTTTTTCTTGCTTCAAAAAAAGATGCTGCTGCAATAGTCAAAAGAGATGCTGCAACATTTTTCCCAGAAACGTCACATGAAAATGCAAAAGTCTCCCTGTCATTCATCTGGAACGCATGAAAAAAATCTCCGCCAAGCTGATTTGCCATACGGTTCCAGCAGGTAATACTGAATCTGAAAGACTTAAGGTTTTCGTTATTTGCAAGGAAAGATTTCTGAATTGCAGCGGCTTTTTCAAGATCCTGATTTCTGATTTCTGCAATACGCTCAAGGAAGTCATGGAATGAAACAATTCCTACAAAAGTTCTGTTATCAAAAACCGGATAATATTCCATTCCAGTTTTTTTGTTAAGCTCTGTAAGTTTTTCAAGATTCAGTTCAATGTACTCTTTTGCCTGGAGAACAACATTTGTATTTACAAGAGTTTCTGCAACAGTTTTAGAAAAGAATCGTTTGATCGCTGTGTTTGTTTCTGTTTCTACAGTACGGCGGTCAATGATACCGATTACGTGATCGTTTTCTTCTACAGGATATGCGTCAATTGCGGTATTTTCCTTGAACATATGCGAAACTGCATCCATGGAAATAAAGCCGCTGATTGGCTCAATATATTTTGAAATAGACCCGATCTGCTTTGGTGAAAATTCCTTCAGAAAATTGGTATTTTCATTTTCATCATCGTGACTTTCACTGATTTCATCTTTTCCAAGAAATTCAGTTAAATCAATTTCATCAGACATAAACAACCTCCACTTTTATAAATATATTTAGAAATCAACACTCCTTCGCGCCAATTTTATTAAATCTATAATAATTCGATATTAAGACTAATATATTTTACACCCGCATAAAGAGGAGCGATTTTTTAAATTTAGTAATATTTTTACAGTTTTAGAATTAAATTAAACTGATTTTAAGGAAAAATTAAATTTCTCCATTGCTAATTCATTGACTTTAAATTGACATTGAAACGGTGCAGATTTACGTATTATTATTTAAATGACGACTCAAAGAATTCGGAGGATTAGATGAACAGAAAAACTTTTAGTTCCAGATTTTTAATTAATGATATTTTTTCTGGAATGATTGTAGCCCTTGTTTCAATTCCGATTTCAATGGGATACGCACAAATTGCAGGGCTCCCTCCGGTATACGGCTTATACGGTTCTCTTCTTCCAATTTTAATTTTCTCACTGATTACAACTTCTCCGCAGTTTGTTGTCGGTGTTGATGCAATGCCTGTTGCAATGCTTGGTTCTGCAATAACTGAATTTGGAATTGCAGCTTTTTCTCCACAAGCCTTAAAAGTTGTTCCTTCAGTAACTCTTTTAATTTCACTCTGGCTTCTTATTTTTAAATTTTTAAAAGCAGGAAGAATCGTAAAATATATTTCAAATCCTGTGATGGGCGGTTTTATTTCCGGCATCGGCTGCACAATAATTCTAATGCAGATTCCAAAACTTTTTGGAGGATCAGCTGGAACCGGCGAAATCATTTCTTTAATTCCGCATATAATCCGTGAACTTTCTTTTTTTAATCTGCCTTCATTTATTTTTGGAATAACGACGATTGCATTAATTCTTGGAGCAAAAAGAATCTTTCCAAAATTTCCGATGGCTATTCTACTGCTTTTAGCCGGCATTTTAATCGTTAAATTTTTCAATGTAAATGAAGCGGGAGTTAAACTTTTGCCCGCTGTAGAAAAAGGTCTTCCGCAATTATCTTTTCCAGATTTATCAACACTTAAAAATAATTTTCCTGATTACGTATTTTTGAGTTTAACAATTGCTCTTGTTATTATGGTTCAGACTCTTCTTGCAACAAATTCTTATGCAAACAAATATGATTATTATGTAAACAACGATAGAGAACTTCTTGCATATGCCGCAATGAATTTTGCAGGAAGCATAAGCGGTGCCTGTCCTATAAATGGAAGCGTTTCAAGAAGTTCCCTCGCAGATCAATTTGGAACAAAAAGTCAGTTCATGAGCATTACATCATTTATAACAATGCTTTTAATCGTTTTATTCTGTACGCAATATTTTGTTTTTCTGCCGGTCCCCCTTCTTACAGGAATTGTCGTTACTGCGCTTATCGGCATAGTTGATGTAAAACAGGCAAAAGAATTATGGAAAATTTCAAAGAGCGATTTCTGGATTTTTATCGCAGCATTTGTTTCTGTTTTAATTTTCGGGACAATCTACGGAGTTATAACCGGTGTTGTTCTCTCGTTCATTATGGTCGTAAAGAAAGCTGTTATTCCACCTCGAAGTTTTATAGGAAAGATTCCAAATCAGCATGGATATTACAATTTAATCAGAAATAAAAATTCAGTTTCAATAAAAAATACAGTGATTTATAAATTCGGCGGAAATTTATTTTTTGCAAATACTGAAATTTTTCAAAAAGACATTGAATCATCAATAAAAGAAGACACGAAATTTGTAATTGTTGATGCAAGCGGAATCGGTGATATTGATATTGCAGCGGCAAAAAAACTTTTATACATCGCAAACAAACTTGAAAAACAAAATATAAAATTTTACATAACCGAACATCAGGGATACATTAATGACCAGCTTAGACTTTACGGCGCCGGTAAGCTGATTGAAAACGGAAATGTCAGACGCACAGTTTCTCTTGCACTAAGAACCTGCGGATTTAAAAAGCCGTACCCTCTTGAAGAAAGTACTGAAGAAAAAATATTTAATCCGTCTCAAGCCGATGAGCGTTTTGCAGAATTTGAATGGGCATTTGGAAAAGATGCTGAATCAAAATTAAAGGAAATTGCAGATGAGGTCGTAACTTCAATTAAGACAATTTCTTCCCGCGAAAATATTGAAAATCTTAACATTGAAGATTTGGAAAGAAAAAGCAAATGGGGAAAGATTTCTTATTTTGACGAGGGCGAACTTCTTGAAGATATTGAAATTGAACTTGAGGAACTTGTAGAAAAAGGTTCTCTTGATCAGGATAAATTGAACCAGCTTGAAAAAATTATTTCCATAAGAAAATCTGTAATTGAAGAAAAATTGAATCGTATTAACCCGAACGGAACAAAAGTTCTTCATGAAAAATTAAAGGCTGTTGAAGAGCACCTTAAGAAAACAAATCCTGTTGCTCTTGAGAAAATTTTAAAACTGCGTGAAAAGATTCAAAACGAAAAATAAAACTAAATAAAAATTCTAAAATCAATTCCCAGCGGGAACCAATCCCGAAAAAAGGCTTTCGCGTTTCCACGCTGCAGATTTTTTTCGTGCCTGGCTCCCGCTTCCATTGATTTCAGAATCTTTTTTTTCAAATCATAACATTCAATCTATTAAAAAAATTATGATCTGTTTTCCTGTGCAACCAGTTGATCGGCTCCGTACATTTTACGAAGCTTTGGCTTTTCAATTTTACCGGTTGCGTTTCGAGGAATCGTGTCAAAAATAATTTCTTTTGGACGCTTGTATCTCGGAAGCATTGCACAGAAGGTTTCAAGTTCTTCTTTCGTACAAGTCATGCCGTCTTTTATTTCAACGATTGCAGCAGTTTTTTCTCCAAGACGATGATCCGGCAAACCGATTACTGCGACATCTTTAATCTTTTCATTTTTGCGCATGAAATCTTCAATCTGAACAGGATAAATATTTTCTCCGCCAGAAACGATAACATCCTTTTTACGGTCAACAAGAAAATAAAAACCATCTTCATCCTGCATTGCCATGTCACCGGTGTACAGCCAGCCGTCTTTAAGACATTCAGCTGTTGCTTCAGGATTGTTGTAGTAGCAGGTCATAACGCCCGGACCTTTTACGCACAATTCTCCAACCTCACCTCTTGCAACTTCCTTATCATTTTCATCCACAATTTTACATTCCCATCTGTAACCTGGAACTCCGATTGCACCAACCTTGTGTATATTTTCCATTCCAAGGTGAACACAGCCAGGCCCTGTAGATTCTGAAAGTCCATAGTTTGTGTCGTAAGCATGATTTGGGAAATATTCCTTCCATCTTTTAATCAATGAAGGAGGAACAGGTTGTGCACCAATATGCATAAGCCTCCACTGATCAAGCTTGTAATCAGACAGTTTGATTTCGCCTCTGTCCAAGGCATCAAGAATATCCTGAGCCCAGGGAACAAGAAGCCACGCAATTGTACACTGCTCATCAGACATTGCTTTTAAAATTGTTGCAGGTTTTGTTCCCTTCAAAAGAACTGCTTTACTTCCCGCAACCATCGATCCCATCCAGTGAAATTTTGCACCCGTGTGATAAAGCGGAGGAATACAAAGGAAATTATCGCTACGTCCTGTTTCATGATGTTTCTGCTCCATTTCTGCAGCCTGAGTCAAAGACAAATGCTTATGAAGAATTGCTTTTGGGAAACCTGTAGTTCCGCTTGAAAAATAAATTGCTCCGTAATCATCATCCGTGATATTAAGATTTATATTCTGACTCGGATAATTTGAAACAACCTGATAATAATTTTCTGCAAACTCAGGACAGTTATCTCCAACGTAAATTAAAAGGCGTCCCGCTTTAAGTGTTTCTGCATTCGGTTCAATACGCCCTGTAAATTCCGGTCCAAACACAAGAATCTGAAGCTGCGCAAGATTTACACAATACATGATTTCATCAGCGTCGTAGCGGAAGTTGAATGGAACTGCGATAGCTCCAGTCTTTAAGATTCCAAAATAAATTGGAAGCCACTCAATGCAGTTGTACATGAGGATTCCGACTTTGTCACCCTTTTTGATTCCGCGTGCAATCAGCATATTTGCAAAACGGTTTGCTTTTTCATTAAAAACCTTCCATGTGATTTCGCGACGGAAAGGTTCAAATTTCTGCGGTTCAATAAGTTCTGCTTCCTTCCAGTTGCTTCTGCGGTTATCAGCAGTATCAGGATTTAATTCAACGAGTGCTGTTTCATCTCCGTAGAGTTCAGCATTTCTTTCAAGATAATTTATAACAGGCATTTTCACTACTCCATTTTTTATTCGTCATCTTCTTTAAGATAAAGTTTCTTTTCAACCTGAACCTTTTCATCGTAGCAGGCAAAAATTTCATCAAGTTTTTTAGCATCCATCTTTGGAGTTACAAGGCTCACAAGCGGCACAATAATCAGTCCTCCTACCATTGCAATTGCACCACAATTAATCGGCGATTTTATGAACGGGAAAATCATGTTGATAACAGTAAGACCAACTCCCCAGATAAAGTTTACGCACACTGAAGCTTTTGTAATTTTTTTAGAAAAAAGTCCGTAGAGAAACGGAGCTAAGAATGAACCTGCAAGTGCACCCCACGAATAGCCCATAAGCTGAGCAATAAATGTCGGCGGATTCAAAGCGATTATTACAGAAACTGCAACGAACACAATGATAAAAAATCTCATTACAAGAACTGTCTTTTTTTCATCAGCTTTTTTCATGCAGGTAATTTTCAGCATATCAAGAGTAAGTGTTGAGCTTGAAGTAAGAACAAGAGAAGACAAAGTAGACATTGAAGCAGATAAAACAAGAACAACAACTACACCGATTAAAATATCAGGAAGAGTTGAAAGCATCTGTGGAACAATGTTGTCGTAGAGAAGTCCTTTTGGTCCGTGGATTGCAGCATTGTCAAAGAGACGTCCAAAGCCTCCAAGGAAATAACAGCCGCCTGAAATAATTATTGCAAAAGCTGTAGAAACAATTGTTCCTGTTTTTACAGCTTTTTCTGATTTGATTGAATAAAACTTTCCAACCATCTGCGGAAGTCCCCATGTTCCAAGTGAAGTAAGAACTATTACTCCAAAAAGATTGAGCGGATCAGGACCAAAGAAGCTTGAGAACATTCCGTTCATTTCTTTTAAAGGGGCAGCCGCAACTTTTGCATCTGGTGGAATCTGAGAGAGCTTATTCAATGCAGAAAGGAATCCGCCCTGACCATTTAAAACCGCCGCAATAACAGCAACAATTCCTCCAAGCATAATAATTCCCTGAATGAAGTCATTGATTGCAGTTGCCATGTATCCGCCGAGAATAACATAAACAGCCGTAAGAACAGCCATGCAGATTACACAGGTAACATAAGGAATGTCAAAAGCAAGTTCAAATAAAGTTGAAAGACCTTTGTACAAGCTTGCTGTATATGGAATCAAAAAAATAAATGCAACGGCTGCAGCAATAATTCTAAGAGAATTACTTTCATATCGTTTTCCAAAAAAATCAGGCATTGTTTTTGCATCAAGATGATGAGTCATAACTCTTGTGCGGCGTCCCATAACCATCCATGCAAGGAAACAGCCTAAAAATGCATTACCAAGTCCAATCCATGTTGAAGAAATTCCATACTTCCACCCGAACTGGCCTGCATAACCGATAAAAACAACGGCGCTAAAATATGAAGTTCCGTAAGCAAAAGCCGTAAGCCATGGTCCAACACTTCTTCCCCCAAGCAAAAACTCATTTACACTTTTTGAATTTTTTCTTGAATAGAATCCGACAGCAATCATAATTGCAAAAAAGATGATAAGCAGCAAAATCTTAATTAACATTTGACTTTCTTCCGTAAAAAGTGATTTGTATAAAAAATATTATACCCTAGAAGTTCTGAAAACTTAAGAAAAATATTTTTAAAATCATCCTGCTTTATTGAACTGTTTTAAAAATTTAATATAATCTAAGTTCTACACACATTAACTGGAGGAAATCGATATGAAAAAATGGGTATGCCCGGTTTGCGGATATGTGCACACTGGAGATCAGCCACCATCAGAATGTCCTGTTTGTCATGTAAAGGGTGACAAATTTAAGGAAGCCGCTGCAGATACAAAGCTCGCTGCAGAACATGAATATGGAGTTTATGCTAAAACTGTAAAAAACAACGCTGACATTTCAGCCGAAGATAAGAAATATATCTTTGAACAGTTGATGGCAAACTTTAAAGGTGAATGTTCAGAAGTTGGAATGTATCTTTGTATGGCACGTATTGCTCACAGAGAAGGATATCCTGAAATCGGGCTTTACTGGGAAAAAGCAGCTTTTGAAGAAGCAGAACATGCAGCAAAATTTGCAGAACTTCTCGGTGAAGATCTTGAGCCAAACATGAAAGCAACAACAAAAGACAATCTTGCCTGGCGTGTTGACTGTGAATTTGGCGCAACTCAGGGAAAATTCGATCTTGCCCTTTGTGCAAAGAAAAATGGTCTCGATGCAATTCATGATACAGTTCATGAAATGGCACGTGATGAAGCCCGCCACGGAAAAGCACTTAAAGGTCTTTTAGACAGGTACTTTAAATAATCATTTTATCTGTTAATTTAAGCCATAGATTTTACAGATTTGTAGAATTTATGGCTTTTTTTTATTTAAGCTTTGTTTTTATAAAATTGGCGCAAAGGAGTATTGAATGGAGCGAAAACATTCTGTTTGTTGATGTCGCAAAGCGACAAAGTAGATAGTTACTTTACAACAAACAGTATGTAGCGCTATATAGCGCGGTTTCGTTACACGCAAGACGACTGGGAGCCAATTTTATAAAAAGAATTCAAACAAATTTACAAAAAAACATATAAATCCCGCCTAAATAGTAATCATTCCTATTTACAAAACATTTTAAAGTTGTATAATAGAGTCAGAAAGTAAATAGGAATAAGTCCTAGTATTACTAAGGAGGCACTAATATGGCAAAGACTAACGAAGGCTGGAAGGGATTCAAGGGAAGCACATGGAAGGAAGAGGTGAATGTTCGTGATTTTATTCAGAACAATTACACGCCTTATGACGGGGATGAAAAATTTCTTGAGGGACCTACTGCGGCTACAGAAAAACTTTTTGATGAGCTTCAGAAACTGCAGAAGGCGGAGCATGACAAGGTTTCAGTCGGTCTTGACGGAAAAAAGAGAAGTGGAGTCCTTGATCTTGAGACAGAAAAGGTTACAAGCCTTACGGCTTATGGGGCTGCCTATATCTGCGAGGAAGGCAAAGAGCTTGAAAAAGTTGTAGGCCTTCAGACAGACAAGCCTTTGAAGCGGGCCTTTATGCCTTACGGCGGAATCAACATGGCAGTTCAGTCCTGCGAAATGTACGGCTATAAAGTAAATTCTGAGCTCGTAAAGGTCTTTAATGAATACCACAAGACTCACAATCAGGGTGTTTTTGACATTTATACTCCGGAGCATAAAGCGGTACGTTCGGCACATATTCTGACAGGGCTTCCTGACACTTACGGTCGCGGAAGAATTGTCGGGGATTACAGGCGTGTTGCGCTTTACGGAATTGATCAGCTTATTGCCTTTAAGAAGGCAGATTTTGACAATATCGGAGACGGAACGATGAGTGAGGAAGTCTGCAGACTCCGTGAAGAAGTTGCGGATCAGATAAAGGCTCTTAACGGCATGAAGGAAATGGCTGCACTCTACGGATATGACATTTCAAAGCCGGCGACAAATGCCCGTGAAGCAGTTCAGTGGCTCTACTTCGGATATCTTGCTGCAATCAAAACTCAGAACGGGGCTGCGATGTCTGTGGGACGAATCTCAACCTTCCTTGACATCTACATCGAAAGGGATTTGAAGGCAGGTCTTATTACGGAAGCTGAGGCTCAGGAGCTTGTAGATCATTTTGTAATGAAATGCCGCATGGTTCGATTTGCAAGAATTGAAGCCTACAATCAGCTTTTCTCAGGAGATCCGGTCTGGGCAACACTTGAAGTCGGCGGACT
>JAILEY010000025.1 GCA_024687165.1 Treponema sp.
AAAAACATTTGCTGTATTTTTGTATCCATCTGAAGTATTCAGGTAGTGCGCAACAATTTCAGCTTTCTTTTCTAAATTCAATTTAGACATAAAAAAAGTGTACCTCCAAAAATTGTCTCCAACTTTTGGGGTACACTTCATAAACTGAGAGCCTTTTTTCGGTCTTATCTTCCGCTGGGAATTGATTTCTAATTATTAGTCATCGCTGAAGAGTGGTGTAGAAAGATAGCGGTCACCTGAATCCGGGAGAAGAACTACAATTGTCTTGCCTTTGTTTTCAGGACGTTCTGCAATAATTTTTGCAGCCTTAAGTGCGGCACCGCTTGAGATTCCAACAAGCACTCCTTCGCTTCTTGCAAATGCACGGCCTTCTTCAAAAGCATCTTCATTTTCAATTGCAAGAACTTCATCATAAATTTTTGTGTTTAAAACATCTGGAACAAATCCCGCACCGATTCCCTGAATTTTGTGAGGACCAGCTTCTCCCTTAGAAAGCACAGGACTTGAAGCAGGTTCAACTGCAATAATTTTAACATCCGGATTTTTTTCTTTCAGATATTCGCCGACACCAGTAATTGTTCCGCCTGTTCCAACTCCTGCTACAAAGAAATCAACCTTGCCGTCTGTCTGTTCCCAGATTTCAGGACCTGTTGTTTTTTTGTGGATAGCAGGATTTGCTGGATTGATAAACTGGCCTGCAATTAATGAACCTGGAATTGATTTTTGGAGTTCTTCTGCTTTTGCGATTGCTCCCTTCATTCCTTTTGCGCCTTCTGTAAGAACAATTTCTGCTCCGTATGCTTTAAGAAGATTGCGGCGTTCAACGCTCATTGTGTCTGGCAAAGTAAGAATTGCGTGGTAGCCTTTTGCAGCAGCAACAGCAGCAAGACCGATTCCTGTGTTTCCAGATGTCGGCTCGATGATTGTTGCACCAGGCTTTAAAATCTTTTTCTTTTCTGCGTCTTCAATCATTGCAAGTGCAACACGATCCTTTACACTTCCTGCCGGATTTAAATATTCAAGCTTTGCAAGAATTGTTGCATTTTTAATTCCAGATTTTTTTGCATATCCGTTCAACTGTAAAAGTGGAGTTTTTCCAATCAACTCCAAAGAACTCTGTTTAATGTCGCTCATAAAATACCTCGCTTAAATTTTTTCTGCACCTATAATTTTAGTAGGCAATTTTTAAAATGTATATATCAAATTAAATTTTTCAAACAGACTCTATTCGTACAGGCCTTTTGAAAAATATCTGTCGCCACGGTCAGGGAATACAACAACGATGTTGATTTCTTTTCTGTCTTTTATAGAACTAGAAATTTCCTGAGCAAGTTTTTTTGCTGCAGAGAATGCACCGCCGCTTGAGCTTCCTGCAAAAATTCCTTCACGCTTTGCAAGTTCTCGTGCACCACCGAAAGCATCGTCATCATTGATTTTAATAACTTTATCAACAAGAGACATGTCCATTGTGTCAGGAATAAAATCGTTTCCGATTCCTTCGATGTTGTAATCTCCATGTTCACCGCCGCCCATTGTAGAACCGATTGGATCAGCAAGCACACCCTGGATTGCAGAATTTTTTTCTTTTAAATATTTCATGATTCCGGCATAAGTTCCGCCGCTTCCTGCACCCGCAACAAAATAATCGATCTTACCTTCAAGTGCTTCATAAATTTCAGGGCCTGTTGTTTTATAATGAGCACGTGGATTTGAAGGATTTCTAAACTGACCAAGAGAGATTGCACCTGGAATTGAAGCGCGGATTTTTTCTGCTTTTTTTTCTGCACCAAGCATTCCTTCTTCGCGCGGAGTGTTAATAATTTCTGCACCAAGAGCACGCATCAGTGTCTGTTTTTCCTGGCTGAATTTTGTAGGTACAACAAAAATTACACGGTAGCCTTTTTCAAGAGCTGCAAATGCAATTCCTAATCCTGTGTTGCCCGCTGTTCCTTCAACGATTGTTCCGCCTTCTTTAAGAAGTCCACGTTCTTCAGCATCAGCAATCATCTCACGGCCGATTCTGTCTTTTACACTTCCTGCAGGATTCATCAGTTCAAGTTTTGCAAAAAGATTAATGCCCTTTGGCATACCAACGTTTCCAAGTTTTACAAGAGGAGTATTTCCTACAAGCTCCTGCATCGAATTAAAATATTTCATTTTAGTTACCTGCCTTTTCAATTGCCTGTTTCAAATCTTCAATCAAATCTTCTGCACTTTCAATTCCAACAGAGAGTCGAATCAATCCGTCTGTGATTCCAACCTTTTCGCGGATTTCACGAGGAATACTTGCATGAGTCATGCTTGCCGGATGACATGCGAGACTTTCAACTCCGCCAAGACTTTCTGCAAGAGCAATAAGACCAAGAGAAGAGAAGAACTTTTTGAAATAATATTTTTCTTTAAGTTCAAAGCTGATCATTGCGCCGCCATTTTTTGCCTGCTTTTTGTTGATTTCATATCCCTGTGCAGATTCAAGTCCTGGGTAGTAAACTTTCTTTACGGCTTCATGTTTTTCAAGCCATTTTGCAATCTTTAAGGCATTGTCTGTGTGGCGGTCAAGGCGAACACCAAGAGTTTTAATTCCACGGATCAAAAGGAAAGAATCAAACGGTCCAAGCACTCCGCCTGTTGCGTTCTGAATGAATGCGAGTCTGTCTGCAAGTTCTTTATCGTGAACAACTGCAAGGCCTGCAACAACATCGCTGTGTCCACCAAGATATTTTGTTGCACTGTGAACGACAATATCAATTCCACTTTCAATCGGGCGTTGTAAATATGGAGTCATGAATGTGTTGTCAACGATAGAAAGTATTCCGTGTTTTTTTGCAATGTCTGCTACTCCGCGTAAATCTGTAATTGTCAAAAGTGGATTTGCCGGTGTTTCAATCAAAATTGCTTTAACGTCTGGAGTAATTTTTGTGTCCAGTGTTTCAAGATTTGTTGTGTCTTCAATAGAATAAGTTATGTTGAAGTTCTTGAAAATTTTATCAAGCACACGGAAAGTTCCGCCGTAAACATTGCTTGAAATTACAATTTTGTCGCCGCTTTTAAAAAGCGAAAGTACTGCTGTAAGAGCTGCCATTCCAGAACCAAATGCAAAGCCGTGAGTTCCGCCTTCAAGTTCAGCAATCAAAGCTTCAAGTGCAGCACGTGTCGGGTTGCCTGTTCTTGAATATTCCCAGCCTTTGTTCTGACCGATGCCCTGCTGTTCGTAGGTTGAAGTCTGATAAATTGGAACATTTACGGCTCCAGTTGTTTCGTCACCATAAATACCGCCGTGAATCAAAGCTGATTCAATTGATTTGTAATTTTTTCCACTCATATTAAATGCCTCCTCAAGCATTATTTATTTTTTTCAGACAGTTTTTTCTGCCTTCATAAAATGTACGTTTTCATACGCTTTAAGATTATCTGTTCGTCCTTCAAAATAAAGGGACTGGATGATTTGCGGAGTGTAGTGTGAAGCGACTTTAAAAGAATTTCTTTCAAGAGCTTCTTTAATCTCTCCGACTGAAAATCCGTGAAGCATCGGCTCACCAAGTCTTTCTGTAACTTCAGCCAGCTCGCGGACTCTCGGTGCATTCTTTTCCAATTCTTTTGAAAAAGTAGTTTCATCCGGAAAATCAAAAATTACTTTACTGCCTTCAGGGCTAAGCTCGGAAATTATTTTCAGCGTCTGTTCAAAAACAGGAAGCGTCAGATAATATGAAACTCCAAGAATTGCCGTAAAGGTTGGAAGATTCGGATCGAATCCATTTTCCAGAAGTCTTTCTTTTAAACTGTCCCGTGAAAAATCAACAGAAACAAAAGTAAGATTTTCTGGAATAATCCATTCAAGTTTTTTTATTCGATCAAGTTTGTACTTTTGTGTATCAGGATGATCAACTTCAAAAATCTTAATATTGCGCATCAGATTTCTAAATGCAAAGCTGTCCATTCCGGCTCCACAAATTACATACTGAATTTTTTTCCCCATTGCCCCCTGAAGTTTTGCGAAGTTCTCAAGTTCAATTTCTGCATATTTAATTCTTGAAAGTGGAATCGGCAGAATGTACTTATAAAGAACATCTTTAATATTTTTATGACAGAACCACCTGTTAGGATCAAATTTTTTTGGATCGAAATTATTTTCAATCAGCTGACCCATTTCTTCATATTGTTCACGCCCCATCAAATCAAAAGAAAGATAATCATCAAAGATTTTTCCTTTCCCATAATTTGAATGAAAAGCCCTGGCAAACTGACACAACTTGGCGGTAATGCTTTCCTGCTCTTCAATCATTTTTTTTGTTCTCCAGTTTTAGCGGCTGATAACCTACTAAAATTGTAGGTATCTTATATTTTATTACCTACTGTTTCAATAGGTTTTGCTATACGTTTTTCCTATAACTTTTAATAAAAAAGTAGTATTAGCGGAAAAAATAAAAAATATATAACATGCGAATTACAAATTGAACTTGAAAAAATTATGTGAGGTAAAACTATGGCAGATTACGGAACAGCAAATCCAGACGGAAAATTCTGGAATAAAGAATTGGAAACTCTTCCACGTGAACAGCTTGAAGCAAAGCAGCTGGAAGACTTGAAGGAAATCGTACAGTTTGCTTACGATCACGCTCCTTATTATAAGAGAAGTTTTGATGCAGCAGGTGTAAAGCCAAGTGATATCAAGACTCTTAAGGATATTGAAAAATTTCCTTTCATTAATAAAAAGACACAGCGTGATACACAGGGCGTTGGTTCATTCCTTGGTGAACTTGCAGCAGTACCTGAAGAAGATGTTGTATTCATTTCTACATCTTCAGGTTCAACTGGTGTTCCAACAGTAAGTCCTTTCAGCAAAAAAGACTTTGATGAATTCCAGGATACAGAAAGCCGCTGGTTCTATCAGATTGGTATGAGAAAGAATGACCGCTATGTTCATGCATTGAACTTCTCTCTTTATGTTGGAGGTCCTGATGTAATCGGTGCACAGAATCTTGGTGCACTTTGTATCTGGGGTGGTACACTTCCAAGTGAAAGACTTTTGTTTGTTTTGAAGCAGTATCAGCCAACAATCATCTGGACAAGTCCTTCTTATGCATGGCAGCTTGGTGAAAAAGCTCTTAAGGCAGGTTACGATCCAAAGAAAGATTTCAACATTAAAAAGATTATTGTTGCAGGTGAACTTGGTGGTTCTATCAGTTCAACACGTAAAGCTATTGAAGATATCTGGGGAGCAGAGGTTTATGACTTCTATGGACTTTCAGATATTTTTGGAGCATGTGCTGCTCAGTGTGAATATCACGATGGACTTCATATTGCAGAAAATCATATTCTTGTTGAAACAGTTGACCTTAAGACAGGTGAAGTCCTTCCACCAGGATCAACAGGTGAACTTGTATTTACAACTTTAAGAAAGCATGCACGTCCACTTATCCGTTTCCGCACAGGAGATATTGGACGCATTGATCAGACACCATGTAAGTGTGGACGTACTCATGGAAGAATCCACATTCTTGGACGCAAGGATGATATGTTCATTGTAAGTGCAGTAAACGTATTCCCAAGTGACATCGAAGCTGTAATCCGCGATGAAAAGGATTTGACTGGTGAATATCTTATTCGCATCTTTGACAAAGACTTTACATGCCACTACTCAGTTGAAGTAGAAAAGTCTGCAAACAGTTCAAAGACTGATGAAGAAGTTGCAGCTCTTACAAGTGCAGCTCTTAAAGGTAGAATCGGTGTAAAACCTTCAAGCGTTATTGTTCACAAAGACGGCGAACTCAATACTCGCAGTGAACATAAATCAAAGCGTATCATCGATGAACGAACTTTGACATACAATATTTAAAAATAAAAAAAATTGGCTTCCAGTTGTGTTGAGTGGTCCAAAATCGCACTATATAGTGCTACATTCTGTTTGTTGCAAAGTAATTATTTATTCTGTCGCTATCGCGACAGCAACAAACAGAATGTCTTCGTCCCACTCAACACTTCCTTACGCCAATTTTATAAAGTTAAAATAGTTTTACAATTGAATTGAAAAATTAAAAATGCAGGAGGTAATCTATGAGTTCAAATTTGAATATAAACAATCTTTTTTCAGATGAAGAGGAAGTAGATCCTTCTGCACTTCCTGATTACACGACGCTTGATTTTGTAAGCAATGGTTCACATATTTACGGAGAGATTATGTGGCCTTCTGCAAATCAGACAAAGCCTCATCCCTGCGTAATAATGCTGCACGGATTTCCTGGAACTGCACGCAACGATGATATTTCACATGCACTTTGTAGAATCGGCTGTGTAGTTCTTGTGCCGCATAACCGCGGGGCCTGGGGAAGTCAGGGAAAATATTTGATTACAAATTGTATTGAAGATGCACAGAATCTTGCAGAATATGCACATTCAGCTGAGTTTACGGAAAAGTACAATGTAGAGCCAAACCAGATTTTTCTGCTTGGTCACAGCATGGGTGCAAACTCTGCATTGAATGCCGGACGCAAACTGGACTGGCTTAAGGGAATCATAATGCTTACACCTTATGACCCGACCCGTTATTTAAATAGAAGTAAAGAAAGTTATTTCCGCTCTCTTCTTGAAGAAGGAAAAATTCTGCAGTCAGACGGAATTGACGCAATTTATGAAGATGTTGTTTTAAATCGTGAAGAGATAAGTCATATAAATGCCTTTGAACAGGTGAAAGATAAAAATATGATTGTGATTGGAGGTACTTATGATTCAGTTTCTCCAGTCAACGAAATGGTTTTACCTTTGTGGAAAAAACTTGAAGCCCACGAAACAAAAGCAATTCAAAAACGAATTGAGTTTCTGACAGAGCATGGACTTCTTGGAAGACGAATCAGCGTAATAAAAGAGATTGCAGCTTTTATAGAAAAAGCCTGCAGTTGAGAATATAATTAAACAAAATTTTAATTAGCAGATTATCAGGAGAACATATATGCCGCAGCTTTCAACACGAACAAATACTTTTACTGACAGCGTTATTAGACGTATGACACGAATTTCTAATCAGTATGGTGCAGTAAATCTTTCACAGGGATTTCCTGATTTTGAACCGCCGAAAGAAATTCTTGATCGCCTGGCTCAGGTTACAAAAGAAGATTATCATCAGTATTCAACAACATGGGGTGCACAGAATTTCCGCGATGCACTTGCTGCAAAAATTAAACATTTTTCTGGAGTTGATGTAGATCCAAATTCAGAGCTTGTTGTAACTTGTGGTTCAACGGAAGCAATGATGGCCGCAATGATGAGCGTTACAAATCCGGGAGACAAAGTAATTGTCTTCTCACCATTTTATGAGAATTACGGAGCCGATACAATTTTGAGTGGTGCACAGCCGATTTATGTTCCGCTTGTTCCGCCGCAGTACAATTTTGATCCTGCAGTTCTTGAAGATGCATTTAAACTGAAGCCGAAAGCAATCATTGTTTGTAATCCTTCAAATCCGTGTGGAAAAGTTTTTACTCGTGAAGAGCTTACAATAATTGCAGACCTCGCAAAAAAATATGACTCGTTTGTAATTACAGATGAAGTTTATGAGCATATTCTTTACAAGCCGAATGTTCACACTTACATGGCAAGTCTTCCTGGAATGAAAGACCGCACAATCACCTGTAATTCACTTTCAAAGACTTACTCGATTACAGGCTGGCGTCTTGGTTATACTCAGGCAAATCCAGAAATTACTGAGCGCATAAAAAAGGTTCATGATTTTTTAACAGTTGGTGCTGCGGCTCCTTTGCAGGAAGCGGCTGTTACGGGACTTAAGTTTGGTGATGCTTACTATGCGGATCTTCAGGAAAAATATACACATAAACGAAATTTATTTTTACAGGGACTTCGCGATATTGGTTTAAAACATACTGAACCTCAGGGCGCATATTACATAATGATTGACATCAGCGAATTTGGATTTGAAAGTGATCTTGAGTTTGCAGAAGTTCTTGCCCGTGATGTTGGAGTTGGAACAGTTCCAGGTTCTTCCTTCTTTCGCGAAAAAGAAAATCGCTACGTGCGCATTCATTTTGCAAAGAAAGACGAAACCTTATACGAAGCATTAAACAGACTTTCTTCTATAAGACAAAAAATTAATCGAAGATAAAATTGTAGAGTTTAGAATCGATTTTTAATATACTGAAAATCAGGGGACCAAAATGTACAAATGTATATTCTCTGATTTGGACAGAACACTGTTGAATGCAGAAGGAAAAATGTCTGCGTATACAGTGGAAACTATAAGCAGACTTTTTGAACTTGGAATTGAATTTATTCCTTCAAGTGGAAGAGCATTTAATTCTTTGCCGGATCAGCTTTCAGTTTTAAATGGCTTGAATTATGCTGTAACAAGTAACGGCGTTTGTGTAAATGATTTTAAAAAGCGTCAGTCAATTTTAAGTTCGTGCGTTCCTTCACAAACAATAGAAGCTTTGCTGAAATTTATTAAAGACAGAAATATTTATATAGAATGTTTTGTTGAAGGACAGGGGTATACTGCAAAATCATATTATGAAAATCCTGTGACAAAGGGTGGCCGTATTTCGTACATGGTTGAATATGTCCGTGCCACAAGAAAACCTGTTGATGACATCTGGAAGTTCGCGTTTGATCACAAAGATGAAATGGAAGCCTTTGATATAATTTGTGATGCTTCAGTTGCTTTTGATTTTGAAAAAGAATTGAAAGAAAAATTTACAGACGTTTACATCACTCACAGTGAAAATTATCTGATAGAAATTTCTAGCATTGAAAGTGGAAAGCACAACGGAATGAAAAAAGCGTGCGACATTCTTGGAATTGATTTGAAAGATTGCATTGCATTCGGGGATGCGGACAATGATAGGGAAATGCTTAAAGAAGCTGGATTGGGAATTGCAGTTTCAAATGCAAGTGATGCCTGTAAAAAATCCGCGGATAAAATTTCGGTGTGGACAAATAATCAGGATGCAGTTGCAAAAGAACTTAGAGAGATTTTTGGATTTTAAAAAGCAGGTGGTAGTTAAAATGGATGATGCAGAATATTACGCAATGATGAGAAGACAGTATTCTTGTCCTGTAGATGTTTCAAAAAAGAAAAAGGTCGCTGCAAAAAAAGAAAGCGACGGTTGTCAGAAAACTCCCGGAACCTTTTCACAGTGGACTCGTAAATATGGCCACGAAGACGCTGAAATGTTTTATGAGAGGAATGAAGAATAAAAAAGCGGATTCTTGTGATTAAGAAATCCGCTTAAATCAGTATTATTTTTTTGTTGTTTTTTTAATGGCTGTTTTCTTTTCTGCAGCTTTTGTTTTTGCCGGTGTTTTTTTCTTATCATCATCTGTAACAAGTTTAACATCGTATCGTGTAAATGGAATTGTAACGCCTGCTTCATTAAAGGCTTTTACAGTATTAATGTAAACTTCATTTTTTACTTTGATAAGATCAGGGCTGTTGAACCAGACTGCAAGACGCAGAGTAACGGCTGAATTAAATCCGTCGAAGAAAGCAAGCGGCTCAGGATCTTTTAAAACGCTCGGGCACATTGAAGGAATTTTTTCTGCAGCTTTTAGAGCGGCTTCCATATCGCTGTCATAACTTATTGGAAGTTCAAAAACAAATCTTCTTTTCGGGAAATGACTGTAGTTCATCAGGCTGTTGTTGATAATCGTACTGTTTGCAATACGAACCATCTGATTGTCCAGGGTATGAACCTTTACGCTTAAAAGGCCGACGCTGTCAACAATACCGTTTGTACTTCCGATTGAAATATAATCCCCAACCTTCATAACTTTTTCACTAAGAACAAAAACACCGCTGATCAGATTGCTTATAGTCGTTTGTGCAGCAAAACCAATAGCAAGACCTGCAACTCCGGCAGCGCCCCATACTGCACTCAGATTGATTCCAAAAAGACTCAGGACGTACATAAACATCAGCGCGTAGTAAGTGTAGCTGATTGTCTTTGTAATAATCATTGTTGTGTGCTTCTGGAATTTTGTTTCAGCATGTTTTTTGATGGCTCTTTTAATCAGTTTGTATAGAACAAAAAAAGCAAGAATTGTAAGGATGCTTATTGACCATTTAATCAGGTTAGTCCAGGTAAGAAGCTTTGCAAGATCATCAATATGAAGAAGTGATTTTGTCTGAGCCGTAACATCTTCAGTAACTTTTTCTACAGTTGAAACGGATTCTTCTGTGTTTGTTTCAAGAAACAGCATTTTTTATGCCCCCCTTTAAGTTTTTGATTTTTGAAAATACAGATTAATTTTAGTATATGATTTTTTTTTTTTCAACGAGATTATTTTTCAATTTTTTCCGATAATTAAAATATGGATTTTTTAAGCGGATTGATTTTTATAGGTGCACTTGTTCTTCTGGTAATTCTTCTGAATATTTTTATAAACTGGAAAGCAACGGGACAGGCAAAAAAGAAACAGAAGCAGATTCTTCGGACTCGTGAAAATGCCGCAAAAAAAGGACTGCTGATTTCATGTCCATTGTGTAATTCTCTGCTGCTTCCCGGGGAAGATCTTGTAAGTCGTGTTTACCGCCCGATGAATGTTTCAGATCAGTTGTGCACAATAAACGGATGCCCTCACTGTTATCCGCGGATGGAGCCTGGTGTAAAAAGAGAATGCCCTGTGTGCCACAGAAGCGTTCCTCTTGGAGAAGGTCATCTTGTTGCCCGCCTCTTTAATAAAACTGATGGAAAAAAACATGTAATAGTTACCGGCTGCTCAGAATGTTCTAAAGGCGTTAAATGATTTAGCAAACAGGAGATATATATGGAAGAAAATCGCGAAGTTAAAATCCACGGAATTTATAAGCATTTTAAAAACAAGTATTACATCGTTGAAGATGTGGCGTTCCATTCTGAGACAAAAGAAGAATATGTTGTTTACAGACGGCTCTACGGCGACAATTCACTCTGGATTCGTGAGAAAAACATGTTCCTGTCCGAAGTCGATCATGTTAAATATCCTGAAGTGCAGCAGAAGTGGCGGTTTGAGCTCGTGGAGGATTTGTAAATTTTTTGCGGAGTAACAGTGCACACTTCTTTATTTTCTGCAAAAAATGATGTAAAACATTCTATATGAGGTTAAAAAATGGAATATACAATTAAAGCTTTTACTGTTGAACGTCTTAAGATTCGTAAGGAAAATCCGGTGCGTTCAAATGTTCTTCTTATGCTGGCTAATGCCGTAAAAACAATCACGATTGATGAGCGTCGTCCGGAAACTGAGGCTGACTTTAAAAAATCTGCACTTAAAATGTATCAACAGACTCAGAATACAATTGCTGAATATAAAAAGGGAGGAGCTTCAACTGATGAACTTGAAGAAGAACTTCGCATCATTGAAGAGTTCATGCCAAAAATGCTTTCTGCTGATGAAATGACTGAAGCTGCAAAAAAACTCATTGACTCTCTTCCTGAAGCAGATCGCAATCTTAAAACTATCATGCCGAAACTTAAAGAAATTGAAGGCTTTGACATGAAGAGTGCAAAATCGATTATTGAAGGTCTTCTGAAATAATCAATTTAATTCGTGGACGATTCGGAATTCACTTTGCAACAGAAATCTGTAATTGTGCTCTGTGTGAATTCTGAATTCTAGAATTGGAGAATTGTAAATTATCTTTTATTATATAGAAGAATAATTAATAGAATCCGTGAGGTACTATGAAAATCGCAGTAACATATGAAAAAGAAACAGGAAACGTATTCCAGCACTTTGGAAAAACTCAGTATTTTAAGATCTACGAAATTGAAAACGGAAAGATTGTATCGTCAGAAGTAATAGATAACGGCGGAAACGGACACCACGCACTGCCACCATATCTTAAGAGCCTTGGAGTTGAAACTCTGATTCTCGGAAATAGAGGGCAGGGTGCTATTGATGCCATTGCCTCAGCCGGTTTAAAGGAAGTGCCAGGCATTACCGGTTCTGCAGACGAAGCGGCTGAGAAGTTTGCAAAAGGTGAACTCAAAGGCAACTTTGAAGCAAAGTGCAATCACCACGATGAACATCATAGTCACTAAAAAGTGGGACCAAAATGCGCAGAAAAGACCGGGAAGTAAAATCTTTTGATGAAATAATCGATATCTTATCCCGCTGTAAGGTGCTGCACCTGGCACTTATCTCAGACGGAAAGCCGTATTCTGTTCCTCTTAATTTCGGCTATACAGTTACCGAAGCTGACGGCTCTAAAAAGCTGACCCTATATTTCCATGGGGCGGGGGAAGGCAAAAAGATAGAAAGCATAAAGCAGAATCCGGATATAAGTTTTTGCGCAGAAACTTTTGCAGATGTTGCCGGTGGCGAAACTGCCTGTGACTGGACCTGCTATTATGAAAGCGTAATCGGTTTTGGAAAGGCAGAGATTCTTACAAAGTCTTCAGAACGCACAAAAGGCCTGGATGCAATCATGCTTCATAACGGCTACAAAATTCCGGCTGGAGTAAAATTCATTGCATACAGCGCCATGCATCTTGCAAAAACCGCAGTTGTAAAAATCGAAGTCGATGAGATTACCGGAAAACATCATTTGAAAAAGTAACACTTGTTAATTATACATCTTTGGGAGTATAATTACTTTGTGAAAAAACAGATATATCACGGTTCAAATTCAATTATCGAAAAACCTCTCTTTGGATTTGGAAAAGTCCGTAATGATTATGGATTAGGATTTTATTGCACAGAAGAATTAAGCATGGCAAAAGAGTGGGGCGTTTCAAAAGATGTCAACGGGTATGCAAATATCTATTCAATCGAAACGGCTGGGCTTTCTATTTTTGACTTGAATTCCAGCGAATATACAATTCTAAACTGGCTTGCGGTTCTTCTTGAAAACAGAATCTTTGATATTGGTTCCGCACTTGCTCAGGAAGCCAAGGATTATCTTCTCAAAAATTTTACCGTTCCATATAAAGATTATGATATTATTACCGGTTATCGTGCAGATGACAGTTATTTTTCTTTTGCACAGGATTTTATCAACGGTATAATTTCTGTACGTCAGCTCGGCAATGCGATGAAGCTTGGAAAACTTGGTAACCAGTTTGTATTAAAAAGCAAAAGGGCTTTTGATGCGATTTATTATGAAGGATACAAAATTGCAGATTCTTCAGAATCGTTTGCAAAGAAAGAATTACGCGATAAGAGTGCATGCCGTCAGTATTTTGATGTAGAAAAAAACAAAAGACAGCGCGGGGATTTGTACATTGTCCAGATTCTGGATGAGGAGATTAAAGTCGATGATCCACGCTTACGATAAGAATTATCTTTCAAAAGCACAAAGTACACTTGCCTCAATGATTGATTTTGCAGTTTATGACTTGAACATTCCTCTTGAAAAGTTTTATCAGAATTTCTTAGTTTCGCATATATCAGAAAAGTTTGAATTCGGAGAATCATCAATAATTGCAGGAAAATCAGGTGTAGAACTTGCTTTAGAAGTAATAGGGGATGAGAATCTTGCAAAAGAATACCGTCCTGCAGCAAACCGAAGCCCAGAATATTGGGTAGGGTGGGCACTTGCTTATTTTCAATGGCAGACTAATCTCACTTTCAAGCAGATAAACTTATTGATTCCCATTACAGAAATATTGGCTATGTACAATCCTTATCACGAGATGGATATTTCGCAAGTTTCTGACAAGATGACAGAGCTTTATAATTCCCGAAAATCAGAAACAAACCTTAAGAAATATCGCCTTGCAGCAGGCCTTTCACAAAGTGAGTTAGCCGAAGCTTCGGGTATTCCGGTGCGTACAATTCAGCAATATGAACAGAGAGTAAAAAACATCAATGCAGCAAAAGCCGAAAGTGTTATTGCACTTTCAAAAGCTCTTGAATGTCCGGTAGAAATGCTGATGGAAGTACAGTAGAAAATCTGATTGTATGGTATACTTTTAGAAATCATAACGGAGAGTGTTAATATGGAAGAAATTATTCAACAGATAAAGAATCAGCAGGAAATCAATTTTATCAACATGAAAGAGCAGATTGAAATGGCTGATCTTGAAGCAGTTTTTGATGAAGAAAATAATTCCCGCTACATTTTTCATTATCTTCATTCGATGGACCGATTTTTTATTAATCCGATGAATTATGTTTATGAAGGTGAAAAACTTTTTGGCATCCCGGAAAATCTCAGCGTGATTGATTCAAAGCGTGAAGGTTATGTTGCGGACAAAAGCATTGTGATTTCGCGCAGTCAGCTTCTGGATTATCTTGATTATGTGAGAGAAAAAATTAATTCGTATTTTGAAACTCTTTCTTCTGCTGAACTTTTGCAAAAGGCTGAGGGCTGTGAATATTCCAGACTGGAACTGATCCTTGCTCAATTTAGACATCAGATGTGGCACGTTGGTCTTTCAAGCGCAATTACGTTTAATTCAAAAAATGAGTGGAATCCTTTTACTGGATTGAGTGCGCTGAATAAAAAACTTTTCGCTCAAAAAAAATAAGGCATCAAAATGGATTGGAGAAAGCCGACAGTTGCAGATGTAGATATCCTTCAAGAATGTGCGCTGAATAATAATTTCTTTGCAAATAATTACGGCGCAGTAAATTCAATTCTTTACGAAAAAAAATTTCATTCACAGATTGCAATTGATGGTGAGTGGATTTTTGAAAAATTTTTTGAAGATGAAAAATCATATTTCAGTTTTCCTCACAATATTCACGGAAAGCTTGATGATGTAAAACAGGCCGTTGAGGTTTTGAGAAAAGAGTTGTGTTCTGAATGCAAAATTCTTTCTTTTGAAAATATCCTCGCAAGTGAAAAAGAAATTCTTCTTGAGCTTTATCCCGATGCAAAAGTCACTGCCACACCGGAATCAGGTGATTATATTTATTGCACAGAAAAACTTTCTGGTCTTGCAGGAAAAAAACTGAGCCGAAAGAGAAATCACATTCATCAGTTTCAAAAAAAATATCCGCAATTTTCATATGAGCCTTTGAATGAGCAGAATCTTTCTCTGGTTAAAGAAGTTGAAGAAAAGTGGCTCAAAGAAAATTTTTCTGTGTCTAGTGAGGCAGGAACTCTTTTTGATTTAGAGGCAGAAAAAGAAATAATTTTTTATGCGTTGGATAATTTTGAAGCATTCTCAAAATCATGCGGAATGACAGGCGGTGTTTTATTCGTTTGTGAAAATCCTGTTGCATTTTGCATTGCAAGCGTTTTAAGCCAAAAAGTGATAGACGTCCATTTTGAAAAATGCCTTGCGCCCTTTGACCATGATGGCGGCTATACCGTTATAAACAACGAGTTCTCAAAAACAGCCTCAACAGAATTCATAAACCGTGAAGAAGACCTTGGAATCGATGGCCTTAGAAAAGCAAAACTTTCTTACTACCCGGAACAGATGCTTGAAAAGTTCAGAGTGGAAATTGGGATTGGTTAAACGGGATTTTTGGGTTCAGTTCATCGCCGCCTTGCGTATCCCTAACGCAAGCGAAGCAAGTTATTTCTTAGTAATGCTGAACTGTACGTAATGGATATTATTCGGTGCGCTATCCCCTGTATAAGTAATATGTGAATTATAACCAAATAGAAATTATACATATTGCCAAGTCAACAATGCTTAGTGACAAAGAACTCGCTTTTTTATCGTTTAGAACTCTATGTTCTTTTATTATTCTGCAATATGTCATTATTATATTTCCCATTTCTATATTCTTTTGGTTTGCACAGGCGAATACAACGATGATGTTACAAGTGATGCATGGAAAGTGATAGGGGAAGAGAGGAAGTAGCTGTTTCTAAAAATATTCATGAATCTATCCCCCATTATTTTAAGAGTTTAATATTCTGTATACGACAAATAATGTCATAATCTCCAGAAAAAAATTAACGAATAAACTTTAATGTGATATGATGATGAAGATTTAATCAGTATACTAAAAAAGGAACCTCAATATGTACCAATTTATAATTCTTGATTTGAAGAATGTGTGACAGGTATAACTTTCCCGAACGGGAAAAATTATTAAATCTAAAAATATGCTCTAATCATTATTTTCTGCTATAATTTTCTTATGAAATTTTTTCTTGTTGTTACATTTTTATTTTTTGCAGGCAGTTTGATCGGGTGGGGAATTGAGTTTATTTTCCGCCGTTTTTTTTCTAAGAATAATCCTGAGCGCAGATGGATTAATCCTGGATTTTTGACCGGGCCGTATCTTCCTCTTTACGGATTCAGTCTTGTGATTTTATTTTTGCTTTCTTATATCGATGTCAGTTTTATTTCAAATCAGCATTTGCAGAAAATTGTTTTGTTTGCACTTATGGCACTCTGCATCACTCTTTTTGAATTTATTGCAGGAATGATTTTTATCGTTGGCATGAAAATCAGGCTGTGGGATTATTCTAAAAACTGGGGCAACATCAGGGGAATCATCTGTCCGCAATTTACTTTTTACTGGTGGCTTTTGAGTGCGGTTTATTATTTTTTGATTCATCCAAAAATTCTTGAATGGCTTTTCTGGTTTACAAGTCACATTGAATTTAGTTTTGTTGTTGGATTTTTCTATGGTGTTCTTTGTGTTGATTTGATTTACTCTCTTCAGATTATGGCAAGAGTTCGCCGTTTTGCAAATGAGAATAAAATCATCATTCAGCTTGCGGAACTTCAGCAGCATATACGTCTTAAGAATGAAGAGAACAAGGAGAAGCTTCATTTCTGGCTTTCAATGAAATCAGAAAAAATACCTATGCTGGAATATTTGTGTGAGAGTCTGAAAAAATAATTTCGGGAAAAATCCCGCCCCACCCGGGAAAATTACTCATGACAAGCGAAAAGCAAAGACTTAAAATCTAACAAAATTATTCAAAGGAGTTTTGTTATGAAAATAACAAAAATGTTTGCTAAGATCATGGGTGTGATTTTGGCTGGAATGATGGTTATGGCTCTTGCAAGTTGCAGTAAACGGTGAATAGAAAATCAGTAGTTGTATTTTTTTGCTATTTTATAAACGCCAAAACTTAACACTGCACTTATGATTTTATCAGTAAGATTTGTTAAAATGCCGGAATAATATGTGGCAAAAGTTAGATTTGGCACTACGACAAAAATTCCCTGCACGCTGGAATCAACATTCGGGCTTGTTGCACTTGCAAACAAAAGACTTACCAGAACGTTGCCAGAAATTGCATTTGTAATTGCGCTCCAAAGTCCAGCCCACAAAAAGGCATCAACTGAAAGTTCCTGTTTTTCTTTTTGAAAATATTTGAAAGTAAAATATGCACAAATTGCTGTAAGAACATGGCAGAGCGTAAACGGAAGTGAAGTGTGGTAAAAAATCCAGAGGGCACCGTTTGAAAGAACCGCACATGCAATTCCAGCCCATAGTCCGCACAAGGCAGTTACTGTAAGAGTAAGAACTGAATCAAGATAAAGTGGAAGTGTGATGTCCCGCGCAAGAACTGAGCCGAAAAAATTTATAACTGTGGCAATCAAAATGCATACAACATAAAAAGAGATTTTCTTTTTCAAAACAGCACCCCGATATTTTTTGCAAATTCAATCAGTTCAAGTCTGTCATGAACATTCAGTTTCTGGTAAATTATTGAACGCTGATTTGCGACGGTCTTTTCTTTTTTGCTCAGCATTTTTGCAATTTCATCAATTTCTTTTTTCTGCGCTAAAAGTGAAAAAACTTCCTGTTCAGATTTTGTGAGAGACTTATAATCCATGTATGAAAATTTTTCGTCCACAATATTTTCTGATGAAAGCATCTGCTGCATAATTTTACTGGCTTCATTATTGAAACAGGTTTTTCCACTTGCAACAGTTAAAATTGCATTTTCAAGTTCTTCGATTTCTGCATTTTTTGTGATGTAGCCTTGGACTCCCGCTTTTAATGACTGCTCAATGTGAATCGGGTCGGCGTACATTGTAAAAATTATTGCTCTTAAATCAGCTTTGATTTTACGGAAAGATTTTAAAGCTGAAAGACCGTCTTTGTTTTCGTCTTCAAGATTTAAATCGATTATTGCAAGTGAGATTTCATTATTTTCGTACAGAATTTTTTCGCCTTCTTCACGGTTTGTCGCATAGAAAAAATTCAGTCTGTTATTTTTTTGAGAGAGTAAAAAACCGATTCCGTCACGAAGCCCTGCATGATCATCAAGAAACAGGATTTTTAATGCTGACTGCAACTGTTGTTCCTCCGTCATTTATAAATTCCACCGTGCCATGAAGTTTTTTTACACGTTCACGGATATTGTTCAGTCCCCAGTGTTTGCGTTGCACGTCTTTTCCGCCTGTTTTTTGTGATTCAATTGCTTCTTCTAAAAATCCTGTGCCGTTGTCGCTGATGGAAAATCTCATTTCGTTTACAACATCGGTGATTCTAACTTTTACTTCTGTGGCGTTTGCGTGTCGTGCGATGTTGCTCAGGGCTTCCTGCAGAATATGAAGGATTTCAACCTGAGAAGAACTTTTGAGTTTTCCAAGAAAGTCCGATGTGATGATAGCTGTCGTTTTGATTTCGTGATTCGCTTCAAAAACTGAAAGCATTTTTTTAATGAGTGATTCAAGATCTTCGTTAAACTCAAGCCGTGATGAATCAATTAAATAGCGGACTTCACTTAAGGCTCGGTCTGTGTAAAAAGCTGCTTTATCATCATCGCCTTTTTTATGGTAGATTTTAATCGCCGCCAAATCCTGAGCCACGCCGTCGTGAAGGTTGCGGCTGAAATTCTTCTGTTCCTCACTGATTGCTTCACGCCGCTCAAATTCCGCCTTTTGGGAAATTTTTTTTGTGACGATTACGCCAAGTGCAATCAGAAAAAGAATTGCTGAAAAATACAGGAAGCTGTCGTAGCCAAAGGAAATGTTACGCTGACTTTTATGTATTTCATTTTGAAATTTTGAAAGCTCGATTGCAAAGTCTGTGTCAGTCATTTTGTCTGAAGAAATTGATTTGAATTTTCTTTCAAGCCTTTTGTCAAAATAAGTATGGGGAATACAGATTTTTTTAATCTCAGAAATATCAGCAGTTGATTTTTGAATCTCAATAAATTTCTGATCAAGATTGTCAAATTTCTTCATTGCCTCTGACTTAAAAATTGCTGTGGAAGAAAAAGTCATCACCGCAATAAAAATGAGAATGTATTCAATGTGAAGCCTGTTTGAATATTTCATGAAAGTAAGTATAGCACATCAGCAGATTTTATATTCGGGAAAAATTCCCGAATTGATTTGGGAAGATTACTCATGACAGATGAAAAGCAAAGACATAGAATCTAACAAAATTATTCAAAGGAGTTTTATTATGAAAACAACAAAAATGTTTGCTAAGATCATGGGTGTGATTTTGGCTGGAATGATGGTAATGGCTTTTGTAAGTTGTGGTGGAAAGGCTGACAAGGTTGAAGGAACTTATATTCATGACGATTATTCGTTAGTTCTCAATGCTAATGGAACTGGTTTTATGTATCAAAAAACAGGAGACGGTTTTGAGTGGCGCGACGAAACTGGCAAATGGAAAGAAGGGAAAAAACTTCCAGAAAATTTTATCAACGTAAAATGGACTCAAGATAAGAAAGCAAAAAAGGTAGCTGTAAATATGCTTGGTTTTGATACAATGGATTTTGAGTATCAGGATGCTACAGTTTCATTGACATGTAAATATAAAGTATTTGAAGACGCTGCTTTTATAAAGCAGTAAAATAACTTTCATATCCGGTGTCGTTGTTCTGCGGTGCCGGATTTTTTTTTAATCATTTCATCCGACAAAAGGCCTGCAAGATAATAAAGTATTGCACATTCGTTTTCCTGCCAGATTCTTAGGCTCCGGTTTACGGCGCGTCAAATGTCTTTGCGTTCGGGAAAAAATCCCGAATCTTTTAGCCATTCCTGAATGCCCATATACCTGACACCGTTTTCATCCTGCCACGGAATTATAGGCTCTTTTACAAGCACAAGTTTTGAAAATGAATCCTTTATGCGCGAAAAGGAATTGGTTTTCTGAAGCCGCTTTTCTTCGTCCGCAACAGAGAGCGCAACCTGTATGTAAAGCCGCTCGTTCCCTCGGTTTGCCACAAAATCAACTTCAAGCTTAGTTCGGATGCTCTGCCCCAAAGAATTCTTTGAGTTATATTCCACCGAGCCCACATCAACATCATAGCCACGGATTTTAAGCTCGTTAAAAACAATGTTTTCCATTATGTGATTTTCTTCCTGCTGGCGGAAATTCAACCTTGCGTTCCGAAGCCCCACATCTTCATAAAAATACTTGTAAAGCGCGCCAATATGCTTTTTCCCTTTTATGTCATAGCGCTTTAGCTTTTCAACCATAAAGGCTTCCTCAAAATAATCAAGGTAAGTCTGAACCGTCGCGTCATCAATTTTAGTTTTCTTGACGCTCTTGAAAGTGTTTGCGAGTGTGGTCGAATTCACAAGCGAGCCTACAGACGACGCCGTAAAATCGAGCAAATCATCAAGGACAGATTTTTCTGACAGGATTTTATTCCGAGCCATCACATCAGACAAGTATATTTTATCAAACAAATCATGCAGGTATTTTGCCTTGTCCTGCGGTGAATTCAAACTGAGCAGGAAGGGCATGCCGCCAAAGGTAAGATATTCCTGCCATGCATTTTCGCCTTTATAGCCGTTGCAAAATTCTGAAAAAGAAAGCGGATGAACGCGAATTTCGTCACCCCGACCGCGGAATTCCGTAAGAATGTCGGAAGACAGCATTTTTGAGTTTGAGCCGGTTACATAAATGTCAACATTCGGAAGCTTCATAAGCCCGTTCAAAACATCGACAAAGGTAATCTTTTCGTCGCTGTCCGGCAAATAAGGATTTTTAATCTCGGCGACTTTCTGAATCTCGTCCAAAAAAACATAATGCATTTTTGATTTGCCTTTAATAAGCGAGCGGATATGTTTTCCAAGCTCTAGCGGATTGCGGTACTGCGCGTTCAAGTCGTCGTCCAAAGCAAGCTCAATAATATGATTGTCGTCAACACCGATTGAATTCAAATACTGATGGTAAAGAGTGAACAAAAGATAGGATTTGCCGCACCGACGGATTCCGGTAATGACTTTGACGAGAGAATTTTCTTTCCTGCGCTTTAACGCGTACAAATAAACAGGGCGTTCCATATTATAACTTTCGGAAATATTGCGTATTTCTACAATATTTCCGAAAGTTATAATAACGCATTTTAACGATTATGTAAAGGCAAATGGATGTTAACTAAAACTGTATAAAATGCCGCCAAAAAAAAATCGGGAAAAAATCCCGACCCGACGCGGGAAAATTACTCATGACAGCAGAAAGTTTCGGAAATAAAATAACCTAAAACAAATGTTCTGAACTTTTGTTGCGAGGAGATGATTGTGAGTAAATCTGATTTCTCTGACATATTTGAAAAGTTTGCCGAACTGCTGGAAGAACGATTCTCAGAACAGGAAAAATTTGGAGATGATGAATATAGGTGTGAAGAAGATACTATCCGATATTTCTTTTTTAGTGCGGCAACAAGTATAGGATATTATGAGGCAGGTGATTTTTGGCTTGAAGGGCATTTTTACGATGATAAGAACACAGAACTTGATACTTTCATAAAGCCTAAAGACGAAAAAGAATCTGTTGCAATTGAATTCAAATACAATAGGCTGCATAACGAAAAATCAGAAGGCGCAAAAACAGATAATGCAGGCAATATTTTTAGGGATTTGAACAGGCTTGCACATCTTGGCAAAAAGGCTCAGAGAAAACTTTTTGTCTATGTGGCGAATGATGTTATGAAAGAATATTTTTCTAATGAACAAAGCTTGTGGTGTAAAACATTGGGAACTATTCCGCTGGAAAAAGATAAGTCTTTAAACATTTCTCATAAAA
>JAILEY010000058.1 GCA_024687165.1 Treponema sp.
TGAAGATAATTTAATCTATGGAAGATTAAAAAATAATTTTGTAATTATACCTGATGAAAATCAAAATAGTCCTTCAAAATTTATTGTTCAAACATTTGATGGCAATGATCAGCTAACTTTAAATATGAACTACAGCCTGTCAAAAAATTGCGATAATTTCATTGTTTCATGGGGTATTGGAAATTACGGTGAAATTTATATTTTGCAAGGACCGGATTTACCTGATCATACACGCAATTATAAATCCGGTTATGGAAATGTTAAATTATATGTTGTAAGAAATCATTTAAAGAATTATGGTGTCCTTAATGATGATAGAATTCGTTTACGAAAAGGACCTGGCACAAACACTGAAAACCTGGGAACATATCCAATCAACACAGGTTTTAGAATTCTAGAAAAAAGTGGCGTTAAACAAAATATTGGTGGTGTAACAGACGAATGGATAAAAGTCCGTTTGCCAGATGGAACTGAAGGTTATTTCTTTGGACAATATATTCAGAATCTTTACGATGGGGAAGGAACAAAATTGCCCTGGTCTAATGTAGTAAAATAAAAAATCACATAACACTTTAATATAGAACAAGGATTTTATTATGAACGAAAAAGAACGCGAAAAAGTAATTGTTCAGACGAGCTTTATAGGAATACTTACAAATGTAATTCTGGTTGCTTTTAAAATGACGATTGGACTTATATCTAATTCTATCGCTGTAATTCTGGATGCCATAAACAATCTTTCGGATGCGCTCTCTTCTGTTGTAACAATTGTTGGGGCTAAACTTGCAGGAAAAGCTCCGGATAAAAAACATCCGTTTGGGTACGGCAGAATAGAATATCTTACTTCGATGATTGTTTCTGCAATTGTTCTGTATGCCGGTATTACCTCTGTTGTAGAATCTGTAAAAAAAATCATTCATCCAGCAAAAGCTGAATACTCATTTGTTTCAATTATAATTATTGCTGTTGCAGTAATCTTAAAACTCCTGCTTGGTTCTTTTGTTAAAAAGCGTGGTAAAAAAGTAAATTCAGGAGCGCTCATTGCTTCCGGTTCAGACGCACTTTTTGATGCAGTTTTGTCTTCATCAGTTCTTGCTTCAGCCTTGATATACATGTTTTTCGGCATTTCTCTTGAAGCGTTTGTAGGAGTTGTAATCTCATTATTCATCGTAAAAGCCGGTGTAGAAATGCTTGTTGAAACTCTTGATGACATATTGGGCAAACGTGCAGACAAAGAATTGGTACAGAAAATTAAAAAGCTGATTGCAGAAGAAAAAGAAGTTCGTGGTGCTTTCGATCTTGTTATCAGCAACTATGGGCCGAATAAAAACATTGCATCTGTTCATGTTGAACTTCCCGATACTATGACGGTAGAAGAAGTTGACAACCTTACACGCAGACTTGAAGAAAAAATCTACAATGAAACAGCTGTAATTCTTACGGGCATAGGAGTTTATTCATACAACACAAAAAATGATGAAGCAGCCGCTATCAGAAATAATGTAGCAAAAATATTATCCGCTCATGATTATGTTCTTCAGATGCATGGATTTTATCTTGATACAAAAAACAAAACAATGCGCTTTGACACAGTTCTCTCATTTTCCGTTTCATTTAAAGAAGCAATGGAAACAATGAAGAAAGAAATAAAAGCCGCATATCCGGATTATGAAATTACTATTACAACCGACGTTGATATTTCTGAATTGTGATTAATTAAAAAAATGTATGCAATCATAGACGGCAAAAACGCAATACAATGGCTCTCTGAGAAAAATGCGCTAACAGAGGACTTCGCAGAAAAATGCATTGAAATGGGGCTAAGTGCAGATGGAACTCCATATTCTGATTATTATAGAAATTTCTGGAATCCGATTATGGCAGAACATCAGAAAAAGGCTGATGCGATGAAATGAAAATTTCGTGCGGAAGAAACTATCAAAGTTATTTTCTTTTGCTTTCGATTTCAATGAATTTATTCACGACCGTTTTCTCATCTTCTGTTAAATCTGATTCTTTAAAATCGGAATTTACCTTATAGCTCGGTAGTGCTGAAAAATATTTTTGCAATTCTTTGTCTTTGAAGGTTTTGCCGTGAAGAGCGTAAACAGAATTTCGGAAAAGCCGAAGCTGTTTTTTTGGCATAAGACGAAGGTTGCTGTAAATGTAATTATCACTTTTGAAAAATGTTTCTCCAATCAGCTCTCTTTTTATCCAGTCAAAGACATCAGCATAAGCAGACAGACTTTCATTATTTTTCATGTAGCTTATAGACCCCTGTTCGACTTGTGGCAGAAAGTTTATGAGATAAAACTCCAAATGTCCCATTACAGGCGGCGGCATAAGTTCTATCTCAAAAGTATCATCTGAGAGCCATTTGTCTGGCTGAACAGAACCATGCCCATTTTTCTCAAATCTATACAGGATTCTGTCAATCGTATTGTTTTTTACCGTAACAAAATTGTTTGAGGTCTTTGAAATATTACCATCATAGGTAAATTCTACAAAATCGAGCTTTAAATATTCCTCATAGTTGTTGCAATTTTTTATCTGAATCAGTTTTTTAAGTTTTACACTCTGGTTTGCTTTTGCGTGAACAGTAATTACATTCCAGACACTATTATTGCCCGCCTCATAAGAATCCGGCACAATTTTTTTTGAGTCAACAAAGATGTTTTCCGTGTTTTCAGCTCCAATTTCAGACGGCTTTAAATCGCAAAAGCCAAGCTTAAAATCAGCCGTTTCGCCTTTGTTCTTAAAAATCATCTCAGATTTTACCTGAATTAAATCTTCTGTAATATCAACAAAAATGTTCCAGTTTTCGCAAACAAGGCTGCTTTCAAAAGACCAGTCAACCTCAACATTGTCGCCTTTTTGGAGCATCAACGAAGGATTAACAGTGTAAGCAGACAGAGCAAAATTAAATAAACAGGTTAACGATAAAAGTAAAATGTTCTGTTTCATTTTTTTATCCCCAAAATGCACCTTATTTTTCCTGATGATAATGAGTTCCGCACTGGACAATATACAATTTGTCGTCGTCCACTTTATATACAAGTCTGTTCGCAGAATCAATTCGACGGCTATAATATCCAATAAGTTAATGGACTTTGACGAAGATATTTCATGTTTTCTTCTGAATAAATATAAGGGTCTTCTGCGGCTTTTAATTCAAAAGGAATTCCATTTTCACGAATTGTAGCCTTTACGAATGCCGTTATTGCGGTCGTAACATTCAGCCCGATTGAGTTAATTATTGCTTCAAACAAATTTTTGTCATTATTCTCGATTTTTGCAGAAATTGTAGTCATATTTACTACCTCCGACTGCAATATACTATTCACGCTTTTATTTGTCAAATTAGATTCTTGGCATTCTGTTCATATTTTTAAATCTCCTTTTCTGTCGCTTTTCGTGCAGAAAGTATTCTCGTTTTATCAGCAGTTTCTGTTACAACAAATAGATACTCTATATTGATATGTCAAGTTTTTATAATCTTCGCTATAATGTACATAAACGTAGATTAATATGAATGCAATGACAGCTACTTTGGGCGAAAGATCTTAAAATTATGAAAAAATTAATTTGTATATTATTCAGTTTAACAGTTTTAATCACTTCAACATTTGCGGACAAAAGCCGCTTTTATGAAGATGGAAAAGTAATCGATACAATGTATGTCGATTCAAAAGACGGATTACGAGTTAGAGATTACCCTTCCCTTAAATCAAATAAAATTTGCTCCCTTACGCACAGGCTTCCTGTCAAAGTGGTTGCTGTCGGAAAAGAAGAAACTATTGACGGAATAACGGCTCCGTGGGTGGAAATCCTAATTCCGCGATACGAGTGGAAAGGCGATGAGGCGGAGTTTGGCTGGGTGTTCGGAGAGTATTTAAAAGAAAAAAAGAGCGAATTCAAAAAGCCTTCGACAAAAGAAGAACTGAAAAAATACCTTACATCATATTTTTACTGGGTAGAATTGAGTGAAAGCAGGTGGAAAGAAACTGAAGATTATTTTAGGTTGAGCTGGTATCACGATATTTATACATGCTTTTCTCAGAATAATTACTATAAGTCTTGCGATGCTAAGGCTTATGGTGACGGAACTTTTAAAGTAATCGATTCAGAAACTCTGGAATTTCATTGTAAATCTTATGATTATGAAGGAGATTATGACAATTCTTATTATGATTCAACGCCTTCAGAAATTATCACAAAAGTCAAAATTGAAGTTTTAACAGAGAATTCTTTTTCTATTAAATATCTGGATTACGATTATGAAATGATATGTAACGCCTTTACTTTTTATGGAAGGGAACTAAATATGGAATCTCCCTGCCTTTACATGACGGATTTTACAGGTCTTGATAAATATTCAGAACTCGAAATGGTTGCAAGGGATGACGATACGATAACAGAAAAATACGGAAGCAAAAAATCACTGAACACTGATTATATTTGCAACGCTTACTATGAGCATGAGGTTTCAATTGCTCAGACCGCGGAAGATTTAATAAAGACCGGAGTTTCCGCAGCGGGCACAGAATACGAGCAGCAATACCACGACTACTGGAATCCGATTATGGCAGAACATCAGAAAAAAGCTGATGCGATGAAATAACGGAGATTTTTTAAGATGAAGAATTTTGTGAATTTGAAAAGATGGCCAAATTTTATAAAAAGTTCAGTTTTTGTGTTTGTTTTGCTTTTTGCACTAACAGCAGCGTTTGCTGACAAATCCCGATTTTACGAAAACGGCAAGGTCATCGACACGATGTATGTGGACTCGGCGGAAGGCTTGCGAGTTCGGGATAAGCCGTCGCTCAAATCAAATCGCCTCTGCGTTCTTCCGCACAGGCTTCCCGTCAAAGTCGTGGCAATCGGCAAGGAAGCGACGATAGACGGAATCACGGCACCCTGGGTGGAGATTCTGATTCCCTGCTACGAGTGGAAAAATAAAAATATTCAGGAGTTCGGTTGGGTGTTCGGAGGGTATCTGAAAAAAGAGCAGCGCGAATTCCTGACTCCAAAAAACAAGGAAGAACTTACGCAATATCTTGAAAGCTCGTTTTGGCATCTCTCTTGGTTCTGTGGCGGTTCAGCACTCAGCTATTACGGCTATTTTGAAAACGGGAAAATATACGCAGTAGAAACAAACGGGCTTAGAACAAATTATAGCTTCAATGAAATGAAATATCTGACAACGTTCAGGGCTGTTTCTGGCGACAAATATTATACTTCTGGATATTCATTTTATTCTCCGTCCAATCCATACACAAAAGACGAAATAGAACAATATTTGTTCGTTGAAGGCATATACAGTTTTACTAACATTGATGAAGAAAGTTTTTCAAATTACGGCACAGAATGGAACAGAGAAGATCTAGTTTGGGATTTTTATCCAAGCAAAACATTTTTTGGCGTAATAAACGGTGAGGTCAAATTTAATCCTTCTGAAATTCTGTATAACAAAAGAATATATGCAATCATATACGGCAATAACACAATGCAGCGTTTTCAGGAAGTCGGGGAACTGACAGCGGACTTTGCCAAAAAGTGTATTGAAATTGGAATTAGTGCTGTTGACACAGCGTATTATAATACTTACCGTAGCTACTGGAATCCGATTATGGAGGAGCATCAGCAAAAAGCCGATGCGATGAAATAACTGGAGAAATCACAATGAATCTAAAGAAAATCATCATCGTAATTCTCTCGGCGATATTGCTCTCGATTTCAGCACACGCGGAATTTGACGACAACATTCGGATTGAGGCAGGTTCCTTTTGTCTGGACTTTGGCTGGGGACTCACTTACACGCCAGAAACGCTCGACAACAGCAAGGCGATTTTTCCGCTGTTGAAGTTCGTTGAAGAAAATTACGATGAGCTAAAGACCGTCAAAAAATATATTCTGAGCGAAGTCTTTAAAAAATCTGACCAGAACGGCGAATTTTATGAGCTTTGGGTTCAAGAATCTTCTGAGGAAATTTCTGAGAGCGTTAAAAATGCTGACCTAAAAAAATACCGCATAAAAAGCGAGGCTGAAGCCGTTCAGATTTTGCTTGAGAGCGTTGCCTCCTGCGTAAAAAAGGTGAAGCCGCTTAAAAGCGAAATGCTCACGCTTTATCTTGTAGCACGGAAGTTCGAGAGTGAATCCAACGAGCCAGGCTGGACTGGCGAATTTGCCCGAAGCACGCTTTCTTCCCAAATGACAAAAGACTATTATCATTACGCGTTTTATTTTTCGCGCGAAAAAGCCGAAGAAAAAGCCCGACAAAACAAAGGCTCAATCGTGTGGCAAGTTCTTTGCACAAAAAACACTGCGGGCATAATCGATTTTTCATGGGAAACCGAGCTCAAAAAGATTCTGGAATTAAAGTAGAGGTAATTAAAAAATGAAAAAAACACTTTCAGTAATTGCATTGATTTTCTTCTCCTCAATTTCTTTCGCTCAGGAAAGATTCACGCCAGTTCTATCCGACTCGCACAAAACTATCTGGGAAGTTGAAAGCGATGTGTAACCGTTTCGAACTGTCGACAAATTGTCTACAGTTGAAGTTTTATAAATTTTCTGTCTATAAATTTTTCACCAGTATTTTCGTGGAGTCAGTGGTTCAATCAACAAAACCTCAATAACTGACTAAAAAATAACTCTAAAATCTCCAAATTTCATTTTTAAAGAGTTAAAATTCTTAAAAATTTTCACTTTTTTTTAAAAAAAATGCCGAATTTTGCGAATTTTACCATTTTAAAAAGACTATAGATGTAGGAGGTCATAATGAACAAAATTAATTTATATGACTTAACATTACGTGAAATGTTCGCCTACATTAAAAATGGCGAAAAAGGTCTTCAAGAGATTCTTGATGAATATCCAATCGGTTATATCAGCCACAGAAAAGATGGTGTGTATAAGAAAAAAGGAAAAGGATCAGAAGGATGGGTAAAACTTTCTGATAGTGAGAATGAGTTCCAGCAATATCTATCTGGATCTTATTTTGTTGTAAAAAATGATATTCCTGTAAAAATCAACGGAACTTATGATGATGGATGGATTCTAAAAAAAGGAGAAGAAGTTACAGACATTCAGCATTTCACAAAAGGTGCAAAAATTAGAGTTGTAAACTATTTTCGCAGCGTGTTAGAATCGAGATATGGAATTAAAACAAAGGTCGATGATTGGACTAAATCAAAGGGCCTCTGCTTTATAACAAATGGTGAAAAAGTAAGGTTTGTAGAATTGCACTGGTATGATGTTAAAAATTATGGGCGATTTGAAATTAAAGAAAAATTTGAGGAGTAGAAATTATGGAAAAAAGAAAAAGACCAACTAAACCAGATCCTTTTGTAACGAAAAAAGTAAATTATAAAGTACGATGTATTGGTGAAGAAGAATTATTGCCACTCTCTTTGCAAAAAAATCATATTTATCAGTGCATTGCAGAGATAATTGAAGAACCTCAAAAAGGATATCTT
>JAILEY010000065.1 GCA_024687165.1 Treponema sp.
TTTCCATTCTGCACCCATGTGTCGGTAGTTAAAGCCGAAAAAATATTTATACATTCTGTAAAAGAATAAAGCGAAACACCAGTGCAGTTAGTCGATGAATAAAAATCAAATTTTACTTTATGAGAACCTTCAGGCATTCCACCTTCTAATTCATCCTCTGTAATTTCTCCAAAAAGGAAACGCATTTTTCCGGAATTATTTATTGCACGAATATAAGCGCTTTCATGATCATTATAATTTACAGATGCCCTTGCAGATTTTATTTCTGTGCCGGTACAGTCAACTTCAAGATCAAGAATTCCAAACTCACTGCTGTCTTGAGGTACAGAAAGAGTAATATTCTGATTTGTAACAGTTTTCAAATTGCTGATTTTAACATTCTCAATTTTGCCTTTTAAAATTTCGTAGCGCGTATCAAAAGGTTTAATTGCAAGACTTACTTCAATCTTATATTTTTTCTCTGAATCTGCAGCGGGAATACCGATTTTATATTTTACACTTTCGCCGTCAGTTACAGTTTCACCTGTATAAACTTCAGTACTATCATCAGCGTTAACGGCTTTTATTTCAAAATCAAAATTCTCAGTCGGAATTGAAGGAAATGCAGTTCTAAAATTTTCTTTATCTGTCTGTGCTGGAATTTTAAGTGTCTGTGCAATTTTTCCCGGAAGTGCGCTGTAAATCAATTTTCCGGAAACTTCTACAACGTTTGATTTTGAATCGTTCTTTTCAACTTTACTTGAATCAACAAAATTGCTGCAGGAATAAAAAATCGTGCTAAAAATCAGAGCGGCAAAAAGCTTAAATCTGAATTGCCCCCCCTAGAAGAATGTATAGCAAATTTTGACATAAACTTCATACTTTTATAAACTCCACAAAGCAAGTTTATTATATGGAAAGAAAAATGTCAGCAGTTTCATCATCTTCAGCAAGTGAATCCCGGATTGCTTCAGCTTGTTCCAGATCATCAACAACAATCGCAACAGAGCCTTCTGTAATCGGCATTCTGATCATAGCACAAATAAGAATCTTGCCACATGCAATGATACAAAGCTCTTTATTTAAATTTTCTTTCGTAATTTTTGCAAATAAATCTCTACCCTCATCAGTTAAAACAAAATTCACCTGAGGTTTTATTCCATAGAAATCTTTTTCAATCTGTACATTTTCAATATATCTGCCATCCATAAGAACTTCTTTTTTTACGACGACATAGGAATTTGTTAAATCAGCATCAGTAGCATTAGCCTTCATAAAGATTTCACAATCTGCAGGAATTTTTTCAAGACCCTTTTCATATGATTCTGCATATTTAAAATCACGAGTCGCATCAGAATCTGCAAGCTGAAAAGTAACTTTATCTTTGGCATGCAAAATCGATCCGGCAGTAAAAATCATAATCAAAATTAAAAAAGCTTTTTTCAACATAGCAACCTCGACTCAGATTATATTAATCATATCATTCAAGTTCAATAATCGTGCAAGAGACTAGATTTATTCTTTGTGATATACTCCAGCCATGAAAGCAACAGATACATTTAGAAATCCACAGTTCGGTCATAACTGTGCACAGGCAGTCGCAAATAAATACAGGGAACTTTACAGCGATAAAAACATTGTTTCAACTTACTCACCTTATGTCGGAGGTCGTGCTCCCGGCGGATTATGCGGGGCACTTTTTGCAGCAAAAGAAGCACTTCCTGAACATGCGGAAAAAATCGAAGAAGAATTTATAAAACTTTGTGGCGCCGTTACATGCCGCGATATTAAAACTCAAAACAAAACTCCATGCACCGTTTGCGTAGATACAGCAGACAAGCTTGTTGAAAAATATTCAAAGGGAAAATAATGACAACAGAAGAACTTGAAAAGCTGACTGAAGAATCAAAAGAACTTGTTTCAATTTTTGAAAAACATAATTTTCTTTCAGACGCAGAAATTGATTCAGAAAAAATAAAATCCGCAGTTTTTGAGATGGCAGAAAAATGCATTCAGAATAAAGAAGAATGTGCTGCTTTTACAAAATGGATGAATGAGCACGAATTCTTCACTTCTCCGGCTTCAACAAAATTCCACGGAAATTTTCAGGGCGGACTTTCGGTTCATTCTCTAATGGTTGCATACCAGGCACTTAAACTTGCACCGGCAATTTTTTCTGACTGGATGAAATCAAAGGTTGCAGGACAATTTACATTTACTGCAGAAGATGTTTTTGTTGCAGCGATTGCACACGACTTTTGTAAGGCGGGATTTTATTCAACAAGCTTTAAAAATACAAAAGATATTTTCGGCAACTGGAAGAAGACTCCGTATTTTACAGTTAAATCTGAAACAAGAACTCTTGGGCACGGAAATGAATCAGTTCTTCTGCTTTTAGAATCAATGCCTTCATATCTTAAAAAACGGTCTGTGCTCGAAGCAATAAGCCGCCACATGGGATTCAGCGATTTGACGGATACAGAAAAAATGAATTATTCAAACTTTCTGCAGAATCCGCTTGTAATGCTGATTCAAATTGCGGATCAAAGCGCTTCAGCCTGGTATGATTATTAAATTTTTATGAATGACAAAATGTCTCAAAAAATATAAAATAGCCTCCATGAGCGGAAACACTTTTGGTACAATTTTTAAGGTAACGACATTCGGCGAAAGCCATGGAACAGCACTCGGTTGTGTAATCGACGGACTTCCTGCGGGAATTGAAGTTGATGAAGCTTTTCTTCAGTCCGAGATGGACAGACGTAAACCGGGAACAAAAGGTGCTTCTGTTACGGCAAGAAAAGAAGATGACTGCGCAAAAATTTTAAGCGGCACTTTTGAAGGAAAAACAACAGGCTGTCCGATTGCAGTAATGATTGAAAATACAAATCAACATTCAAAAGATTATTCAAACATCATGAATAAATTCCGCCCGGGACATGCTGATTACACCTTTGAAAAAAAATACGGCATCCGTGATTACAGAGGCGGCGGAAGATCAAGCGGAAGAGAAACCTGTGCCAGAGTTGCAGCAGGTGCTTTTGCAAAAATGTATCTGAAAAAATTTGGAATCGAGATTAAAGCCTATACAAAAAAAATTGCAGACATCGAATGTAAAAAAATCGATTTTTCAGAAATTGAAAATAATACAGTTCGAACTGCTGATAAAGAGGCCGCAGTTTTGATGGAAGAAAAAATCAACGAAACAAGAATGAACAAAGATTCAATCGGTGCAGTTGTTGAATGTGTCGTAAAAAATCCACCTGTGGGACTTGGTCAGCCTGTATTCGATAAGCTTGATGCACTTCTTGCTCATGCGATGCTTTCAATCGGGGCTGTAAAAGGAATTGAATTTGGTGCAGGATTTGAAGTTGCTTCAATGACTGGAAAAACAAACAACGACTGCATGACAAAAGGCTTCGGTTTTGCAACAAATAATGCTGGCGGAATTCTCGGAGGCATTTCAAACGGAAACGACATTGTATTCCGTGTTGCAGTAAAACCTGTTCCAAGCATTTATCTGAATCAGAAAACTGTTGATAAAGACGGAAACGAATGTGATCTGTTAATTGAAGGACGCCATGATGTATGTCTTGCACCACGAATCGTTCCTGTAATCGAAGCAATGACTGCAATCACATTAGTTGACCTCATTCTCCAAAATCAAACTTCAAGAGTATAAAATGAAAAACAAAAAGCTTATTGTTTCTGTCTCATCCGCACTGGCTGTAATTCTTTCAGCAGCAGTAACTTTTGCAGTATCAATAAAAAATGCAAAAACTCCTCATGTGCCACAAAAGCTTACAGCAGAAGAACAGAATGAACTCGATTTTTTTCTGAACACAAAATATTCTCAGCGAAAAGAAATAATAACTCGTCTTCCTTACAGAACGGTTTCAGCAGACCTTAACATTCATGCAAGAAGTGCAATCCTTGTAGACATAAACACAGGCAATATTTTATTTGAAAAAAATGCTGATGAACTTATTCCGCCTGCAAGCATGACAAAGCTGGTTGAGATGTTCGTTGTATTTGAAGAAATCAACACTGGAAGAATTTCTCTTGATGATATTGTACCTCTTCCGCCTCAAAGCTGGTGGAGGAATCTTCCGTCTGATGCATCAAAAATGTACATCGATGAAGGACACATTGTCACACTCCGCGAACTGCTTCTTGGACTTTCCATAGCAAGCGGAAACGATGCTTCAATCGCAATTGCAAATTATGTCTGCGGTGACATGGACACTTTTGTAAAAAGGATGAATGAAGTAATAAAAAGCATTGGTCTTGAAAAAACTCATTTTGTAGAAAGTTCGGGGTACAGCGAAAAAAATATTACAACTGCAAGAGAGTTTTCAAAATTCTGCATGGTATACATCAAAAAATTTCCTTTTGCACTTGAACAGTTTCACAGCATAAAAAAACTTGTATATCCACAGGAGAAAAATTTATCCGCTGAACAAAAAAAGCTTGCAATAGAACCGGTTGAAAAAAAGAACACAAACAAACTTCTTGAAACACTTCCCGGCTGTAACGGATTAAAAACAGGATACATCGATGAAAGCGGATACAACATTTCTGTTACTGCAACACGCGGAAACAAAAGTTACCTGAGCATAACGATGGGTGGTCCCGGGACAAATACAAAAGAAGGCGATAAATACAGAGTTCTGGACGGAACTGAACTGATGGAATTTGCATTCAAAAAATTCAGCCCATACAAAGCAAAGGAAGCACATACTGCAATTGTAAATACTTTGGGAACACAGGAAAAAAGTATTCTACTTGTACCTGCTGTTCCAGAAAATTTTTCAATTCCATTTGATGAAGAAGAATTAAGTGCAACAGTTACCGCACCAGAAATGATTTACGGCGCAGTAAAATGTGGTAAGCCGCTTGGAAAAATAATTTATTCATTACATGGGCAGGTACTGTTTACAATTCCGCTGGTTGCATCAAAGACATGCACGGAAGCAAATTCACTCATGAAGCTTTATGATCGTGCAGTCTTTAAATTTGCAAAATGATTACTAAAGCTTTTGATGCACAAAATCTGTCATAGGAACAATTTCGTATCCTGCATCAAGAAGAGCTGCAATCAGAAGATCAAGTTTTTCATACAGGTAATCTTTTCTTGTACCGCCAGTCTTTCCGATTGTAACAAAGATATGTGAACTGTTTTTATCTGCAACAAGATTTTCTACACAGTCATCAATTATTTCATTTGCACTTTTATAAACACCTTTACCTTCTGCGGCATTTTCAAAAGTAACTTCATCATTTAATCTGAATGACGGACTTATCCATGTGTAGCCCGCTTCTTCCGCTGCTGAATTGATTGACTTGTTTGTATGATAATATGGTGCATGCCAAAACAGTGAAAGCTCTTTTCCTGTTGCTGCAAAAAATTCATCTTCATTTCGAGCAAGGCCGCGCTTAACAAATGCTTTATCCGCTGTAAAATCAGCTCCAGTTAAATCTGCAGAACTAAAGAATAATGAAGCGCATAAATTTCCCGACTCTGCAACCTGCTTTGCTTTTTCAGGATAACGGCGGATAAACTCACCGTTTAAAAAGAATGTTCCCTTGATATTAAATTCTTCAAGCGTATAAAGAACATTTGCGAGACCATCAGCATTTTCAAGAACATCAAAAGAAAGTGTTATTTTTTTCTTTGCAAGCGATGAAGAATCAGCCTCACCGTAAACTGAATAAGTTACAACATCATCCGCGAGCGAGCGAACATAAATCCCGTTTTCAAATTTAGGATTCTGAGATTTTGCAGTATAAACTCTAAAGATTCCGTTTTTTTCCGTATGCTCATTTTTTAAAACAGTGGGCTTATATGCAGACCATGTATTTTTCAAGGCTTCATAAACGTAATAGTCTTTTCCATTTTCAAGTCTGCAGATTATTCTACCGCCATCCCAATATGCGAAATTTGCAGAAGAAATAAAAAGCACTGTACTCTGACCGCCGACATTCCAGAGTTTTACAGTTTCATTTCCGCCGACAAAAAGATTTGCATTATTTGCCCAGACTGCAGATACAACATTTGAATTCTCAAGGCTTGCAGAAAGTTTCCATGAGCTTGTATCGTACACGCAGAATTTTCCATCCATGCAGAATGCAACTTTTCTCTTGTCAGGTGAAAGAATCGGAGTAACACCGCCTTCTACCTGAAGAACTTTTTCATGACCTGATGATACTCTGTTTACAGTGCTCAATTTTTTTCCTGTTGAATTGCTGATTAAATCAGACCAGAGGACAGGTTCATTTTTTTCAGTCCAGAAAATCTGATGAGATACAACAGATCCATCCAGAGATGAAAGCGAAATCATATTTTTAATTTTTGATTTTTCATAATAGAAAAGAATATTTCCTGAAATTACAACGACATTTTCTCCATCACTGCTGCATGAAAATTTTTCAACAAACGGATTAAACGGATTTGAAAGTCTTGCAGAAATTTTTCCGTATCCGATTACAGAAGAATAAAGTCCGCGTGTATATAATTCATTTTCGTTTATGTGATATACAATATCATCTTTAATATAAACAATTTTTGATAAAGCCCACTGAACGCTGTTTATTGTTCCTTCCCCAATTTTTCTGTAATTTTCAGAAAGACGAATTTTCTTAAAAACTGCTTCTGGAGAATCAAAATAAATCATGTTGTTTTTTTCGTAAAGAAAAGCTTTGCTGTCTGCGGCCCATCTTACACCTGTGTCGCTGTAACTGAACGGATATGAATCAGCAAGGATTTCAGTCTGCTTTGTCTGAACGTTATAAATTACAAGCTGTCCCATTGCATTTTTTTTCTGAATTACATAACAGATCCACTTACCGTCAGGACTTACACTCTGCGGACCAAGATGAGTATATTCAGTTGGAATTCTGCTTGCCTGAGAAACCCATTTTAAAGTTCCAGCTGAAACAGAATAATTTGCAATTCCATATCGGTTTCTAACCTGAAGAATTCTTCCGCCTTCAAGCAACTCAAGTTTTTCTGGAAAGCACGTAATTAAAACAGGAGAAGCTGCAAGTTTTTTTTCATCAAGCTTTGTGAGAAACAGACTTTTATATTCTGGAGTGCCCGGAAAATTATGAGAGGCCGTATAAATCAAATAGTCATCATTGTTCAAATCAAGATTGTCAAACTTTATTCCCGCATAAACAGGAAAAGCGATTGCACACACAGCAACCGCTAGAATAAATTTACTGAAAATAATTTTTTTCATAATTTCTCCCATCAAGAAGATAATCTATTTTAACACTGTAAAAGGATCTATAGGAACAGAATTCTTGTAAACAGTAAAATGCAAATGAGGCCCGGTCGAGTATCCTGTGTTACCGACAAGACCGATTTTTGTATCCTGATTAACAGTCTGTCCTTTCTTTGCAATTATTTTACTCATGTGTCCATACAAAGTCTGATATCCGTCTGAATGTTTAAGAATCACATGATAACCATAAACTGATGACCATCCGGTAAACATAACAGTTCCGCTCTTTGAAGCATAAATCGGAGTTCCGGTTGCACAGGCCAGATCAATTCCCTTGTGATAAGAAGAAACTCCGGTAATTGGATCTTTTCTTGGACCAAATTTTGAAGTAAGTCTGTATCTGATTTTAATCGGCTTTGCAAAAATTTCACCGAGTGCTTTCTGTATAGATTCACTGCTGAGTTTTGCTCCTGGAATATAAAGTTTCTGCCCCTTCTGAAGAGTTTCACTTGAAAGGTCATTCACGTCGATTATATCTGTAAGAGAAACTTTATATTTTGCAGAAATTGATTCAAGAGTTTCATTCGATGCAACAATATGATACAAGCCGTCAACAGAAGGAACTGTAAGCTTCTGTCCAACATAAAGAGCTCTTGCGTTGCTGATGCTGTTAATTGAAATCAATGTAGAAATATTTGAAAGTCCGAATTTTAAACTTATGCCGCCGAGAGTATCTCCTGATTTTACAATATAAGTCTGGAATGAAACCGGCTCCTTAAATGATGAAGCTTTTGCAACAGTCTCCCCAGTGAGCGAAACAATATTTCCTTCACTATCAATGCATGAATCTTTATCAAAAGCAAAATTGAACATCAACTCATCAAGAGGATCTGCTGTTGAACCTAAACTGATTTTTGATGTATCTGCAGAATTTTCAAAAATTGACCAGACCTTAAAGCCGAATGCAGGAAGAAGTACAAGAACTAAAAAAGCAGGAATAAGCCAGCTGAACTTTGCAACTGATTTTATACGCTTTGAGAGAATAATCATTCTGCCGTTAAAATTTAAAAATGCAGATCGAAGAGAAACTTTTCTTGTTGAATTAAAAAAACTTTTTGCAGAAACTCTTGAATAAGAATATGAAGACGGTTTTGTAATTTTCAAAACCCTTGGTACTCTTACTGATTTAATTCTTATACGGTCTGCGCCGTTACAACAGTTGATTATTTCCATACTTTGAATATCGTCAAAAAAAGTTCTTAATATTAGCGATTATTGTCGATGAATATAATATGAAGAAAAAAACTAAAATTGTATTTTCAATATATATTCTTGCAGGGATTTTGTGCGGAATCCTGATTAAACTTTTTCTCTTTGATGTTCTTAAAGTTCACGGAACATCAATGGAGCCACTGATAAAAAATAATGATTCTGTACTCGTCTGCAAATTCATTTATCACATCAGAAAACCAAGAGCAGGTGAAATTGTAATTTATAAACATAAAGGAAATCTTGTAGTTAAACGCTGCGTCGCTACAGAATTTACTCCACTAGAATTTTCACAAGATTCGGGGTATACTCTTGATGTTGCAGGAAGAAAAATTCCGCTCACAGAATATCAGTTTCACAAGCTGAACGGTGTGCAACAGGTTCCCGAAAATACAGTTCTGCTGATTGGAGATAACGTGAGTAATTCAGTTGACTCAAGGGATTACGGATTTGTTTCTGCAAATGAAATTCTGGGCAAGGTACTTTCTAGATGAACAGTTTCTTAAAAAGACAACGAATTTTTCTGATAATGATTCCATGCCTTATTTTTCTTGCAGTAATCTATTTAAAATTCATTAAGCTTTCGTCAGGCAAAAAAAGCACTTTTATAATTCCGCAAGTTACTGTTGAACGCGGTCTGATTGTAGACAGAAACGAAAAACCGCTCGCAATTTCAACAACGTTTTATCATTTTTCAGTTACTCCAAAGCTGATTAAAAATCCTTCACATTTTTCAAAACTCGTTGCACCGATTCTTCAGATGAATGAAGAAGAAATTGAAAAAAAGATTTCTGAAAACAAAAGCCTTTCATTTCTTTATCTGAAGAAAAAAATTTCTCAGGAACAGTTTGAAGATCTTTCAAGAATCATTTCACAAAACGATTATTATAATGCGTGTAAGTTCGATACAATTCCGGGAAGAATCTATCCTGAAAACAATCTTGCAAGTCAGCTGATTGGATACATGGGAGATGAAGGACGCGGCTTAAGCGGGATAGAATATTCACAGCAGGATGTTTTGAGTCCACAGATTAAACCAAATCAAACAGGTGCATTTTTTGGAAACAATGTTTACCTGACAATTGATGCCGGACTTCAGTACAAGCTTGAAAAAATCGTGCAGAACGCAATGGAAGAAACAAAAGCTGATAACCTCCGCCTTATTGCAGCCAATGCAAAAACCGGAGAAATTCTTTCCTACATAAGTCTGCCATCGGTAAACCTCAATGAATACAGTTCTGCATCCGCAAAAGAAAAAATTGACCGTCCTGCAGTTCTTCCATACGAACCGGGAAGCGTATTTAAAATCTTTTCTGTAGCAGCCTTTCTCAACTCACGAGTAATTTCTGCGGATGACAGTTTTCTCTGTGACGGAATTTACTCAAGGAAAACAAGCAGAGGTGAAGTCGTAAAGATTACTTGTCTTGCACACCACGGCTGGCTGAATGCCCGAAAAGCACTTGAACTTTCCTGCAACGACGCACTTGCACAGATGAGTGAAAAAATCAACACGGAAGATTTTCTTGTTTACATACATAAATTTGGATTTGGTGAAAGAACTGGAGTTGAACTTCCGTCTGAAACACCTGGCTTTGTAAGAAACACAGACGACAGATTCTGGTCGGCACGCTCAAAGGCTACAATTTCAATCGGACAGGAAATTCAGGTAAGTGCACTTCAGCTTGTTCAGGCTGCAACTGCTCTTGCAAATAAAGGTCAGATTATCAAGCTTTCTTTAATTCACAAAATCTGCGACAAAGACAGAAACGTAATTTATGAACACAAAGTTGTTCCTGGAGAAAAAGTTTTAAGCGCATCAACGGCAGATTATATTTTAAGCTGTATGGAAACTACAACAGAACGAGGAAACGCAACAAGAGCCTTCATCGGTGACATTTCAATAGGTTCAAAAACCGGAACCGCACAGATGGCAGAAAACGGAACCTACAGCAAAACAGACTTTCTCGCAAATGAAATTGCAATTTTTCCTGTAAACGATCCGCAGATAATTCTTTACATCGCAATTGAAAAACCTCAGGGCGGAGAAACCTACGCAGGACGAATCGTTGCACCTGTAATCAAAGCAACGGCAAACGAAATCATCGATCATCTTGGAATTGCCAGAGAAAATGCTGCTAGTCTTGCACACTCGGGGCGTACAAGAATTTCTTCAACTCAGCCTGTTGAATTAAAAACAAAAGTCCCTGATTTTACAGGAAGATCAAAAAGAGACCTTCTGCCTCTTCTTCAGCGTGATGACATAAGAGTAATCATCAAGGGTGAAGGATGGGTAACAAGCCAGACCCCGGAAGCGGGAACTCCAGTTACAGGAAACATGACAATTGAACTCAATCTGGAATAAAAATTTAGAATCTTTTAAAAACAGATTTCCTCAGCTTGAACAGCAGCTTTCAAAAGAAACTTGCAAAGAAATAATCATAGAAGAAACAAAAAACGGCAGCGTAACTGCAACAGAAAACGGACTTCTTCTTCATTCAAAATACAATCCACAACGGGAAGCTCAAACTTTAATTTCTACATTTGACAGCTCAAAAAAAGAAGCGGCAATTTTTTTAGGATTCGGACTTGGACACGCACTTATTGAATTTGCAAAAAAAAATAAAAATTCAACGATGATTGTTTTTGAAGAAAACATTCCGCATTTTTTTTCAGCACTTGAAGCTCTGGACTGGAGTGAAGTTTTTGCTCATGAAAAATTAATTCTTGCGTTAGGAGCAACAGCAGAAAATGCAGCCTCTTTAATCAACGGATTCAAGGCAGAAGAACTTCAAGTTTTCAAAGTTAAATCACAAACTGCACATGCAGAAGCTTACTTCAGCACAATAGAAGCAAAAATTGAACAGACAAAACAGAAAGAAGAAATTAATACAAATACTCTTGAAAAATTTGCAACTCTCTGGACAAGCAACAGCTTCAGAAACCTTGAATACATGGACAGTCTTTCAGGTGTAAAAAAATACTCTTCACGTGGAACTGAACTTCCATTTGTAATTCTTGCAGCAGGACCAAGCCTTCAAAAACTTCTTCCGCATCTTGCCGAAATAAAAAAACGAGCTGTAATTGTCTGCGTTGATACAGCAGTTCATGCATGCATTAAAGCAGGTGTTGAGCCGGATTTTATAATTCTTGCGGATCCTCAGTATTACTGTGCGCTTCATCTGGAATTCTTAAAATGTCCTTCATCAATTTTAATAACAGAAATTGCAGCCTATCCTATGGTATTCAAATTTCCATGCAAGGAAATAGTTCTTTTTTCATCACTCTTCCCGATTGGAAATTATTTTGAAAAAAAATCAGAGGAAAAAGGTAAGCTCGCAGCAGGTGGAAGCGTAACAACAACAGCATGGGATTTTGCACGCCTTTGTAATGCAAAAGAAATTTTTGTTGCAGGAATGGATCTTGGATTTCCTGGGAAACAGACACATATTCGTGGCTCACAGTTTGAAGAAAAAGCCCACATGGCAAGCACGAAAATTAAAAATGCAGAAACAGATAATGCAGTAAGTCTCTTTGGAGCAGCACCTTATATTGCAAAAGATTACAACGGCACTCCGATTCTTACTGACAAAAGAATGTCTCTCTTCAGCTGGTGGTTTGAAAATGAAACTGCAAAAGCAAATGCTGCAGGAACAAAAACTTACACACTTACAGCGGAAAGTCTTTTCATAAAAGGAATTGAAAAATATCCTTTAGAAAAATTTCTTGAAAAAAAAGAAATCTCAGAATGCAAAAAAATCTTCTTTGATCAGGCTGAAAAAAATATTTCTGAAATCAAGACAAAAAGCATAAAAGAATTGAAAAAAGAATTTTTCAGTAATCTTGAAAAACTGGAATCGCTTTCAAAACGCGCAATCAACCTTTGCAAAAAAGCTTCAGAAAACAGAATGCGTCTTCAAGAATATCTTGGAGAGCTTTCAAAAATTGACTCAGAAATTCTTAATTCAGAATGCAAGGATGCAGCATCATTAGTATTCCCTACTCAACGTCAGCTTGCAAAACTTTCAGAAAATCTTTCACAGGACAAACAGACATTCCAGATTCAGTACTCAAATCTGATTTACAGTGAACTCTTAAAATCCGTAAGAAACCTTCAAAAATTTATTTAATTTTTCTTCAGATTAAATTAAAGATTTTCAAACTCCGTCCGATAATAATATTAGCTTGAACAGCAGTTTTAATACAGACGGTTCTTGAGAGAAATCAAGAGGACATCCAGACGCCTGTGTTAAAATTAAGCATTGTTTTTTCAATGTAAATATCTCCATGTGAAAGGCCTTGAGGGTTTAGACTCAGGGCTTTTCTTTTTCTTTTTAAATCAATTAAAGATTTTTGATATTTCTGCCGATATATAGAAAGGGTTTATTTATGTTTACGTACGAACTTTCTGAAATTACAGCAGGTACACATTTTGATTCTCCAGCAAAGATAGATGAGCTTTTTGTCATCACACTTCCTCCATGTCCAATCACAAGAGAACAGCTTTCGGCACTTCAGCACTGGGGATTTTTAAGAATCAATGTTGACTCAGAAATGAAGAAACAAGCTCAACCCGCAGAAAATAAAGAAAAATCTGCTTCATCATCAGCACCAAAAAATTCAGCTTCAATTGGAAAAATTGAAACAGTTGATCTTTCAGAATTTTCAGATGACGAAGGAAAAATACCGGAAGATCAGATCCCGGACAAATTTAAAACTTCAGAAGAAGTTGACATTTCAGATTTTACATCAGGATTTTCTGAACCAGCTGAAGAACCAAAAACATCTTCTGCAAAAAAACAGGTTCCTGATGATCTTAAAAATACAACACATGCAGCAAGCACATCACTCGCAGCATATGTAAACTCTCATTCAGGCGGGGCAACTGCAATACCTTCTGCAGTAGGTGGAACTGACGATATTTCCTCAGAAGAAGATGAACAGAAAAAAATTGAAGCTGCGCAGGAAACTTACGAAAAATTTCTTGATTTCATAAATCAGGTTTATACACACTATGCAACACACAAAGAATTTTCAATTCCTGAAATAAACGGAAAAGTTCTTGAACTTTGTAATTTCGTAAGGGAAAACAGAAGCTTTATTCTCCGCATTTCACCTAACTTTGAAACAAGAAATAAAAATTTTATTCTGACACACAGCATGCGTACAACAGTTCTCTGCATTGTCATGGGACTCCAGCTTAACATGCCGTATGACAAACTGATTGAACTTGGAGTTGCAAGTATCCTTCATGAAATCGGGCAGATTCGTCTTCCGCCTCAGCTTTACATGACAGACAAAATGCTTTCACCTTCAGAAAAAGCACAGATGCAGACTCATACTGTGATCGGATATAAAATTCTCAAAGATGCAGGATTTCCTCTTTCAGTACAGCTTGGTGTTCTTGAACATCATGAGCGTGAAACAGGTACAGGATATCCGCGTGCATTGAAGGGCGATAAAATTTCACTCTATGCAAAAATCATTTCGATTGCTTGTTCTTTTGATGCAATTACAAGTCCAAGAACTTTTAAAGAATCAAAGACAACTTATGAAGGAATGATCGAGCTTTTAAAGAATGAAAATCACGCATACGACGATACTGTTGTTAAAGCACTTTTGTTCAGCATCTCACTCTACCCTATTGGAGCATACGTTTATCTTTCAAACGGAAAAGTTGCTCAGGTTGTAAATGTTTCTCCAGTAAGCCCGAAAAATCCGATTGTAAAAATCATAGGTTCGGTAAATGCTGACGGGAAACCAAAGATCGTACAGACAGATGATGTTAATCTTAAAATCATCCGCGCAATGACTAAAAAAGAAACCAAAGACCTCAAGCAGGCACTTGGTGAAACTGAATCTGAATAAAAAAAATCGATCTGCAATCAGTTGAAAAACATTTTCTGCATTTCAAGGTCATCAACAAATTTTTTATCTATCACAGGCTGATGATCATTGAAGTACAGAATCTGCTGAAGTTCTTCCTGCGTATGAATGCCCCAGACAGGCACGACATTTTCACATTTTTCCTGCATGAAAAATCCAAGGGCAAGAGGAATATCATTTACAATTCCACCATTCAGCGGCTGCATCGCAACACAACCGACATCATTTTCTTCACAAAGATGAACGATTTCATAAACCTCATCAGGTGAAATCATGCTGAACGGAAACTGAACAACTTCATAAAGATCACTCTGAATTACTTCGCGTGCCATATCAAGATTTTCTGTTGCAACTCCAAAATGGCGGATTATTCCTTTTTCTTTCTGAGCAAGCAGTTCGTTGTAAAGTCCATCCTGTTCATTTGGTCTGGGAATGAACAGAGGATTTTCAAGCTGAAAAAGATCGACGGTTTTACTCTGAAGACAATCAAGACTTTCCTGAATATCAAGCCTAAGCTCGCGGGAATTTTGTGCAGAACTTTTTGTTGCAATAAAAACATTGTGCCTGATTCCGCGAAGTGCAGAACCAAGTCTTTTTTCACATACAGGCTTTGAATGTGAAGTATCAAAAAAATTCATTCCACCTGAATATGCCTGATGAACAAGCGCCCATGCTTTTCTGTCTGCCTCTGCCCCGAATGCTTCAATCTCTTTGCAATCAAGACTTTCCGCACCAAAGGCAGTTTTAGAAACGAGAAGTTTAGTTTTTCCAAGTGAAATATAATCCAAGTTTTTTTCTCCGACTTTAACAGACAGCAGAAAAATCCACCGTCTGTTAAAGCAAGCTTATTTTTAAATTATTTCTTTACCGGCTTGTAGCTCTTAATCTGGTTAAAGATATAGCCAGTAAGTTCATCAACTTTAACACGTTCCTGTTCCATTGTGTCGCGGTTGCGAACTGTAACTGTATTAAAGTTTGCGCTTGAACTGTCGAGAGTGTCATAGTCTACAGTTACACAGAATGGAGTACCAACTTCATCCTGACGGCGGTAACGCTTTCCTACTGTTCCGCTCTGATCGTAATCTGTAACAAAATCTTCTCTGAGCGTATTCTGGATTTCCTTTGCTTTTTCAGCAAGTCCGTCTTTCTTCATCAATGGAAGAACTGCAACTGTTATTGGAGCAAGCTTTGGATGAAGATGAAGAACTGTTCTGTAATCTTCTTTTCCGTCTGTACCAACATTCTGTTCTTCGTAAGCTTCACAAAGGAACATGAGGAAGTTGCGGTTAAGACCTGCAGAAGTTTCAACTACATATGGAACATAGCGTTCATTTCCGTTGTCCTGATCGATGTAATGAAGATCCTTCTTTGAATACTGTTCATGCTGTGAAAGGTCAAAATCTGTGCGTGAGTGAATTCCTTCAATTTCTTCAAAACCGATTGGGAAATTATATGTAATATCGTAAGCATCTTTTGCGTAATGAGCAAGCTTGTCATGATGATGCCACTTAAGCTGATTTTCCGGAATACCGTACTTAAGATAGAATGCCCAGCGGTCCTTGCGCCATCTGTCAAACACTTCATCTTCAGTTCCAGGCTTACAGAAATATTCCATTTCCATCTGTTCAAATTCACAAGTACGGAAAATAAAATTCTTGAAAATGATTTCGTTGCGGAATGACTTACCAACCTGAGCTACACCAAAAGGTACCTTCATGCGGTTAGACTGAATTATGCTCTTGAAGTCAGTAAAGATCCCCTGACAAGTTTCAGGACGAAGGTAAACAATATGAGCTGCATCTGCAACAGGTCCCTGATATGTTTTAAACATAAGATTGAATTCACGAACGTCTGTCCATTTGTGTTCATTTCCACAAGTAGGACACTTTATGTTTGCATCGATAAAATCATGCATTTCCTGATGAGTCCATGTATCAACAGGCTTTTCTGGCTGAGTTCCAGTTTTTTCAAAATATTCTTCAATAATTGTATCAGCACGGAAACGAGCCTTACATTCTGTACAGTCAACCATTGGATCTGAGAAGTGTCCAACGTGACCAGAAGCTTCCCAAGTTGTGTGATGCTGGAAAATTGCTGAATCAAGTCCAACAACATCATCATGAAGCTGAGTCATGTAATGCCACCATTCGTTCTGAATGTTGCGCTTAAATTCTACACCGAGAGGACCATAATCCCAGGCTCCTGCCATACCGCCGTAAATTTCAGATGCCTGATAAACAAATCCGCGGCGCTTACACAATGAGATGATCTTATCCAGTGTGCATGAATGATCTACAGTTTTTTCTGCCATATTAATTGCTCCTTTTCGCTATTGGCTTGTAGCGATAAAAAATAATGCTAATATTACCATATAGACAAAGAATTGTAAAACATGAGTTGGAATGAGTTGTAAATGGTAAGATTTTTCTATAAAATATGGAAATTATGAATTTTAATAAGAAAAAAAGAAAGATTTTAATTCCATCACTTTGTATAATCAGCATAATATATATTTTCGTTGCAACACATCCTGTAAAACCAGAGCTTTCACTTACTCCGGAATGGACTGTTGATATTTCGAACGTACAGGAATCAACTGCAAAAGATTTAATTCCCTATAGACTCGGACAGAGCATCGGATATTTTACAAATGACGGAAAAGTAGTTTCAAACGTTACATTTCCATTTAAGGCTTCAATTTCAGAATCAAGATATACAACTTATACACCTGATAATAAAGCAGCAGAATTTTTTAATGCAGACGGATCAAAAGCAGGTGTTCTTGAAGAAGACGGATTTCCATTCTTTCAGGATAATAAAATTTATGTGATGAAGCCGGGCGGAACTTCTTTTGCAAGATTCGATTCGAACGGAAAAAAAATCTGGGACTTTGAATACTACGCACCGATTACAGCTTTCAACACAAGCAAAAATGCAACTGTAGCAGGTTATGCAGACGGAACAATAATTTCTTTTGATGAAAAAGGAAATATCGACCAGAAATTTACACCGGGTGGAAGCAGCGTCGAAGTTATTCTTGGAGCAGCAGTTTCTGATGACGGAAAAAGAATTGCATGTATCTGCGGACAGGATAAACAGCGTTTTGTAGTCGCAGAAAGAAACGGCAATCATTCAAAAATCGTTTACCACGAATACCTGCCGTCAGAACTTAAAAGACAGACTCTCGTAAAATTCAATAAAACTTCAGACGTCGTATATTTCAATTATTCAAACGGTCTTGGAATTCTCGATCTTGCAACATCAAAATGCTACAAGCTTCCTGTATACGGAAAAATCTCACAGATTGAATTTTCTTCTTCAGGTTTGATTTTCGTTTTGAGCAAAAATCTTTCTACATACAAAGTTTCAGTTCTGGAACCACTCAAATATCCGCTTGCATCTTTTGAATTCTTTGGCAAAACGGCATTCATTCAGATTAAAGACAAAAATCTTTTTGTAGGATGTGACAGCAAAATTTCAAAGATTTCAATTTCAAGAAAATAGGTAATTTATGAAACATACAGCAGCAATAATTTCAACATTGATTCTTACAGCATCTTCACTTTTTGCTTTTGAATGGCCGCAGGAAAACGTAACTTCAGAATCATTCAGCAGTTACTACGGACAGTCCCGCGGAAAAACAGTCAACTCATCTTTAATTTTTAAAGACTCTTCGGAGATACAAGCTGCAGAAGACGGAACTGTTACAATCGTTCTCTCAGATCATGATGATGACTTCGGCTGGTTTGAATCAACTTTGGGAAACACTGTAATCATCCAGCACAAAGATGCTCTTTCAATCGTCTATTCAAATCTTGATGAAGACTCAATTCCGCTTTCAATCACAAAAGAAGCTGAAATTAAACAGAAGCAGCTTATCGGTTCAAGTGGAAACTCAGCATGGCAGGAAGGACAGAACTGTCTTGAACTTAAAGTTTTCGATTCAAAAAGAGGCTCTTCAGTTAATCCGCGTGTACTTATGCCAAGAATCGGAAAAGAGCTTAAACTTTCAGTTGGTACAGTTGTGTTAATTGACAGTAACGGAGAAGAACACAATCTTCTTCTTGAACGCAAACTGCCTTCAGGAAAATATAAAATCTACAAAACAAGACAGCCTGTAACGGTTCCTTATAAAACTGTTACTGCAATAAACGGAGCTTCCGTGGAAACGATTAATTTCGATATTCTGAAAGAAAAAAACGGCAAGCTTTGTGTTATAGGAAACAGAATGTATTCATTTGAAGAATTATATCCTGATGACAAAAAGCATCTTGTTTCTGAAATCATGCTGAACAAAGGACATGTAACGCTTTCAATCACCGTTGTAAATATTCTTGGTGCAGCAGAAACAATTTCATACAATCTGGATATTCAGTAATTCAATGATTTCAAATTGTAAAAAAAATTAAAAATCAATATAATCTGACAATATCTAAAAAGCTAATGGAGCGGACTTTTATGTCTAAAAAATCTGTTTTTCTTTCACTGGACAACTGGTATCCATACATTACAGGTCCAAATGTAGTCGTAGAAAACTACACAAAACACATGAACGCAAACGGCAACAAATGCAGTCTTATTGTTCCTTCTTTCGGTAAAAAAACAGATGCTGAAGTAGACAGCAAAAGATCATTCCATCCATTCCGCGTAAAAAGTATTGTTCTTGGGCCACTCGGACTTTCAGGTGCAACACCAAATCATGATAAAAAACTCTGGAAGTTTCTTGATGAAGAAAAGCCTGAACTTCTTCACAGTCATACTCCATTCATTCTTGGACGTTATTTTGCAAAATACGGAAAGAAGCATCACATTCCAACTATCATGACTGTACATACAAATTATAAAAATGATTTCATGCGCGTAACTCACAGCCGCCTTCTTACAAGATTCATGACCTGGTACTCACTTCAGAACATGAACAACACGGATTATATCTGGACTGTTTCAAATGGTGCTGCAGAACTCATCCGCGACTTTGGTTACAAGGGAGACATTACGGTAATCAGAAACGGAACTGACATGACTCCGCTTTCTGAAGACAAAGCAAAATTTTATCTTGATAAATTAAACAGCGAATACAATCTTACCGAAAAAGAAAATATTCTTCTCTTTGTCGGACGAGTTGTTACTTCAAAAAATCTTGAACTGATTTTTGACACACTGAGACTTCTCAACAAGGGCGAAAAAAAGTTTACAATGCTGATTGTTGGAAAAGGCGAAATGCTCAAGCCTTACAAGAAAAGCACTGCAGACCTTGGAGAAAATATAATCTTCACCGGAGAAATTACAGACAGAGATTATCTTAAAGCATTCTACATGCGCTCAGATCTTTTTGTATTCCCGTCTTCATACGACACAGCATCTCTTGTTCCAATTGAAGCTGCAACATTCTCTTTACCGACAATCCTTATAAAAGGCTGTCCTACAAGCGAAACCGTTCAGGATGATTTCAGCGGATTCTGTGAAGAACCTGTTGCTGAAAAATGGGCTGAAAGAATTAACAGCATTTTTGCAGACAAAGAAAAACTTAAGACAGTAAGTGAAAATGCAAAGAAATATGTTTACAGAAGCTGGGCTGATGTTGTCCGCGAAGTTGAAGAACATTACGACGCAATTCTCAATAAAAGCAAATAAAAATGAAATTGTTTAACCTGTCAGGGGAAAGCATACGTAAAAAGAAAACTCTAATTTTTGACATTGACGGAACCTTATATACAAGCGATGAATATGTCCGTGAACAGGTTGATGTTCAGATAAGGCACTGGGCCGATTTAACCGGAATGACTCATGAAGAAGCAAGAAAAAAAATTGCAGACTACAGAGCTGACTATGAAATTAAAACAGGAAAAAAAATCAGTCTTGGAAACACATTTACTGCATTCGGCATAGACATCGACACAAGCATCAAATGGCGTAACACTTTAATGAACCCGGAAAAATATCTTAAAGCAAATCCAGAGTTAAAACAGACTCTTGAAAAATCTGCATCAAAATTCAAAATGATCTGCGTAACAAACAATCCGGTTGATGCAGCAAAAAAAACACTCTCTGTAATTGGAATTGAAAAAATACTTACACAGATAGTCGGACTTGATTCCTGCAAAAAATCAAAACCTTCAAAAGAGATGCTTTTGATGGCCCTTGAAAAAACAAATTCAAAACCAGAAGAATGCATCTCAATCGGCGACAGATACGATATAGACATTTCACTTCCACTTGAAATGAAAATGAGCGGTGTACTCGTAAACGGCGCCGAAGAAGTAGTTGACTTTCTCAATTCCTTAAATCAATAAAGCAAAACTAATTAAACTCAATTTCACCAATAAAGAATGTCTGCTTTACATCATCAAGCTGAAGTGTAAGAACTTCACGTTTCTGATTTTCACGACCGAAGTTTGTGTATACTTCTGCCTGCACCACAACCGGCTGCAAAATTTTCTGCTGATGATTTCCAAAATAATTTGCTTCAATTTTATATTTTCCTTTTGGAGCAGATTTAATCATAAACTCTTCAGGACCATACCCCTGAGTAAAATCACGGGACATTCTGCCGCCTGCAAAAGTAAGCTTATGTCCATAAAAACATTTTTCTCCATCAGGATCTGTTACCCAAAGATCGATATCACAATCATCAGTATTCCATGTAAGAACGATTCGAACATCAACATCAAAATTCTGCATCAGCTTTTTATCAATTTTTGAAAGATCAAGTTTTTTATTCTTTGAAGCTTCAATAATTGCATTCATGTCATTCAAAGCAATCTGCTGAATTTCACGATAACGGCCATCCCAATCTTTTAAAGCAATATGATAAAGAGCATCTATTGCTTTCTGAGTTTCTCCACATAAATTACATGCAAGCGCATAATCGCGGAAAAACTGCGGTACATCACTTCTGATTTTTGTAAGCTTTTCAAAAACTGATGATGCAAGAGAATATTCTTTTCTTTCAATGAGCTTATTTCCCAAAGCACGAAGCACGTCAGTGTTTTCAAGATTCAATTCCACAAGATTAGAAAGTATGCGTATTGATTCTTTTTCAAATCCCTCTTCTGCAAAATAATCACTCACTTCCATGTAAAACGCCGGAGATTTTTCATAAGCTTTTTTAAGCTCAAGATATTTTTCATACATTTTTTCAGAAGGAGTTTTCTTGAGAATAGAAATATAATCTGCATTGCTGTTCCATGACTGAAGTGAAATTGTAGATTGAGATTGAGTTTGAGGGATAGAAGATTTTTCTTTAGAAGCAAGAGATTGATTTAAAGCATAGTTTCTATGTAATTGACGGCCTTCAATTGTGACAGTATCAGCTGCACTTTCAGTTTCAAAAAGCATATCAGCCTCACCTTCTGCAGATAATGAAGTACCATAAAGCGTATCCATTACGATTTGAGGTTCAGTTTCATCTTTTTTTATAAACTCTCCGCTTTTTTTATTCCACCATTTTTTTACCTGATCAAAATTTTCATAAACATAAGCTGGAATTCCTTCAGAGGATTTTTTGCTGATATTATTGCGGCTTATATATTTTTCATATTCATCTTTTAATTCAGCTGGAGGAACGATTCCATAGCGGACATAATCAGAAATATTTTCAAGAACAATCAAAGAAGTTTCTTTTGTAACTATTGTAAACTTTTTTGCAAGCTCAAGTATTTCATTTTTATTTAACTCATAATCTGCTTCAAGAGAATCGATTTTTTTCATTGCCCACAGACGAGAGATTTTTTCTGATTCCTGTGAATCAACTGCTGAAACTGTTTTCTCAATTACTTTTTCAACTTTACCGTTTCTGCCTAATGAAATTTTTAACTTGCCTTTTTTCTTTTTGAGAATTCCGGAAACTGAAAATCCTTTTTCTACAATTTCATTCTGCATCGGAAAAATATCAGAAAAATCTTTTGAATTAAACTCAACACTGATAATTCTTAAAGGTTCAATACAAAGCTTTTCAAGTGCAGATGAAACATCACATTCTTCAAGATTTATAAACACACCTTTGTTCTGATATGCAATTTTTTTCAGTTTGGAGTAATTTGCTGATTTTGAAGAATTAACTGTAAAAACAGGGATTTTAATTCCGTCAAAAAATTTATTTTTATCAGCCTCATTCCAGTTTTCAATTCCATCAGTAAAAAGAATAATTTCATCAGAATTAATTTTACCAGTATTAAAACTATAACTTGTGGCACCGTCGAAATTCTGACTGCTGATAAAATTCTCAAGATCTGATTTTAATGAATCAGAAAATTTAAATTTCTTTGATTCATGAACAGAATTGCTGAAAGTTATAAAATCAATTTCAGGTTCACCGCCAATTTTCTTTGCATACAAATCAATCAATTCTATTTCTTTTTTTACATCACGATTTTTAGCAGAAGATGAAACATCAAACAAGACCGTAATTTTCTTCGGGAGATTTCTTGTGCAGACAATATTCTTTAAATCAACATTTTCATAAAAATAAAAATAAGTATCTTTACCAATTGTCTGTGTAAAAATTTTTGAAGAAACATTTACATCAGCAATTTCTTTTTCTACAGTCACCTTAAGATGCCTTACACCATTTGCAGGAATAGGATAAACTCTTGTCTTAAAATTATTTCCTTCTGTCATTTCAACAAGTCCAGGATCCACTCCCCTGCGGACAATATCTTCAAACATCAAACTGCCTTTTTCTTTTTCTACAGAAACTGCATCACGCATTTTTCCGTTTATATCTAATGCAAAACCAGAAACACATTCTCCATCCTTAAGAGGAAATTCAAATTCTCCTTCAAGGATTCTGTCTGTTCTGTTTTCAATCATGTATTCAATTATTTCTGCAGAATAATTTCCTATTATTTCTGATGAGCGTTCAATCTCATAAACACGCACTGCATTTTTTTCAAGAGTCTTTACGCTGACAGCACGCTCAATTTTTTCAACCTGCGCAAAAACTACAGTACAGGCTAAAAATGTAAAAATAAATGCAATTTTCTTTTTCATAAAATCTCCAATTTTTACAAAATATAAAATTATAAAAATTGGCTCCCAGTCGTTTTGTGTGTAACGAAAACGATGCTACCGCATCTATATGCTGTTTGTTGTAAAGTAACTATTTACTTTGTCGCTTCGCGACATCAATAAACAGAATATTTTCGTTCCACTCAATACTCCTTCGCGCCAATTTTATTATATCTGCAAAAATTTAAAATTAAGACCATATAAACTTTCTACAAATAACAAAATTAATCTTCTTTTGTTACAGTTTTAATTCATATTGTATATTTTTACTTTTTTTTCTAAAATACGCATCAACATGGGGAGCTGGATAAATCCGGCTGAGAGTAGACTGTCAGTCTTGACCCTTTGAACCTGTCCGGATAATACCGGCGTAGGGAGAATTATATGAAACAAACACTTCTTGCAGAAATAAATTCTGCACTCGAAATGGTGCGCAAAAATAATCCGCTTGCACCATCAATCACAAACACAGTTACAATCAATTTTGTTGCAAACGCACAGCTTGCATGCGGTGGATCTGCAGCCATGGTTTATCTTGCAGATGAAGGCGAGATGATGGCAAAAATCAGCAAATCAATGTACATCAACATGGGAACACAATTTACCTGTTATCCTGAAACATTGCCACGCACAGCAAAAGCATGTTTAGAAAACGGGAACAACTGGGTGCTTGATCCTGTAGGAATTGGCATTGGTGAGCAGAGAGAAAATATTCTCAAACAATTTAAGAATTACAAGCCAAAAATTGTCCGTGCAAATGCAAGTGAAGTTATCGCGCTGGCTTCTCTTTGGGAACTGACAGAAAAATCAGAAAATAAAGTTCGTGGCGTAGACAGTACAGATGAAGTTATTTCTGCAAAAAATGCTGCAGAAGCAATTGCAAAATTTACAGGTGGTGCTGTTGCAGTCAGCGGAAAAACAGACCTTGTTACTGACGGCACAACTTCAGTTTTATGTCACGGAGGTTCTGAATATCTTCCGATGATTACAGGGGCTGGCTGTTCACTCGGTGGAGTCTGTGCTGTTTATGCAAACGTTACAAATCCATTTTATGCAGCCCTCACAGCAACTGTTCTTTACAATGAAGCCTCTATGAATGCTGAAAAAATCTCAAAAGGTCCGGGGACATTTCAATCAAATTTTCTTGATCAAATTTATTCTGTTTCAAAGAACGGCATAAAAGATTCAAACATCGAGATCATAAAATAATACTGAAGCTGGAGAAAAAAAATGAATACATTGATTGCAGTTGCAATTGCACCTTTTGGAGTTGGAGACGAACTGAGTGAATATGTTGCTCAAGCTTGTAAAGTAATTGCTCAGTCAGGATTAAAATACAAAACCTGTTCCATGTTCACAGAAATTGAAGGTGGATGGGATGATGTAATGAAATGCGTAAAAGACGCAACAATGGTCCTTGCAGAAAAAGGAATCCGAACTGAAGTAATTTTAAAAGCTGATATTCGTCCCGGATTTACAAATACAATGGAAGGAAAACTTGACCGTCTTAATGAACAGCTTAATGCATCGGAGAAATAAATGAAAAAAGAAGATTTACTTTTATATGCAATCACAGACAGATACTGGCTTAATGGACGAAATCTTGCTGATGATGTTGAACTTACACTCAAAGGCGGAACAACAATTCTTCAGCTTAGAGAAAAAAATCTTGATGAAGAATCTTTCTATAAAGAAGCTGTTGAAATAAAAGCATTGTGCAGAAAATACAATGTACCTTTTATCATCAACGACAATGTTGAACTTGCAAAAAAAATCGATGCAGATGGAGTTCATGTCGGGCAGAATGATATGCAGGCTCAGGATGTAAGAGCGATTATCGGGCCGAATAAAATTCTTGGAGTTTCAACACAGACTGTAGAAGAAGCAATTCTTGCTGAAAAAATGGGAGCAGATTATCTTGGAGTCGGTGCAGTTTTCCCTACAGGTTCAAAAGATGACTGCTGGGTTCTTGATCACAATCTTTGCCGTGACATTTGCAATGCAGTAAAAATTCCGGTTGTTGCAATCGGGGGAATTACAAAAGATAACGTTACGCAGCTAAAAGGGCTTGGATTTTCAGGCATCAGCGTTATCAGCGCAATTTTTGCACAAAAAGATATTTTTCAATCAAGCAAAGATCTTCTTGAAAAAGCGAGGTGCATTATCTGATGATGAAGGCAGCAATTTTCGATGTAGACGGAACAATTCTTGACACAATGCCTATGTGGGAAGGTGCAGCAGACGCGTACCTTGCAACACTTGGAATCGTTTCTGATGAAGACCTTAATAAAAAATTTCTTTCTGCGACTGTAGAAACTGTTGCGTCCTACATGAAAGAAAAATTCAACCTTAAACAGACGGAAGAAGAAATTCAAAAAGGCGTTCAGAAAGTTGCTGAAGATTTTTATGCTAACGAAGCACAAATAAAAGACGGAATGCTTGATTACATAAAATCACTTCACAAAAAAAATATTCCAATGGTTGTAGCTTCAAGCGGAATAAGAGTTTTAATCGACAGCGCTTTCACAAGACTTGACCTTCATAAATATTTCAAAGAGATTTTAACAGGAGACAAAAATAGTCCTGAACTTTTTGAAAAATGTCTTGAAGCACTTGAAACAAAACCAGAAGAAACTTTTGTTTTTGAAGACGGAATTCATGCAATTGAAACAGCAAAAAAAATCGGACTGAAAACTGTTGTCGTAAAGGACATCCAGCATAATTATGAAGAAATAAAAAAATCTGCAGATTATACACTGGAGGAATTATTGTGAAAACAGTTTTAACAATTGCAGGAAGCGATTCAATCGGAGGAGCTGGAATTCAGGCTGATATAAAAACAATCACATGTAACGGCTGCTATGCAATGAGCGCAATAACTGCACTGACTGCACAAAATACTCTTGGAGTAAAATCGATTCAGGAAAGTACACCTGATTTTCTTGCAGATCAGCTTGATGCAGTTTTTACTGATATTGTTCCTGATGCAGTTAAAATCGGAATGGTTTCAAATGCTGAACTGATAAAAGTAATTGCAGAAAAATTAAAATTCTATGAAGCACAAAAAATCATTGTAGATCCAGTGATGGTTGCAACAAGCGGTTCTTCTTTGATTAAATCAGAAGCAGTTGAAGTTTTAACAAAAGAATTAATTTCACTTGCAACACTTATTACTCCGAATATTCCTGAAGCAGAATTATTAAGCGGAATAAAAATTCATTCAGAGAACGATATGCTTTCTGCCGCAAAAATTATTTTTGAAAAATACAAAGCACCTGTTCTTGTAAAAGGCGGACACAGCATCAACGACGCAAACGATGTTCTTTTCAGCAGTAATGATTTTCTCTGGTTCATGTCAGAGAGAATTGAAAATTCAAACACACACGGAACAGGCTGCACACTTTCATCTGCAATTGCTTCGAATCTTGCAAAAGGATACAACCTTGAATGTTCAGTTCAGTTTGCAAAAAATTATATTACAGAATGTCTGAAAGCGGATTTAAATCTTGGAAAAGGTTCAGGTCCTTTAAAACATAATTACATGATTGGAGAAAACTAATGGAACAGTACGCAACACAAATGGATGCTGCAAAACGCGGCATTGTAACAGAACAGATAAAAATCGTAGCGGCAAAAGAAAAGATGAGCGTTGAAGAACTTATGCCTCTTGTTGCTTCAGGAAAAGTTGCAATCTGCGCAAACAAGCATCACAAATGTCTTGATCCTGAAGGTGTTGGTTCAATGCTGAGGACAAAAATAAATGTGAACCTTGGAATCAGCCGTGACTGCAAGGACTATGATATTGAAATGAAGAAAGTTAATGCTGCAGTTGAAATGGGTGCAGAAGCAATCATGGATCTTTCAAGTCATGGAGACACAATTCCTTTCCGCAGAAAACTCACGTCAGAATGTAAAGCAATGATCGGTACAGTTCCTGTTTATGACAGCGTGATTCATTACAAGAGAGATCTTGCAACTTTAACTGCAAAAGATTTTATTGATGTAGTGCGTCTTCATGCAGAGGATGGCGTTGACTTTGTTACACTTCACTGCGGAATCACAAGACACACAATCGAACAGATAAAAAAACACAAGCGCAAGATGAACATCGTAAGCCGCGGAGGTTCTCTTGTTTTTGCATGGATGAGCATGACTGGAAATGAAAACCCTTTCTATGAATACTACGATGAAATTCTTGATATCTGCCGTGAGCATGACGTAACAATTTCATTAGGTGATGCATGCCGTCCTGGCTGTCTTGCAGATGCTTCTGATGTCTGTCAGATAGAAGAACTTGTACGTCTTGGAGAACTTACAAAACGAGCATGGGCAAAAGATGTTCAGGTAATGGTTGAAGGTCCGGGACACATGCCGATGGATCAGATTGCAGCAAATATGAAAATTCAGCAGACAATCTGCATGGGAGCACCATTCTATGTTCTTGGACCTCTTGTAACAGATATAGCTCCTGGATACGACCACATCACTTCTGCCATCGGTGGAGCAATTGCAGCACAAAACGGTGCAGCATTTCTTTGCTATGTAACACCTGCAGAACATCTTGCACTTCCAAATGTTGACGATGTAAAACAGGGAATCATTGCAAGTAAAATTGCAGCGCATGCAGCAGATATTGCAAAAGGTGTAAAAGGCGCAATAGATATTGATAATAAAATGGCTGATGCAAGACGAAAGCTTGACTGGGAGGCTCAGTGGGAATGTGCACTCGATAGCGAAACTGCAAAAGCAATCAGGGACAGCCGCGCTCCTGAACACGATGACACCTGCTCAATGTGCGGAAAGTTCTGTGCAGTACGCAGCATGAACAAAGCACTCGCCGGTGAACAAGTAGATATTCTGTAAAAAAAATTGGCTTCCAGTTGCATTGAGCATTACAAAATAACTGGAAGCCATTTAAATTTTATTTACAAAAGATCAAAGCTATTTAGTTACTTCCATAATCTTTTTAATCAAATCAGGGAAATACCATTCGTTTGTTGTACGGTTAAGATATCCGAATCGTTCTGATTCATCTTTATTATTCGGTGCATTGTTATCCCAGAGCACACAAAGAATTCCATATTTTTTTGCACTTGAAAGATAAGCATCAAACCACTTTAAGCGATCCTTGTCATTATGTTTATTTGTAGCTCCATATTCACCCATGATTACAGGAACACCTTTTGAAACAAATTTCTTGTTCAGTTCACCGAACATATCCATAAGTTCCTTTTTATGATTTGGAGTGAATTTAGAAGTTCCGCCTTCTTTATTTTTCTGCATTGCAAACGGATACGGACTGTATGCATGAGCTGAAAGACAGATTCTTTTTTCTTTATCATTTGGAATCTTAAATGATTTATCAAGTGCTGCCCATGGAGCTGCAACATAAGAAGGAACCATAATCAATCTTTTAGAATTATTTCCACCTGTTGCTCTGATTGTATCAACAGCTTTCTGATTAAGTTTATTGATACATCTCATTGCTTCTTCACATTCAGGACAACCAGATACAAAATTCCATTCATGTTCATTTCCGCGAAGACGAGGTTCATTCAAAGCTTCAAAAACAAGATGACCGTCATAATCCTTGAATTCTTTTCCAATCTGTTCCCACATGCGTACAACAAATTTTTCTGATTCAGGATAACATTTTTCAAGCGGATAATATCCTCTTCCATATTTTAATGAATCAGGAGAATAATAATTATCGTGGTGAATGTTAATGATTACATAAAGATCATATTTAATTGCCCAGTCAACAGCTTCCTTAACCTTTGCCATCCATTCCGGGTCGATTTTGTAATTATTATCAACAATATGATTTGACCAGCTGACAGGAATACGGATTGTTTTAAATCCTGCATCAGCAAGAGTTTTCATTGTCTTTTCTGTAGCAGCAGGAACTCCCCAGGATGTAATTGAACTTACACCACCATTTTGTGCCTGGAACAAATCAATGTTTCCATTTGCATCAAAAGAATTTCCAAGATTCCATCCTGTCTTCATATCTTTGACAAGTTCAAAAATATTTTTATCGACAGGAACCTTTTCAGCAGACACAGCAGTAAAACACAAAGCAAAACAAATCAGCAGAACCGCTTTCAAAAATTTTTTCATATAATTTCCTCCGCTACACATTATACAGCATGTTTTCATTTTTTCATCAAAAAAAAACATGCAGGAGCCATACATGCAGAGCCCATAATCTTGAACAGACAGCATGATTGGAATATAATGTAAAAACTTTTTACAAAATGAAGAATGTTTTTAGGAGTTAAATTATGGGTGAGAATTATTTCAACTCAATTCCATGGCGCAAAGCCAGAATGCAGCTTGGACATTGTCGTTCAATGGCTCGTGAAGAATTTGCAGACGGTGTAAATGCACTTAAAGGGAAAAAGATTGTTATCGTCGGATGTGGTGCACAGGGTCTTAACCAGGGGCTTTGTCTCCGCGATTCAGGACTTGATGTTTCATACGCTCTTCGCGCAGAAGCAATTGCAGAAAAAAGACAGTCTTGGAAGAATGCAACTGAAAACGGATTTAAAGTTGGAACTTACGAAGAACTCATTCCTACAGCTGACCTTGTTGGAAACCTTACTCCAGACAAGCAGCATACTCCAGTAATCACAGAAGTTCAGAAGCACATGAAGCAGGGTTCTGCTCTCTGGTATTCACACGGATTCAACATGATTGAAGAAGGAATGCAGATCCGCAAAGACATCACAGTTATTATGTGTGCACCAAAGGGTCCAGGTACAGAAGTATGGCATGAATTCCAGCGCGGATTTGGAGTACCTGATCTTATCGCTGTTCATCCGGAAAATGATCCAGAAGGAAAAGGATGGGCATATGCAAAAGCTCTTGCAGTAGGCATGGGCGGAGCAAAAGCAGGTGTTCTTGAATCAGACTTTGTTGCAGAAGTTAAGTCTGACCTTATGGGTGAACAGACAATCCTCTGCGGTATGCTTCAGACTGGTACAATCCTCTCTTACGAAAAAATGGTTAAGGAAGGAATGGATCCAAAATACGTTACAAAATTCCTTATGCACGGATGGAATGTAATTACAGAAGCCCTCAAATGGGGTGGAATTACAAACATGATGGACCGTCTTTCAAATCCTGCAAAAATCCGCGCAAACGAACTTTCAAAGGAAATCAAAAAAATCTGTGCACCACTCTACCAGAAGCACATGGACGATATCATCTCTGGTGAATTCTCAAGCACAATGATGAAGGACTGGGCAAACAAAGATGCTAACCTTCTTAAGTGGCGTGAAGAAACTGGAAAGCTTGATTTTGAAAAGATGGAAGAATCTTCAGAAGAAATTTCTGAACAGGAATATTTTGACAAGGGAATCCTTCTTGTTGCAATGGTAAAAGCAGGTTGTGAACTTGCATTCGAAACAATGGTTGATGCAGGAATCAAGGAAGAAAGCGCATACTACGAATCACTTCATGAAGTTCCACTTATTGCAAACCTCATCGACAGAAAGCGCCTTTATGAAATGAACCGCGTTATTTCTGACACTGCAGAATACGGCTGCTACCTCTTTGCAAACGCAGCAGTTCCACTCCTCAAAAACTTCATGGAAACAGTTACTCTTGCAGATATCGGAAAGGGACTTGCAAACAAGGATGCATGTGTTTCAAACAGCCAGCTCGTTACAGTTAACGCAGAAATCCGCAACCACCCGATTGAAGTTGTAGGTCGTAAACTGAGAGCCTATATGACAGCAATGAAAGCAATTATTTAATTCTGAACATCCACGTCAGAGAATGTTCAACATCCCGGAAGTTTGCACTGCAGATTTTCGGGATTTTTTTTGCAAAAATAACTGCGAAATTCTTTGTATAATGCTATGTTATGTTATGTGGACGCCCGCACTGGGGCACTTGGTATTAGGAAAAAAAATGAAAATAAGAAATCTTTTTTTAGTATTATTTTTTTTATTAATTTCACAATTGAATCTATTTGCATCAAATTCTCGAAAATCAGAAATTGATCATATTTTGTATTGGAAAAATTGGGTGTATGATAATGAGTATACCACTTATGAAGATTATGAAAGTGAATTAAATTTTAAAACTATTGATTCTTCTGTTGATGACAAATATGAATTTACGGAAACTGAAATTTATTACACGAAAAAGAATAACCTATACTGCACAGAAATTTATCTTAAAGGCATAAAAGACCGCATGCTCGCTATGATGCAGGTAGAAGGAAGCGGATGGTTTCCGTATCTCAAGATTTTCAGATTTGATAATAAAAAACAAAAATGGACAATATACTATTTCGGAAATGGATCGCTGGGTGAATGCGGTTTAGTCTATCCGATTAGAGATCCAATTACAGGTTATACTTTCTTTTTTGAAGAAGTAAGAAATTTTGACAACAAGCGGCTCATATCATATGACCTGCTCTCTTTCGAAAATAAAAAGTGGAAAGTATTTGCAAGTGCCAGAGCCTCTTATGTTTACAATCTTTCAGCTGAAGAACAAGAATGGATTTCCAATGATATAATTGAAAAAATGGCTGCATTTGATTATTCATTCATGGGTATAAAAGAAAATCATCCTGGAACAATTGAACGTGAAGTTTCAGACAAAAAAATCATCGCAAAACTGTATCACACATCTGTAGGTCGCATGGCTTCGAATTATGAAATAAGCATTTATAAAAGAGAACGTGAAGTTTTCAAAACCAATGGAAAATCATCTGAAGAAGAAAAAGAATTATTACAGCTTGGGAACTGTTGGTGGGGATTCAATATTGTTGAAAAAAATAATAAGTCTTATCTGGTTTTTATTGGAATGGGCAATTCCGGAGAACCCCGAGTTTCTACAATAGAATCTTTTATGCTCAACGTTTTAGATTTATCTACACTAGAAATTGTATATAGAAGTTATATAAAC
>JAILEY010000023.1 GCA_024687165.1 Treponema sp.
GCCCTTGTCCGGGAAATCCGCGAAGAACTTGCCACTGAAATCAGCGTGGGAGACTACATTGACACAATCGAATTCGACTACCCTGCCTTTCATCTTTCCATGAAGTGCTATGAGTGTTCGGTCATAAGCGGTAAGCTGGAACTTCTAGAGCACGAAAATGCCTGCTGGCTGGATGAAGAAAATCTCCGCACGGTAAAGTGGTTGCCTGCTGATGAATTAATACTTGATAAGATTAAAGAACTTTTATAAATCTACTTCCAGCTTTCCCAGATTTTCTCTGCCATTCCCACGGTGGCATCTGTCTTGCCGTTTCGGCAAACCGGCTGCTTCAAAAGTTTTGCCTGATTTTCAAAAAGTTTTTCTTCTTTTTCACTGTCGTCAAGATAGGCAATCGACGCATAGTCTTTTGATTTCTGATCAATCATTGCTTCAATCGCAGCGGCACGACCTCCCTCTATTCGGGCAATCGAACTTACAACAGAGTCAAACTCGCCCTCGCTCATTTCTTTTTCTTTGAGGTCAACGAACTGAAAAGCAATCCGCCGTTCCTTGAAAAATCTCTGTGCGCTCTTCGTATCAAACGATTTATTTGTTCCAAAAATCTGAATCATGATTATACTCCAAGAATTTTCTTCCATTCGGCTTCTTTAAAGCCTGTGCAGACGGCGTTCTCCGTTACAAGCAACGGTCTTTTTACAAGCATTCCGTCACTCGCAAGGATTTTGAACTGCTCGTCTTCGCTCATGTCCGGCAATTTCTGCGAAAGGTTCTGCTCACGGTAGAGCATTCCGCTTGTATTGAAGAATTTTTTGAGCGGAAGTCCGCTTTTTTTGTGCAATTCTCGCAAAGTCGCTTCGTCGGGGTTGTCGCCTTTGATGTCGATTTTTTCGTATTTCACGCCGTTTGAATCGCACCAGGCCAACGCTTTTTTGCAGGTCGTGCATCGGTCGTAGCAGTAGATTTTGGTCATTTTGAGTTCTCCTAAAATTTTATTTCTTCACATGTAGTTTCAAGATCTTTTCTGCGCATTTTTTCCTCAGTACAATCATGTCCACAAGCTGAACGCCACATTCAATTATAGGATGGGCATAATTTTTTGTAAAAAAATCTTTGATTACGTGATGGCGGGTAAATCCGCATTTTTCATAAAAAGGAATCGTAAGCGGACTGTCGCCTGTCCCCACTTGAAGAGTGGTAAATTCATCACGGAACTTTTCTTCAACAAATTCCAGCAAAGCACGAGCATAGCCCTTTCCCTGAGAGTTCGGCTCAGTTGCAATATTTTTGATTTCAAGGATTCCTTCGCCCTCGTCAGTTACGACGCACTCAGCCTTTACGCCACCGTCATCAAGAACAAACATCCTTCCTCGGTCAAGATAAAGGTCAACCATGCTTTCCTGCTCGTCTGCAAGCAAAAGAAGAGGAAGAAAATCTTTTTTATTTTTAGTGATTTCTGTTATGTGCATTTTAATTTCCCGATGACATAATACGAGCCATCTCTGTAACAGCTTGTTTTTCATGTTCTTTTAAACTTGAAAAACTTTTTTCTATTAATAAAAGACGTGACTTATCGTTTCTGTCCAATTCCGCAGGAATCTGATTATCTATTAAACATAATAAAAATATATTCTGATGTAAAGTAAAATAAACAAAACTGTCTATTATTTTAAATCTATATTACTTTATAAAAATTAAAATAAAGAATAATTTTTGCTTACATTATCCTTGATTAATTCTGCATAAAAATACATAATTTATGCATTATGAAAGACAGAGACTTGCGCTTAAAATCAATAAAAAAACTGATTAAAAACAACCGTATCCAGAGTCAGGAAGAACTTCTTGATTATCTTGTAAAAGAAGGATTTGATGTTACACAGGCGACTCTTTCACGTGACTTAAAGCTTATGAAGGTCGGTAAAGTAAGTGACGGAAACAGCGGTTACGTTTACACAATTCCGGAAGACGACAGCATTAAAGAAAGCGACCAGATTTATGCGCAGGATTTTATGCGCGGTTACATAAGCATCGATTTCAGCGGAAACATCTGCGTAATTAAAACTCTCGGCGGTTATGCTCACAGCGTTACTAATGCCCTTGATTATATGAATCTTGAAGAAGTGCTTGGTACAATTGCGGGAGAAAACTGTATTTTTGTATGCCTTAAAGAAGGTGTAACTCCAGAATTGTTCATGACAAAACTGAAGGAAAAAATTCCAAATCTTGAAGACTGATTTTATTCGCTGATAAAAATGTAATCACCCGCACAAAGAGAAAAAACTTCATCTTTTGCGGCAAATATCTTTTCACTATTCAAATCAAAAATCAATTTAATTCCATCTGCCTTAAATTCAGTTTCATAGTCAACTGCAATTTTTTTCATTTTAAAATAAGTGCAGCTAAAATCTTCAAAAGCTTTTACTTCCATCAGATTATCGTTTTTGATTGAAACAAGGCTCTTTTCAAGATGAAGCTCACGGCCTCTATTCCAGTCAAAAAGTCTGTAAGTAATATTGCACGACTGTTGAACTTCAAGAAGCCTCATTCCGCCTCCGATCGCATGAACAGTTCCTGCTGGAATAAAAATAAAGTCACCTTTTTTTACACTGATGAAATTTAAATTATCTTTTAGAGTTCCTTTTTCACACGCTGATCTAATTTCTTCTATAGAATATTTCCTGTTGAGTCCGTATACAAGCTGTGCATCTTCTGCGGCATCAAGAACATACCAGCATTCTGTTTTTCCGCGGCTGCCCTCACCTTCAAGTTCAACGGCTTTTTTATCATCCGGGTGAACCTGAACAGAAAGAAAATCATTTGCCTGAATTATTTTAACTAAAAGCGGATACTCACCCTTGCAAAAATCAAAAAACTCTTTCTGCTTTCCGTCTATATGTGTTGAGGCAATCCAGTCTTCGTAGCCCCAGATTTTTTCGCAGTGAATCGGTGAAAGACTAATCATAAAAATCATTATAGCACACTACAAATGAAACTCCAAAATAAAAATCATTTTATTGTAAAGATTTCAACTATTTGGTATACTTTGCTAAAATTTCCAAACATATGAGGGATATTATGTCAAATATTTCATGGAACAACTTGGACACTCTTGAATCATTCAAAAAACTTCAGTCTTTGAAGGGTTCAGTTTCAGTTGCAAAAGAATTGTCAGGTTCAGACGGAGCAAAGCGCGTTGCTGAATATTCAATTCCAATGGGAGCAGGCCTTACATACAACTTCGCAGCAAAACAGGTTAATTCACAGCTCCTTTCTGTACTCAAGGAACTTGCTGAAGAAAGTCAGCTTCTTGAAAAATTTGAAGCATTATATAACGGAGATGTAATCAACACTGGAGAAAAGCGCATGGTTCTTCACCAGCTTCTCCGCGGTCAGCTTGGAAAAGATGTTATGGCTGACGGTGTAAACAAAAGAGAATTCTACATCAACGAACAGAAAAAAATGGCTGATTTTGCTAACAAAGTACACAACGGCGAAATCGTAAATGAAAAAGGTGAAAAGTTCACTACAGTTTGTCAGATTGGTATTGGTGGTTCTGATCTTGGTCCACGCGCAATCTACCTCGCTCTTGAAAACTGGGCAAAGGCAAACAACACTTTCAAGATGGAAGCAAAGTTCATTTCAAATGTTGACCCTGATGATGCAGCTGCAGTTTGCTCTTCAATCGACATTTCAAAGACAATCTTCATTCTTGTTTCAAAATCTGGAACAACTCTTGAAACTCTTACAAACGAATCTTTCGTAAAGGACTTCATCACAAAGGCTGGATGCAATCCTTCTAAGCACATGATTGCTGTTACTTCAGAAACTTCACCACTTGCAAAGAGCCCGGACTATCTTGCAGCATTCTTCATGGATGACTACATCGGCGGACGCTACTCTTCTTCTTCTGGTGTTGGTGGAGCAATCCTTTCACTCGCATTCGGTCCAAAAGTATTTGCAGATTTCCTTGACGGTGCTGCAGAACAGGACAAGAACGCAACAGAAAAAGACATCCTCAAGAACTCTTCACTTCTTGATGCTCTCATCGGTGTATACGAAAGAAACGTTCAGGGATATCCTTCAACAGCAGTTCTTCCATACTCACAGGCTCTTTCACGCTTCCCTGCACATCTTCAGCAGCTTGATATGGAATCAAACGGTAAGTCTGTAAACCGCTTCGGTGAAAAAATCAATTACGTTACAGGTCCTGTAATTTTCGGTGAACCTGGAACAAACGGTCAGCACTCATTCTACCAGCTTCTTCACCAGGGAACAGACATCGTTCCTCTTCAGTTCATCGCATTCAAGGAAAATCAGACTGGAAAAGATGTTGTAATTGAAGACAGCACAAGCCAGAAAAAACTCTGCGCAAACGTAACTGCACAGATCATTGCTTTTGCATGCGGAAAAGAAAACGAAAATCCAAACAAGTTCTTTGCCGGTGAACGCCCTTCAAGCCTTATTTACGCAAACAAGGTTGAACCAAAGACTATCGGTGCACTTCTTGCACACTTTGAAAACAAAGTAATGTTCCAGGGCTTCCTCTGGAATATCAACAGCTTTGACCAGGAAGGCGTACAGCTTGGAAAGATTCTTGCTAAGACTGTTCTTTCTAAGAAATACGATGGTGCTCTTGAAGCATACGCAAAGATTTTTGGGCTCTAATTTATTTTGTAGTAAAAAAATAATCTGCAATTAAACAGATGCATCTTTGAAGCGGGACGTAAAAATCTTGTTTTGAAGATGCATTTTTTTTGTTTCAAGCTATATTCAATATAACTTTTTTTTCTGATAAACTGTTTCAATGAACGAAAATCTCAGACTTGGAATCGACATTGGTTCTACTACAGTAAAAACAGTTGTTTACGATACTTCAAAAGACGAAATCCTTTTTCAAAAATACATGCGCCATCATGCAGAACAGCGCAAAACAGTTGTAAAGCTTCTTGAAGAGATAATGAAACTTTTCCCGGGACAGGAATTCAGAATAGGAATCTGCGGCTCGGGTGGGAAACATATTGCTGAATTAATCGGCTCACACTACATTCAGGAAGTTGTTGCAAACTCCTGTGCAATCCGTGCAAAATATCCGCAGACAAGAACTGCAGTTGAACTTGGCGGTCAGGATGCAAAAATTATTTTCTTTTATTTTGATGAAGAACAGCAGCGTCTTATGACAAGCGACATGAGAATGAACGGAAGTTGTGCAGGTGGAACCGGTGCTTTCATCGATGAAATTGCAGCTCTTCTAAAAGTTCCTGTTGAAGAATTTGAACAGCTTGCGTCTAAAGGAAAAAAAGTACACTCAATTTCCGGGCGATGCGGTGTATTTGCAAAGACTGATATTCAGGGGCTTTTAAATCAGAGTGTAAGCCGCGAAGACATTGCTCTTTCTGCGTTCCATGCTATCGTTAAGCAGACAATCGGCGGACTTGCACAGGGACTTGAACTTAAACCTCCTGTAATTTTTGAAGGTGGTCCTCTGAACTTTAATCCTACTCTTGTAGAAGCTTTCTGTGAGCGCCTTAACCTTAAACCGAATGAAGCAATTTTCCCTCAGCATCCTGATACAATCGTTGCTTTAGGATGTGCAATTGCAGTTGATGAACTTTTCCCAGAATCAGAATATGCAGATGATGCACTTTTGATTTCTGACGTTGTTGCAAAGCTTGAAGCCTTCCATGATGAAATTGAAAAAGCTTCAAATGATCCGAAAGTGAAAACATTTTTTGACAGTGAAGCAGAATGTGCTGAATGGAGAGAAGCTCACAAAATCGCATCGATAAAAGAAGCTGATGTAAAAGAAGGCGACACACTCGATATTTACATTGGAATTGATGCAGGTTCAACAACTTCAAAGCTTGTCTTTATGAACAGAGATGAAGAAGTAATCGACAGCTTTTATGCAAACAATGAAGGCGACCCTATCAGAATCGTAAAGCAGGGACTTTCTACTCTTTATAAAAAATACAACAAGCTCGGTGTAAAACTCAATGTTCTTGGGCTTGGTACAACAGGATACGGAGAACTTCTGCTTGGAACTGCATTCGGTGCAGACTATCACACAGTTGAAACTGTAGCTCATTCAACGGCCGCAAGAAAATACATGAAAGACGTAAGCTTCATTCTGGACATCGGCGGTCAGGACATGAAAGGAATCTGGGTGAGCGATGATATTGTAACAAACATTACTCTCAATGAAGCATGTTCTTCCGGCTGCGGATCCTTTTTACAGAACTTTGCAACTTCACTGAACATTCCGCTTGAAAAAATTGCAGATGCAGCATTTGCTTCAAAGCATCCTGCAAACCTTGGAAGCCGCTGTACGGTTTTCATGAACAGCACGATTATTACAGAACAAAAGAACGGACGAAACGCGCAGGATATTATGGCAGGTCTATGCCGCTCAATAATTGAAAACGTATTCACAAAGGTTGTCCGCATTTCAGACACTTCAAGCCTTGGGAAAAATATTATGGTCCAGGGTGGAACCTTTAAAAATGATGCAGTTCTTAGAGCACTTGAACAGTATCTGAATGTAAACGTAAACCGCGCACCTTATCCTGGAGAAATGGGAGCAATCGGTGTTGCACTTTTAACAAAACGACACGATACAGGAAAATCAAATTTCATCGGATTTGAAAACCTCAGCAATTTTAAATATTCACAAAAAGATAACGTCATCTGTAATTTCTGCGAGAACCACTGTAACAGAACGATTGTTCAGTTTCCGAATGGAACAGCATACATCACAGGAAACAGATGTCCTCGTGGTGAATCTCTGGACTCAAAACCGGCAGCAGTAAAAAATGTTCCGGACCTTTTCCTTACAAGAGAAACAATGCTCTTTAAAAAATACAAATGCACTCCAGTATGCGAAAAAAGAAACATTAAAGTCGGAATGCCTCGCACACTTGAATTCTGGGACAGCATGCCCTTCTGGTCAACCTTCTGGGAATGTCTTGGTTACGATGTTGTATTCTCAGACAAAAGCAGCCGTGAATATTTTGAAAAAGGACTTCCGTTTGTTGCTTCAGATACAGTCTGCTTCCCGGCAAAACTTGCTCACGGACACATTCAGAATCTTGTAGAAAAAAAAGTTGATTTCATTTTCATGCCGATGATTATGAACATGCCGCCAAAGGATACAGAAAAAAAGAGCAATTATGTCTGCGCAGTTGTAAAAGGATATCCGCTGATTATTTACAATCAGGAAAATCCTTCAAAGAGATGGGGCGTAAAATTTGAAAAGCCGATGTTCCACTGGTATTCAGAACGCGACAGATTTATTCAGCTTGCTCAATACATGGAAAAAGTTCACGGAATAAATAAATCCCTTGTAAAAAAAGCTTTTGATCAGGGAATGAATTCTATCCGAACATTCAAAAAAACGCTCGTTGAACTTGGAGACAAAATCCGCGAAGATGCAAAACGTGAAGGAAAATTTGCAGTCGTTCTTGCAGGCCGTCCATACCACACCGACGCACTTGTAAGCCACGATTTAAGCCGTGTATTTACAAAAGAAGGAATCCCTGTTCTTACTGTTGATTCACTTTCGGGGCTTGAGCAGGCAGACTTAAGATACACACGAGCAGAAGTAACAAACAACTTTCACACAAGAATGCTTTCAGGCGCACTTCTTTCTGCAAAATCCGATGAACTTGAATACGCACAGATTGTAAGCTTTGGCTGCGGACATGACGCAATTCTCTCTGATGAAATTATCAGAATAACAAAAGAAGTTTCAGATAAAGCTCCGCTGATTTTAAAAATGGATGAAGGTGGAGCAAGTAATTCCCTCAACATCCGGGTTAAATCATTTATCGAAACAATTGCAGAGCGAAGATTAAAAAATAAAGCAAAAGAAAATTTAACAAAACCACTTACAGATGCATACCCACAGAAGTTCTTAAAGAAAGACAGAAAGATTAAAACAGTTCTTGTACCGAATGTTTCTGTTGCTTTCTGCAAGCTTCTTAGTGCAACCTTAACTCGCAGCGGACTTAAAGCTGAACCACTTCCTCTTGGCAGCATCAATGAAATTCGTCTTGGGAAAAAATATGTTCACAACGACACCTGTTTCCCGGCTCAGATGGTAATTGGAGAAGCAATCAGTGTTTTGCAGAGCGGCAAATATAATGCAGATGAAGTTGCAATCGGTATGGCAAAATATCAGGGGGACTGCCGACTTACACACTACTCTGCACTTTTGCGCCGTGCACTTGATGCAGCAGGATTTTCTCAGGTTCCTATTGTTTCTACAGATCCTGTTGATTACAAGGAAATGCACCCTGGAATAAAGCTTGGAAACACATTCAACATTGCAACAGTATGGGCTGTTGTGTTTATGGATATTTTTGAAGAGCTTAGAAGAAAAATCCGTCCGTATGAAATCAACAAAGGTGAGACAAACAGAATTTTTGATTCAATCATTGATCGTCTTGCGGAAGCACTTAAGCACAGCACAACAAAAGCGATGAAAGTTTTTAAAGACGGGATTGATGAATTCTGCACAATTAAATATGACCGCTCTAACCTGCGTCCACGTGTTTTTATTACAGGAGAATATCTTGTAACATTCCACCCGGGCTCAAATTTCTTTGTAGAAGAATATCTTGAAAAAAACGGAATGGAAGTAATTCTTCCAAGAATGATAAATGTTTTCTGGAAAGACTTCCACTCAAGAATCTGCGAGATGAAAGACTACCACGTAAAGTTCCCGATTGATCTTGGTCCGTTCTCTTATGTTGCAGAAGGATTGATTAATTTTGCACTTAACAAAACTGAAAAAATTGCAGTTAAGCATCCGCTGTATCAGAAGGTTCTTCGTCTTCCAAAGCTTGCAGTAGAAAATAACCACGTTATGGAGCGAACATTTCTTTCCGGTGAAGGCTGGCTCATTCCAGGAGAAATCCGTGAATTTGCACGCGACGGAGTAAAATCATTTGTAATCCTCCAGCCGTTCGGATGTCTTCCAAACCACATCACTGGACGAGGCTCGATGAAAAAGATAAAAGAAGAATTTCCTGCAATTCAGATTCTTCCTCTTGATCTTGATCCTGACACAAGTTTCGCAAACGTAGAAAACCGTCTGCAGATGCTGATAATGAACGCCAAAACAAATAGATAAAAAAAGAGGTCGGCTCTCAGCGAAATTCGTATCGAAAAACGGCTTCCGCGCTACGCTTGTGCAGATTGTTTTTCGCTACGCCTTTCGCTTACGCCGAACTCTTTTTTTACAAAGGACAAGAAATATTCTATTTTAAATCTAAAATTTATCTAGGAAAAATATCATCTATAAAATATAAAAAAACTGTGGTGATGAAGCAGGTGTTTTTTTATTAAGCATAAGAAAATTTGCCATGTAAACATTTTCGCTACGCCTTTCACTTACGCCGAACTCTTTTTTTACAAAGGACAAGAAATATTCTCTCATCACCATTGTTAAAAATTTATCTAAAAAAATTATCTTCTATAAAAAAAAGGTGGCGGGAAGAAAAATAATAGAATTATATTTTTTTCAGTTAGTTTCCCTGCCGGGAATTGATTTTTTGTTTTTTATTTTCTTATAGCAGATAATATTTTGCTGCAGATAAATTTAAATGCTAAAGCTAAAGCGAAAGTTGAAGCGAATACTGCAACTGCAAAATAGAATCTTATATTTTCTGTAATATTTTTCTTAAAGAAAATTTCTGCAAAGAATGTAAGTCCTAACCCCTGCATGAGATAAAGTTCAAGAGAATAATTTCCAAGGAACTTTATTACAGGATTTCCAAACTCAACTTTCATCATCAGCATGTAAACAAAGAAGCAGAAGAAAATTACTTCAACAGTCTGAATGCACCAGAGAACAGCCTTGTGATCAATCATCGGTTTTCCAAAATCAAATTCATCCCAATAATTGATTCCTTTGTTTCCAAGCTTTTCTACCCAGAGATAGTGAACAAAAATAATTACAGCAAGAGAAAGAGCAAACTTAACCCAGTAGAATTTTTTGAAGAACTCAATAATCTTTTTTTCATTCATTGCAACAACAATTCCACAGAAGAATGTTATTAAAGAATTAACCCACCATTCCCCCTGGAACCACCAGCAGGTAATTTTTCGCCACCATTTTCCGTCTTTCCATCCTTCCTCAGTAAGCCACCAGTAAGATCCGTAATCTTTAACCCACCAGAAAAAATGTCCGCCAAAAATAAAAAGAGAAACAAGAATCAGCGATGCAGCAAAAATGATTGCAAGAGAAATTTTCTTATTGCTGATAAACTTGAATGAAAAATAAAAAAGCATGTACATGATGATTGCAACAATTACATACCAGGCCTGAGAGTTTGCAAGTGTAATTCCTGTAAGAGAAAGGAATCTTTTTGCAGAAGGCATCTGAGGTTCAGTGTGGAACGAGAATGCAAAATAAATTACATTCATCACAAGTAGCGGAATTAAAACTGTAAGAATTCTTTTACTGAAAAATACATCAAGATAATTTTCTTTTCTTTCATAGCTTTTATAAAGTCCGTATCCAGAAAAGAAAAAGAAGAGACCTACAAAAAGGAAGCCGATGTTTACAAACATTGAAAGTTCCCCTGAAGTCTGAAACGGCTTTGTCTGAGAAATGTGATGCAGAATTATGCAGACCGGCAGAATTCCTCTTACTGCCATTGTAGATTTGTAATCAAAAGGATTTTCAATAAAACCTTTTCCGGCAAATTTTGCTCCGCATAAAATCAGAGCTTCAACTAAAATCAGAAAAACTAAAGTACTTAACATGCATCAATAATATCATGGAATTTAAGAAAAAGTTTAAAATGGCAAAAAATGCACTCAAAAAGGAATAATTTACAGAATCAAAATTTTACAATTAAATTATCTTTTCAAATTAAAAAGCTCAGCACAGTTATCATCAACAATTTTGTTAAGCTTGTCAGTGCTGATATTCAGTTTTTGAGAAATAAATTCGTAAGTGTATTTTATGTTAAGAGGATTATTTTCCTGACCACGAAGCGGAACCGGTGCAAGATACGGAGAATCAGTTTCAAGAAGGAGGCGGTCTTTTGGTACATAATTAATGAGAGAAATGAAATCTTCCATGTGACTTTTTTTGATATAAGTTGCAGCACCACCAAACGCAAGGTACCAGCCCATATCAAGGAAAGTTTTTGCTTCACTAAGACCGTAAGAATAACAGTGAACAATTCCGCGGTTGTAACGGGTGCTTTTTAAAACATCAACAGTATCTTCAAAGCCTTCACGACTGTGGATTATAAACGGAAGATCAAGGTCACGGGCAAGTTCAAGCTGCATTGCAAAAAGATCACGTTCGCCGTAAAACATTTCATCGTCATAATCTTCGTGGCAGTGCTTGTCTACTCCGCTCGGGTTCCAGTGATGATCTATTCCGCCCTCCCCGATTGCACAAAGATGCTTTGCAAACATGTTATCGCTTTCACGGAATTCTTCAATTGTGTCACGAAGAGTTTCAATACAGCTGTAGCGGTCAACAATGCTGTCAGGATCAGGCCAGATTCCAGCAGAAAGATATATTGATTTTTTCATCTTGCTCTGCATGTTTACATCAGAAAGTCCTTCTACACATTCTTCAAGAATATTAGCCCGCTCAAAAAGATCATCGGCTTTTGTTCCAACATCGAGTCCAAAAAATATTTTATTTGCAGCCATCTGTTCCAGCAGTTCTGTTCCAGATTGTACGCCGTTGTTTTCTACGAGATATTTAAAATGAAAATGTGTATCACTGAACATGGCATTATTATATTTTTTTTAAATTTAAGTTTCAATATAAACAAAAATTCAGTTGCTAACAAAATAAATCTATTTTTTCAAACAATCGCAGTTTACTCTTATTTCATAGATTTAATAAAATTGGCGCGAGGGAGTATTGAGCAGACCGAAACCATTCTGTTTGTTGTTGTCGCAAAGCGACAAAGTAAATAGTTACTTTACAACAAACAGTATGGAGCGCTATATAGCGCGATTTTGGGCCGCACAAGACGACTGGGAGCCAATTTATTTGAAATATATAATATTAGATATACTTGCAAGAGGGCGGAAAATATAGTATATTTCTATCCGTGTCGCCGGGATGGTGGAATTGGTAGACACAAGGGACTTAAAATCCCTCGGCAATTTAACCTGCCGTGCCGGTTCGATTCCGGTTCCCGGCACAAAGCCTGATTTCTTGTAAAAGAGATCAGGTTTTTTTATTTTATTTTTATTCAAAAAAAATCAAAAAATTTAAAAAAAATTCTGCTGAACTGTCATGAAATGAATTTTTTCCGCATATATATATTATGAGGAGTTTTGAATTAATGGAAAAAATTATTTTTGAACCACAGTATCCTGCAGAACTGTACACTAAACGACCGAACGAAACAGCACTTTTAAGTCCTCTCTATGATTCAACCTTTAAGGCAATTTTTACACAGGAAACAGAAGATTCAAATCTTGCGTTAAAAAGCTTTCTGTCGGCAGTACTGAATCGGCAAATTTTAACAGTAAAAATAAAAAACAATGAGCCGGTAAAAGAAACCTGTAAGCAGAAAAGCATGACATTTGATGTTAACGTAGAATTTGACAACGGCGAGCTTGCTGACATTGAACTTCAAACTCATAAAGAAGAATATGATTTTGGAACGCGTGCAGAAATTCAGGCTGCAAGACTGCTTACAAACAGCGCCAAAAGAAGTAAAAAATGGAAGTCAGAAAAAGTCTACCAGATTTCCATTTTGAATTTTCAATATAATAAGGGTGACAATAAAGAAATGCGATGGTATAATATGACCGACAGTTCAGGCAGAAAGCTTGCGGACAGAATAAATATTATTTTCATCGATTTAGTGACAATCAGAAAGCAGTACAACGCAACACCAGAAAAAGAGCTTTCTTCGCTTGAAAAATGGGGTCTTTTCTTTTCGTACATTGACCACGAAAACAAAAAGAATCTGATACAGAATATTACAGTTTCAGACGAGGGGCTTATGGCAGCTGAAAAAATCGTAAAAGAAATGAGTAAAGCAGACAATAACTGGTATGTTCAAAATTCCATCTGGGTAGCAAAGCGTGATGAATATACAAGAAAAGCAATTGCCCGCGAAAAAGGTTTAGCCGAAGGCAGAGCTGAAGGTTTAGCCGAAGGCCGTTTACAGGGATTTGAAGAAGGCTTAAAAAAAGGATTAGACGAAGGTCATGCAAAAGGACTCGATAAAGGTCTTGCTGAAGGTCAAAAGCAGAAGGCAATTGAAACGGCAAAACGTATGCTTGAAAAAGAATACCCTGCAGAAGAAATTGCTGAACTTACAGGACTTACGGTTGAACAGGTGCTTGAACTGAAATAAAAAGCGCTTTATGTGTATGACTATTTAAAGACTGAAATTAAAACAGGAAAGCTGCAGTAAAATCAGTTTCTCCAATCTTCAATTACAAGATTTTTTATTCTTGAAAATTCATCTGTATTATGAGTAACCAATGTCGCACCATTTTGCCAAGGCGGTTGCTGCAATCAGCATATCATTTGAACCTATTAATTGTCCTTCTTTAGTGAGCTGCTCACGAATAATTCCATAAGACTCACCTGTTCTTCATAAGACAGATCAGGAATTGCTCTTGCCAATGAATCATATCCCATAATAAAGCCTCCTTCTGTCACTATACCAAAAAAACATAAAATTTCAAGAATTTTAACTTCCAAACCAAAATTTCTGTATGAAGTTTTTCTTCAGTTCTGGGTGTCCCAACCGTTAATACTAACTCTTGAATTTTACTTGTCTTCCAGTTCACCAAGATCAAGTTCAGGGCCTTTTGAGCCGAGCTTCCAAGACTTGTATAGCGTAGAGCCGGCGGCAGTGTTGGCAGATGATACCCAACCATTGAGCGAACTGCGCACGGTTTCGTAGTCGGTTTCGCTTGAAGTAAAGCCATCTATAATCGCTGTATCAAAACTCAAATCAGTCCAATTAGTCTCAGTAAATCCACTATCTCTTTCAGAAACATATACTGTCGGTTTTGGGGCAGCGCCGAATATGGAATAGTTACCCGCCATATAAGATGTATCAGGCTTGCTATATCCGTATGTGGATGAACCATCCGCTCTAAAATAGCTTATAAAAGCAACATCCGCGTCGCCCGAGTTGCAATTGTTTTTTAGATTTGGCCATCGAGGGGAGCCAGTCTTGGGCATCACAGTTCCAAAAAGCCCGGAAGTTTTTTCAGAATCGCCATCATATTTTGCCAACACGCCAACATTGCTGCAGTTTATGACGCTGCAATAAGCGGCAAAACTAACAATTCCAGCTGTATAACCATCGCCGCAAACAGTTCCCATATTTTTGCAATTGCGCACAATAGCCCTGCTAGATATATATCCAACGATTCCTCCGGCGCGGCCTATATCTTTGCCTCCGTTGGCCGCGCTGTATCCAACAACACCCTTGTTTATGCAAGAGTCGATTATGGCTTTGTCATTGTCTACAGACGCCGCAATTCCGCCAGCCTCGTCAGTTCCCGATCCTGAATAAGACCCACCAGGATTGGTAGTATTTATCGTTCCCTTAAACACGCAATTTTTTATTATCGCAACATCAGAACCTCTAATCGAACTTACAAATCCGCCAAGATTCGCATACCAATATTTTGAATCAGAGATATCAACCTCAGAAACGCAATCCTCAATTGTTCCGCCGAACATGTTGGCTACCAGGCCGGCTCTAGTGGCGTTTCCTTTGACGGTCAAATTTTTTATTGTTGAGGCTCCCTCAATCGACCAGAACATGGCCTTGGTAGATTTATATAAACTCTTGCCGCGCAATGTCGTGAAGCCTACATGATCATCAGTATCCGACAATGTGAAATTCTGTGTAATGCTCTTGCCGTTTCCGTCAAAGGTTCCATTAAACTGATATATCATTAAATCATCGCTGACTGTAACATCTTTTGTCAGCTTTATTTCCATTCCTTCAAAGTTAGTGGTTTGAGACCATGTTGCAAGGCGGTCAAAGCCCTCTGCGCTGGAAATGGCAAGGTGCGGATAGTCTGCAGCGTTCGGAACGGTTCCGTCCGGAATGTCCATAACATCTGGAATTGGAGCCCAATCCAAGCCAGGTCTAGAGCCGTCGGCACATATTACGCTTCCGCCTGTTCCATCAGGTTCAGTTGCACCATCGTGCCATGCATCTGAAGGTCTCTTTACAGCACCCCACTGTTCCCTAGTTCCTGCATAGATAATCTTAAAGCCACTCTTACATCCAACAAACGCTCCTTTTGCAATTCCGTGTGTTGAACCACTTCCTGTAATTCCTGCAGGTATTGAAATCGATGTGAGGCTGCTGCAGTTCTTAAAGGCATCCTGGCAGATCCATTGAGTATTTTCACTTAAGGTTACGCTTGAAAGATTTGTACAACCGTCAAACAAATTATGAATTACAAATTCCATCCAGTCAGGGAGTTTGATTTCTTTTAATGCTGTACAAGCTTTGAAGTATTCACCATCGTTGTATTCAACAAGTGAAGTTCCACCAACAGTAGTTTCGCTTGCATCAAGCTTTATGTAGATGCCACTGCTTCGTGTTTTAATTGCGTTTGCAACCTTTGAAAGACCATCTGTTTCAGCAGGTCCAACATAACCTTTTACCTTAACATCATAAGTTCCCGCACTTGTAAGGCTTGCAATATAAGAAGCGGCATTTTCTGCACTGTTATCACAGACAAGGTTAAAGTTTGCGTCATGTGTAATTCCAAGATATTTTACCGAAAGCTTGATTGTATAAGTATCTTCGCGAGTTACAGTATCCGGTACAGAAACTTTTATTCCAGATGAAGTTGAAGTCACGCTAAGATCTGCAACTTTATAGCTTCCGTTCATGAGAGCGGCTGTCCATGTAACTTTATTTCCTTCTGCGGCAGGAGAGCTGTAAACACCAGTTGTTGAATTGTAATTTACATAAAGCTCTTTATCTGCGGCTTTATAATGAAGTGTTGTCGGCTCTGCAGGAGTTGCTTCTGTTCGTTTTACTGTTGGAACGATTGTATAAGAAGCGCCCTTTCCTGGCATGAAGCCGTGTGCTGTATTACCAAGTACATCTTTAAGTGCAAAGCTGAAGTTATAGTCAAGGGCTGTGTACATTGCACCGCTTGAAACTGCAAAGGCTGCTTCACCTGCACCAGTTCCGCTTGTAATCGGTGTGATTCCATAGCCGTTTTCTGCAGTAAAGATTACGCCTGGCTTTGAACTGTTAGTTTCAAGGTAATTATATCCATCTGTAAATGCTACCGGACTTCCTACAGAAGGAGCACCTAATGCACCCGCAGTCCAAGGAACATTAATACCAATTCTGCTGCCTGTAATATCACCAGTAATTTTAAGCTTAGAAGTTGTAGTAATGTAAACATTTGATGCAGTTCCATTCGGAAGCTTATTATTGATGATTGTATTTTTACCCTTAAGTTCTATATCATCTTCACTGTAAATTGCAGCACCAAGAGGTGTTGTTGCGCCCTCATTGAATGCACAATTTTTAATTACAACATTTTCCAATACAAGATTATTTGTTGATTTATTCCAGATTGCACCACCCCGATTTTTTGCCCAGGAAGCATCACCACCAGCCTTACAACCGTCAATAGTAACACCGGTAAGAGTAAGTGCTCCGCCATCATTAATGATTGCACCACCGTGGCTATTAGAACTACAATTTGTAAACTTACAGTCTGTAAGTGTAAGAGTTCCTTTATTTTCAATTGCGCCGGCACCAGACTGGCTTGTAAGTTTTGTAAAGGTACAATTTTTACACTCAACTTCTCCAGCTTTAATTTTAATTGCACCTAAAGCATTTCCTGTATCAGAGCCGCTTTCACTAAAGGAAACATTTGACATTGTAAATTTTTCAACATTATAAACGCAAACATGACCATGATTAATGCCCTTACAGTTATTTACAGAGCCGTTTGAATAAATTATATTTCCGCCAGAAGTATAAATAGTATAAACACTACCTGTATCAGTTGAAATATTTGTAAGATTAATGTTATCAATCTCAACATTTCCGCCTGCAATAAAAATTCCGGTCTTACCGTTATTTTCAAGATCAATAGTGCGTTTTCCGCCAGAACCTTTAATCGTAATTTTTCCAGTGTATGAAGAAGAAGGTGAAATATATACAAATGCATCTACACTTGCTCCCCAGTTAAAGTCATCAGGAGCAGTAAGATTTGTCATTACATAAATATAACAATTTGAATCAGGATCATATTCACCTTCAGTAACACCATCAAAGAATTTTTTAATTACATACTGAATTGTTCTGTACGGATCTGCAGAAGAGCCGGCTGTACTTTCTTCATCTCTACCTGTTTGTGAAATATAGTAAACTGCAGGTCTAAGAACCTTTACGTGTTCAACTTCTGTTTTTTCACTTGCGATGTAATAATTTTTTACAGCGTCGGCAGTAATTTTATATTTTCCCTTTGGAAGATTGATTGTAACTTTATCTGTTGCCTTGCCGGAAAGTTTACTGCTTGTTCCGTCTGCAAATACAATCGCTCCGTTTTCTTCCGTGATTGTATAGTTGATTGTTACGCCCTTTCCACAGGAAGTATCATCAGTACAAGTGAAAGGATGTGAAATTGTTACCTTATAAAGGAAAGAAGTTTCATCTGCATCGTAAGTATTATTTGATTCAACATTGAACACTGGCTCAACAAGCTGCTTTGCTTTATTTGAAATTGAAATTGAACTGCTAAGACCTTCAGTATCTTCTGCAGTAAAGGAAACGTTGTAGGTGTCCGTAGAAGGATGATGCTTCGTGTTGTAGTACATTACCTTGTAGCCATCAGGACATTTTGTTTCATCAAAGTCAAAATCTACTCCATTAGAGTTTTCAGTAAGTTGAGAAAGATTGCCAAGTCCAGAAGGTTTTGTAGTTTTAAAATTTTCATCCGCGGTTGTACATTCTTCGTCAGTATAAATTGTGTCGTTTTTAATATATTTTCTTGTGCCGTTTACAATAAGATATTTTGTGTCTTGATGAATTGCGTCTTCAATTGTTGAATATTTCGGCATGTAAAAACAAACCCAGTAATTTGCTGTTGAATAGTCAGAACCATCAACCTGGAAAGCAGGAGATTTTACAGGAAGAGGAACAGAGTTTGCACTTAATTCAACAGGCCACTCTTCAAAAGAACGCTCACTTTCTGATTCCACAAGAGTTACCCTTCCACTTAAACTTTTTGCTTCAGGATCTGTTTCCTGGTCTTTTAATTTAAGAAAGCTTCCAACATAGCGCATTCTGATGATTGCTCTGTCATCCTGGTCCTGTTCAATTATTACATCTGAGGTATCATAAGGGTCTCCAGATGTTTTTATAAATCCAGGGATAAGCACATAATTCTGTGGGTTTCGAAGATAGAAGGTTACGGTGTGAGAGTCGCCGCTTGGAATACAGGTTATACCTTTTGCGTTCTGCGGATATTCGCCGTCAAGTTCCTGGAGTTCAATTGCGGCAGTATCTGTATATTTTTCAAACCAGGCTTCAACCGGCTTGTGAAACATGTTATCACAGCTTGTAAAAAGAAAGACAGCCGTAAACAAAAGATAAACAAAATAACACACGTTTTTTTTCTTTGCGGACTTTAACATAATATCACCAAACTCCACTCACGAATTATCGCATTATTTTATCAAATTATTAAGAGTTTGTCAGTCATCTTTCTACCATATATTGTCAAATTTTCAACTTAACAAAATAAAATTGGCTCCCAGTCGTCTTGCGTGTGACGAAACCGCGCTATATAGCGCTATATACTGTTTGTTGCATTGTAACTATTTATCATGTCGCTATCGCGACTGCAACAAACAGAATATTTTCGCCCCACTCAATACTCCTTCGCGCCAATTTTGTCAAATTTATCTAAAAAAATAATATTAAAAATATAGATGACTGACAAACTCTTAGAGAGACTCCACAGCCGTTTGCTTTTCTTCCCGCCGGTGCTTTTTTCTTGAATAAAAGACTACTTCAAAGAACTTCCATTGATTTCTAAGTATCTAATAAAATACTGATATTAATTCCTTTGCTATTATAAGTAGACTGAAATTGGCGCGAAGGAGTTTTTGTAATACTAAGTTAAATGAAAAATATGATAAAATTTAAAAGGAAATTCTTAAATCAATGGAAGCGTGAGGCCAGACCGAAAAAAATTCTGCACAAGCGCAGCGCGGAAGCCTTTTTTCGGGATGGTCTCACGCTGGGAATTGATTTCAGAATATTTTTTCTAGACATTCAAATTTTTCAATCAACTTTGAAAACGCCGACTACGAGCTGAGGGCCGTCCTGTTCTTCTACTATACCTGCTCTCAGGCAGACTTTTGTGTATGAGTCTCCGCTTTTAAGTCTATACGATAAAATTAAGATTCCGCCGTTTTTTGTTTTTTCAAGGAAATTCTCTTTTGTAAATTCATTAAGCATGTAGTCAATATCATCACTATGAATCAGACCTTCAAATTCCGATCTTGCATCAGCAAAAAAATCATTTCCGCGAGTTGTAGTTCCAAGTTCAGAATAAAAGCTTTTTGAACTGTATTCAATGTAACTGAAATTTTCTGGATTAACCGTATAAATAACAAGAAAATCACCGACAAGAGCTGAAATACGATTATAGGTAACAGTTTCCTGACTGAGTCTTTCAATCATTTTACGCTGTCTTACACTTGCATCAATATTGCTTACTCCAATAACAATCTGATTATTATCGCTTCCTATTCCAACAGCCTTTAGAGAAACATATATCGGATTATCATTTAAAAGATATCTGTAAATAAATTCAAAGCTTCCATTCTGCTGCAAACCTTTCTTTATATTTTCTTTTGTAAAGTTTGTAATAAAGGACTCACGATCTTCACTGTACAAAAGTTTATTTGCATCACTATGAGCCGCTTCAAAAAAATTCTGTCCTTTTCTTTCAACAGAAAGCTCATTGTTATTTTTGTTCGGCAGATATTCAGCAAAATCTTCTGTTTCAAGGTTAACGTAATACAAATCTATAAAATCAGAAGACAAAGCCCGCGCAATTGTTGAATAAGAAAGAATATTTTCATTCTTCGGCGTTATTCCAAGTATTGCACAGGCAAAGGCAGTAACTTTAGTCAGCGGATTTACAGAAACTTTTTTTATAAGAACATGAATCACGTCTCCGGTTGACATTTTCTCATCAAGGAAAAACGTCTGTCCCTCATTCTCACATCGGGAAAAAGCATTTATGATTGCATTTAAAACATTATTTTCAAGATGCTCAGTTTCCATCACTTCTCTTACCTTTGGAGCAGCCGCATAACTTTCTGCAAAGAATTTATAACTCTGGTTGCATCTTATAACAGTAAAAGTTTTTCCGTCGTACTCAATTACAAGCATAGGCTGAGTATTAAAATACTGATTGTTGTTCTTCATTTCACCGGAAGAAACTGAAGTCATATCGTAAAGATTGATTGAACTTACGGAACTGTTGTATTCAATTTCTGCAGGATTTTCAAAGCCAATCTGAATACCGCGGTCATATCGTTCAATAATCTGAGCCAAAGAAATAGGCTTACAGAAATAATAGCCCTGAATTTTTGTACAGCCGATTTCAGATAAGAATTCAACCTGCTCTACAGTTTCAACGCCTTCACAGACAGTTTCCGAGCTTAAGTTTACTGCCATTCTCATAAGCTCAGTTAAAATAATTCTTGATTCAGGTTTATTGTCAAACTGCTTCATAAAACGCATGTCGAACTTTATGAGGTCAAAATGAAGCTCCTGCAAAAGATTGAGAGAAGAATAACCGCTTCCAAAATCATCCATCCATACGCTGAAGCCAAGCTTCTGGAAACGCTCTATCTGCTCTTTCATGTAATCAAAATTTGACCCGATTACACTTTCCGTAATTTCAATTGTAAGAAGTTCACGTGCAATACCCGCTGAATCTACACGGTTACATATTTCTTCTATTATGTTGCACATTTCAAAATCTATTCGTGAAAGGTTTACAGACTGCGGAACAACGTACATTCCTCCCTGCTGCATTCTCTTAATTTTTTCAATGATGATATCAACCATTCTAAGGTCAACTTTATAAATCAGCCTTGTTTCTTCAAGAATAGGAATAAAATCTGCCGGTGAAAGCATTCCACGCTCCGGATCAATCCAGCGGACAAGAGCTTCTTCATCACAGACCCTTCTGTTTGTTGCGCGGACAATCGGCTGGTAAAAGGCTGTAATCCAGTTTTCTTCAATTGCACGGTCAAGATTATTAATTACGTACTGCCTGTTCAAATCCTGCTCAAGCATCTTGTTGTCAAAATACGTGTAGCATGAACGGTTGTCGTCACGGCTTTTTTCACAGGCCTGTTTTGCTCTGTCGCAGGCAAGTGAAATTTCTACAAGCCCCATTGAATCAGGATAAATACCGGCTCTTACATAAAGCGAATTTCCTTTGTTTACTTTTTTCAGTTCCTTAAATACAGACTCAAGCTTTTCTTCAAGGCCTTCTTTTTCTGCAAAGACTACAAAATGATCCTGACCAAAGCGGCTGCATCTGTCGAACTCAAAATAAGACTCAAGAATTGAAGCAAAATCTTTTATAAGAATGTCGCCCTCTGAAAATCCGTATTTATTGTTGTAATACTTTAAGCCGCTAAGATTAAAGAAAACAAGCGCAAATTCAACGCCATTTTCATGCATAACCTGTCTTCTGTGTTCTGCAATTTTAAAGAAGCAGTTCATGTCCATAAGACCTGTAAGAACGTCCAGATCTGAGTCTTTGATTTCAATATATTCTGCTGTTTTTTTAACGGTGTCTCCAAACTTGATGCGGCTGTGTCTTCCGTAAATTGCTTTATCAGTTTTGTTCTCGTAGAAAGCCTTTTTGTCCTTGTACATATTTTCGTCAGCAATACGCAGTGCCATGCGGATATTTCTGCACTCTTTTTCTACGCAGCCACCAAGAGAAAAAGAAAGATTTTCAAATTCTTCACTTGCTTCACGGATTTTTTTACTTCTTGAATTAAGCTCATCTTCCGTAAGATCAAGGGCAATAATTGCAAACTCATCACCGCCTGCACGGAATATTTCAGATTCAGAAAAGAACATTTTTAATACGGTTGCGGCATTTTTAAGAAGAGAATCTCCTGCACTGTGTCCGCTTGAATCATTCACTTCCTTAAGGCCGTTCAAATCCGCAAAAAGAACTGCCACAGAAGATTTTTCCTGTTTTTCACCGCGGCTTAAACTTTCAACATAAATATTCATCTCATTTCGGTTCATTACTCCGGTAAGCAGATCCTTTGACCCAAGAAGGCGGAGGCGTTCAACAAGCATATAATTTCCAAGCTCAGAACCAAGAATAAATGTTGTAACTTCAAGTGTTTCCTTTATTTTTGTACTGCGTGAGCCGTCGTAATTAATTGCCCACATATAGCCCAAAAGCTGATTTCGGGATTTTAACGGAAAAAGAACAATATTATTTACCATTGCCTGTGTCAAAGATTCATACCAGACAGGGTTCCTTTCTTTAACAATCAGCATATCCTGTTCATCTTTTACAATTAGACAGTTACTTCCCGCAATAGTTGATTCCCACGATTCTGCAATATCATAAAACTTATCATCCAGATACTTTTGCATAGGCAAAAGCTTTGTCCCCTTAGCAAAAGCTTCTCCGAGAACAGAACAGTTTCGGTTTATTTCATCCATAAGAAGAATGCAGCAATGCTCGGCATCACAAAGTTCGCGGATATTCGCAATAATGTCACCCATAGTATATTTAAAATTATTTGTACCACGCAGTCTGATACAAACGTCTAAAACGGAAGACGCAATTTCTTCTGAAATACCAGACATTCGCTTTGAACTGACTTGAACTTCTACTTCCATTATATAGATACAATACGCAAGATTTTCATCATCAGATTCAAGCGGCAGAAAAGACATATTGAACCACACATCCATTCTGTCCGGATGCACATAAGAATGAAGACATTTTTTTTCTACTGCAGCCTGGTAGCAGTAAGTTTCAAAATTTAAATCTCTTGTAAGGTAATTGGTGTATTCAGCATTCGGAGTAAATTTGTCTGTAAGCATGTGCATCATAGGAGCAGGATGTTCTATTGTGTCGATATAAGCCTTGTTTCCTGTAACAATGCGGTACTTTCTCTGCTTTTCTCCAACCTTTTTTTCAACGGACACAATACATGCCATTGATGAAAAACTGTTTACGACTGCCTGAAAATCCATATATATCTCCCATTTTTGCAAAGTAATTTTAAATTAGAGTTCCTCTAAAAGATTAATAAAATTAGCTTCCGGTCGTCTTGCGTGTAACAAAACCGATGCTGCCGCATCTACATGCTGTTTGTTGTAAAGGAACTTTCAACTCTGTCGCTTCGCGACAACAACAAACAGAATGTTTTCGTCCCACTCAATACTCCCTCGCGCTAATTTTATTAATATAAAAAAAACTCAAAATTTATATTTTTAACACTCCGCCTAATACACATATAAAAATATATAGCAAAAAAACTTTAAATAAAGATTTTGGGAATTTATTTTTTTTGAGGAGGGGTAAGATATTATGAGAAGAACTGGTCGCAAATTGCGACCGGTTTAAATCAATAAAACATTCTTCTGTAATGCCGAATGATTTTATACATAAAATACCAAAAACTCTAATTGACAAACTACTTCTTTGGAAGTAGTTTAAATGTATGAGCAAGCTGACTCTGTGAGGTAAAAGCTGATGATCCCCGCTTACGATAAAATGTTTTTACCAGATGTTCAGCAGACTCTGGGGAATGCCTTTCATTTTGCAATAAATTCCTGCAGCGTAAACACCGACAGTTTTTTTGATTTTTTTCTCGCCTCAAAGGTTGCAAAGGAACTTGAATCAGGCTCTCCAATGTTTATCTGCGGATGTTCCGGAACTGAACTTGCCCTCACTATCTTTGATAGAATCGGATACATTCCTAAAAAAATGGAATTTGATGACGAATCAATTATGTATAAACGAAGTCAGGAATATTGGGCCGGCTGGATTCTTGCATATTATCAATGGGTCTCAGGAATCAGATTCTCAAAAATACGCGAAAATATCAGCTTAAGTCAGATTGTGCAGATGTATCACCCGTTACACGAAGCCCCTGAAGAAAAATTTGCGCAAATAATGGATGATATTATCCGAGAAAAAAACAGAGAACGCGGAACCAATCTGCAGAAACTTCGCAAACTTTCCGGACTGACGCAAAAACAACTTGCAGACCTCAGCGGCGTAAACCTGAGAACACTCCAGCAATACGAAACAGGCGCTAAAGATATCAACATGGCCAGCGGAAAAACAATAAACGACCTTGCACTCGCACTCCACTGCAACTTTTATGATGTAATGCAGTTATAGCTATATAAACACCGCCATTGCTCTTGCAAATCACATGGTTCTGGTCATCCGCAACACAAAACGTATACTGACACTCCACGTTTTATTTCATATTACTCCACGTTTCATTTCATATTACTCCACGTTTCATTTCATATTACTCCACGTTTCATTTCGTATTACTCCACGTTTCATTTCATATTACTCCACGAAACGTGGACTGTAATGCCACGACTCGTGGATAAGCATTCCATGAGTTGTGGGAAGCGGATTCCCAATAGGGAGATCATTTTTTGTCTCGCGAAATGAATTTTTTTGCATGTCTGCGGTTAATAAGTATATGGAGGCAAAAAAAATGGAGAATAATACAGAAATTACACCAGAACAGAAATGGGAACAGGCTACACTTGCCAACAACTTTATTTTTTATAAGGTAATGCGCCATCATCCGGATGCATGTCAGCATCTTTTGGAAATGCTGCTCAACATCAAGATTGAAAAAATGTCGATTGCAAATGAAGAAGTCATAGACGTAGACCATGATGCAAAAAGTATTCGGCTTGACGTTTATGTAAAAGCAGAGAATCGTGTTTTCGACATTGAAATCCAGATTGCAAATACAAGGGAACTTCCAGAAAGAGCACGATTTTACAGCTCGGCTATAGATTTAGATACTTTAACAAAAGGAAAGAGTTTTAGGGATCTGCCTGAGTCTCATATTATCTTTATCTGCATGGAAAATATTTTTGAAAACAATCTTCCTGTATACACCTTTGAAAATATCTGCATTGAAGACGGATTAACAAAGCTGAACGACAGATCATACAAACACTTTTTTATCGCTCCGACTTGTGCTAAAATGATCGAAGATAAAGAAGTAAGAAGTTTTTTTGAATTTCTTATTTCAAACAAGGTTCAAACCGGTTACACTTCAGACCTGAGTAAATATGTAGCCGATGCAAAACGCAACACCCAGTGGAGGTTACAGTATATGACAGTTGAAACATTAGAACGATATGCCTATGAAAACGGCCTCGAACAGGGTATTGCTACAGGTGCTCAGCAGAAAGCCGTGGAAACTGCAAAAAAAATGTTATATGACGAGATTTCTCCTGAGAAAGTTTCTCTTTATTCCGGTCTAACACTTAATCAAGTACTTGAACTGCAAAAAGAAATCGAAGCCAGGCCTGTTACAGCAAACTAAATAACCTAAGCAGCCACTTCCAGTAGTCACACACCCCCTCTCTATTATTTTTTTTAACAAATCTATATACTAAGCTAATGAAAAAAATCTTTATGCTGTTTTTAATTTTTGCAGCCGCTTCATTTTTATCCGCAGAAGAAATTAAAAAAGAAGAAACGCCGGCTGTTCAGCAGGTTGAAGACTCCGAAACAAACGATCATAAAACAGAAAAAGAAACTCCAGTTCTACAAATTGAAGAACACGAAGAAAAATCAGAACCTGAAAATCGCGAAGTAATAAAGTCAGACTACAATTACCACAGACAGCACAAATCATTTGAATTTCCAATAACATTAGGATTATTCGGCATGCTTGAAAATGACTTAAATCTTTTTACATTTTTCATGATATTCTATCCGCCGATTTCTGTTTCAGTAATAAATCTTGATTCAAAATTTGACGGTGGATCAGTTTATGAACTTGCAAACAATAATTCATTTTACAGAAATGATTTTTTTGAATTCGGATTGCACATGAAAGTTGATCTTGAGATTTTTTACAGATCACTGGGAGCTGGTGGCGGACTTGGAACAGGACTATACATGATATTTGATGAAACAATTTTAATCAAAGCCGGCGGCCGCGCAGGATTATACAAAACAGTCCCATATGCAGGACCTGAAGCCTCTATCACTTTCCTGACCGGCGACTCAACTAAATTAACCGCTTCATACTGCTACGGATTTACATCAGACCACAGAAAACTCTGGAGAGCTTCCTGCATACTTTCATTTTACGTTGATTAAAGCTGAAAAAAACAGTCCACGGTCCCTACGTCATCTTACGATGAACCACCTGATAAACAGGCGAGAAAGAATTACGCGGCTCTCATAGATAATTAGCCTTAATTTCGAATTATTATAGATTTGATAAAATTGGCGCGAAGGAGTGTGGAGCAGGACGAAAATATTCTGTTTGTTGCAGTCGCGAAAGCGACATGTTTAATAGTTACTTTGCAACAAACAGTATATAGATGCTGTATAGCATCGGTTTTGGACTGCTCAACGCGACTGGGAGCCAATTTTATTAGCTTTTAAAGAAACTTGAAATTCTTGCTAATTATATTAAATCTCTACGCATTTTTAAACTGTTTAACGTCGGCGCTGAGCTGCGTAACGTTTTTGTCCAATTCATCTACACAATTATCAAGTCTCTGTCCGCTTGCAACAACACTCTGTGCAACATCTGACATTTCTGTCATACTTGAATGAACGGCTTCAAGTGAGGTTCTAAGCTTTTCCATTTCTTCAAGTACATGACGGCTTCCTGCAGCCATTTTTGAAGAAGCTTCCCGAACATTTTCTGCAGTTTTATCCATTACAGAAAGAGATGAAATTACATTTCTTGAATCCGTATTTTGTGCAACAAGAGATGAGCGCACTGATTTTACGATTGCGTCAGTTTCATTAATTCGTGATGAAACTCCAGAGAAAGCAGTGTTTGTTTCTCTTGAAGCAGCTACAATTTCCGCAATGCTTTCCTGAATATTATTAAGCTGATCTCCAATAGTCTGTGACTGTTTTGAAGAAGTTTCTGAAAGCTTTCTGATTTCATCTGCAACAACAGCAAAACCTTTTCCTGCTTCACCGGCATGTGCGGCTTCAATTGCGGCATTCATTGCAAGCAGGTTCGTCTGAGAAGCAATTGAAGTGATTGCAGTATTTGCTTCCTGAAGCATTTTTGACTGTTCAACAATCTGAGAAATCTGTTCATTTACTTTTCTCTGTTTTGCCATTCCGGTTTTAGATTCTTTATCAAGGATTGTAAATGAATCTGTCATGCTTTCCATAGAACTGCTGATCTGCTCAATTGTTTTTACAAGCTTTTCAACTGATGAAGAAGATTCACTAATTATTTCTGTCTGAGAATCAATCATCTCGCTGACAGTTGAAATACTTGAAGCAACTTCCTTAATGACATCAGAAGTTTCTGCAAATCCATCTGTCTGTTTATGCACCTGCTCCTGAACATTATTTATACTAAAGCGGATTGAAGTCATTGAGTCTGAAACATCAGCAACACTTTCTTTCATATTTCTTGAAACAACATCAAGAGTTGAACTTGAATTCGTGATCGTTCCAATCATATTTTTTAAACGCTGAGAGAAAAGATTAAATCCGTTTGAAAGCATTGAAGCTTCTTTTGTGTAATAGTCAGGATATTCTGTAGAAAAATCACAGCGCGCAATTTTTTCACAACCCGCAGCCATTTCTGTAAAACAGCCGGAAACTCTTTTTGCAATAACTGAATCAACAGCAACGATTAAAACTACAATGACAACAAGTCCAAGCAGAACGTAGAAAATAATCTTTGTGTATCCGCCGGAAAAATCCGAAGTCGGTCCTTCAACAACAATAAACCAGCCTGTATCTCCAACCGGATGAATTCCGTAGAAAGAATCATTCTCTGTAAATGCTTTTGTGTAACCATCAAGATATTCACGCTTGCTGTACGTTTTAAAAGAAGCTGTATCAAAATAATTCTTCTTCATGATTGCAGAAAAATCATCATTTGTAAGATACAAGCCTTCATTTGTTACAATATTGATTTTACTGTTTTTTGAAAGCTTAATATTTTTTACTGCTTCACTAAGGGCATCAAGAACAATATCTGCAGCTGCAATACCGATTATTTTTCCGCTTGCATTAAGAACACGGTAGCTTAATGTGATATTGAGTTTTCCTGTATTTGCATCTGTGTAAGGCTGAGAATAATTTACACGGTCTGTATTTGCAATTGCGTTTTTATGCCAGAGTCGTGACTGAATGTCAAAATCAGCAGGAGGAACCCAACCTACACTTGTATAAACACAACCGCCTTCCCAAAGCTGTTCATAGCTTGCAAAGTAAAGCATCGTGTCTTTATCCATGTTCTGCCCCATACCTTTTACAAGATCAAGAACTTTTTCACGCGGATGAAGATATGTGATGCTGTTTGAAAGATTAACAACCATGTCATTGTATTCATTAAGAATGCCGGATACTTCTTTATCTAAAGTTTCCATTGTCTGATTAACAGAATCAACTGTAGATTTCTGAACGATGTGATGCATAATAAGCATGAAGGAAACGCTTAAGAAAAGTGCCGCAATCAGCATGGATCCGATTGTTCCTGCAAGCACCTGAAAGCCAAGTGGCATTTTTGCTTTTTTCATAATAAACTCCTGTTACCCAACTATATGTTTTTACATACAGAAACATTCTATCTTGAATAAAATACAAAAGCAATTATTTTTATTTAAGAACAGATGTTTTTTATTTAAATTAAAAATAATTGAATTTTTTTTCCGTGAAGTGTCATGTTTTTAATTTTTTTCGGCAATATATATTTATGAAACCTGCAGTTCAAAGCGCGCGTTGTTCTGCAGGTTCGGAGGAGTAAAAATAAATGAACGCATTAAATCAGGTAATTATTGAAGGAAACGTTGTCCGCCAGCCGGAAAAACGCACATGTAAAAACGGAGCTTTTTTCTGCACAGTCCCTATTGCTACAAACAGAAGCTACAAGGGTGCTGACGGAAATTATGTAAATGATGTTTCGTACTTTGACATTTCAACTTTCGGTCCGATGGCTGAACTCTGCGAAAAATGGTGTCCAAAAGGAAGAGGAATCAGAGTTGTCGGAAGACTTAAGCAGTCTGTATGGAAAGCTGAAGACGGCAAAAACAAAAGCAAAATCGAAATCATTGCAGAACACGTTGAATTCAAACCTTTGTTCAAGAAGAATTCAGAATCAGCAGAAGATGATGGACCTGCAAGTGCAGACGCTAAAAACACAACCTTAAGTAAAAAGCAGAAGCTTGCACTTCTTAAGGAAGCAGCACAGGCAGCACAGAATGAATCAGATGTTTCTGAAGAGGAGGCAGAAGCAGTATTCTAAAAAAACTGGACCGGCATAAATTATCTTCCATATATATAAAACTTCTTAAAAATATTTTTTATGCCGGTTCTTTTTATCTTCTTCTTTTTGGCGCAGACTTTTTTGCACCGCCGTTTTTTCTTGCAGACGGACGCTGTGCACCGGAAGCATTTTCCTTTGCTTCACGTTCAGCCTTTGCCTTGTAAGCTTCCATTTTTTCAGGATTATAAAAACCGTCCTTCCAGTTAAACCTTGAAGAACCTGAAATAAATTCGTGGCTTTGAATCAATGAAAGAAGATTCTTCATATCACCTTTAAGAACCTTTGTCTTTGAAAAATCAATAAGCTGCCTTTTCCAGCCCTTGTGTTTAAGAGAATCCATTTTATCAAGAAGGCTGCATGGAAGTTCAGGCATTACAAAAGATCCGTCAACAGTTGAGTTAACCTTAAAGCCCATTTTTTCTTTGTCGTAAAAATATGTAAAATCATAATCCTTTGGAAGCTTAAATCTCATGCGGAACAAAACAGGATAAGAGAATACGCTGAGCAAAACACGCTCACGTTCTGCAGAAGTTTCAAAAGTTTCTTCCAGGTTCTTTTCAGAATTTTCAAGAGGGGTCTGAAGAGCCATTATATTCTGATTTTCAAGGAAGCTGACTGCCCATCTGTTAAACGTATAAAGATAAGGTCCTGCAATCATGTTAACTTTCTTACCCTTGAGCATGTTGATGTGAGCAAGATTATTAACGATAAAAGTAGAGTATCCTTTTTCAATCAGTGCATTGAGCTTTTCTTCAAGCTGTCCGTTATTTCCTTCAGCAGCAAACGGATCAAGAGAAATAATCACCATCTTCTTGCTGTACGGAAGAACCGGTTTTTCTGCAGTATCTTTTTTAAGAAGGTCATAAGAAGTTTCTGAATTAAGCTCAAGAATCACGCGTACAGGATGAGCCATATTTACCATGTGGGCATCTGCAACAGTTGAAACCTGAATGTACAATCCTTCAGGAAAGTAGTTGAGTTCATTTTTCGCTGCAGGAGTTAAATCAAGAATCGGAAGATGTTCTCCTCCCGGCTGTTTTCTGAATTTAGAAAGATCCGGCGGAAGCATTTTCTTATATCTTTTTGACATCGCTTTAGTCTGCAAAAGATAAACTGAATCATCTTTTGTAAATCCAAGAGGAATGTCGATCCATCTGTGCCCTTTTTCATCCGGAGCAACAATTCGAACCTTATGACTTTCACGGCCAGTATCATCTTTTTTGTGAAGACGGATGCTGTCTCCAGGGTCAGGCTCATAATCCCCGCCGGAAATTAGAGCCATCTGAATTTTCTTTTCTGCATCAAACTGTGCACTTGCTTCTCTTTCTTCATGTGAAGCTTCCCTGAGTGCAGAAATTTTTCCAAGATAAATTCCAGTTCCACCCGCCTGATTTGGATTTAAAATTTTTGCACCGGCATTTTCAACGCCTTCTTCAACAGTTTTAAATCCGTACCAGTAATCAGTTTTACTTCTTGCAAAGTCTGTGCTCAAGATTCTGCGACCTTCTGCAATGGCACCTTTTTTATCATCCTGCCAGTGGTCCATCACGTAACGGTATGCAGCAGTAACCGCACCAACATATTCAGCACTCTTCATGCGTCCTTCAATTTTAAAACTGTCAACACCAGCCTGCATCAAATCCGGAACCTGACCGATGAGCTCAAGATCACACGGAGAAAAATAATATCCGTTTGAAAGATTGCCCGGAATTTCAGCAGTATAAAAACGACGGCAAGCCTGAGTACACATTCCGCGGTTTGCAGATTTACCGCCAAGATAACTTGAAAATAAACAGAGGCCGCTTTCACTTACACACAATGCACCGTGAACAAACATTTCAAGTTCAGCATTTGTAGAAGCTTTGATTTTTTTAATTTCTTCAAGACCAAGTTCGCGAGCAACAACAACACGCTTAAATCCTTCTTTGCTTAAAAGATTTGCAGCAGCGGAGCTTTCAACATTCATCTGAGTCGAAGCATGAAGCTCAAGATTCGGAAAAAATTCCTGGCACATTCGCACAACACCAAAATCCTGAACGATAATTCCATCAACTTCAATTTTTGTAAGATAATTTAAAAATCTGTAAAGACGTTCAGTTTCATTTTCTTCACAAACAGTATTTACAGTAACATAAAGTTTTTTGCCGGCACGATGTACACTCTGAACAGCAGCTTCAGCCTGATTCCATGCAAAATTCGAAGACCTAAGGCGTGCATTAAAACTTTTAAGCCCCATGTAAACTGCATCAGCACCTTCTCCAAGAGCCGCGTCCAATGCCTCAATGTTTCCAGCTGGTGCAAGTAATTCCGTCATATGTACCTCGTGATTTTTTAGTCCACACATTATAACAGAAAAATTTTTTATTTACTATGGAGGGGTTACATGTCATTCATTCCAGCCTGCAAGCAATTCATCCGCAAACACCTGGATCACTCTTTCCTTGCTGTCTTTGTATGATTCAATATATTTTTTTGCCTTTTCGCCTTTTATTTTTGACAGGGCAGTCAAATAAACACGGGCGTTATAATCACTGCCTTTTCGCTCGTTTTCGCAAACTTTAATTATTGCATCTACCGAAGCTTCATCCTTTAAATTTCCAAGCCCCATGGCAGAATCCATCTTTAAAGAAAAGTCTGAATCCTTGTTTTCTAGAATTTCAAGGAACAGCTTCTTATGATTTTCTTTCGGGAAATTCGACAGATATTCAATTGAGCTTCTCTTCCAGTCTAAGCTCCTGCTGGTCTGATATATTTTTTCATAAGCATCCTGAAGCGAGTCAACTTTATTTTCTATAAATATTCTGGTAATTGAAACCACTCTTTTTTCAGGATCTTCCAGCATTTCCGTCAGCTTCTTTATAACAGCATCTGACTGTTTTCCTTCCAATGCATCTGCGGCCCAATACCTGACTGAAGAATCCGCACTGTCTAAATAAGTAAAAATTATGTCCATGGAAGTTTGATCAATCCTGCCGGCCAAAGCTTTAATCAGATACTTTTTAATTTCTAAATGCTTTGTCTCCCTTAATGCATCCTGAACATCTTTTAATAATTCATCCGAAAAGAACAGAGGCTGCTGAGATGTCATGAAATAATAATTTTCAGGAATTTCTTTTGTGGAAACTAGATGCAGCCAGAATTTTACGCTTTCCGTATTTTTTGAAAGATAGAATCCGTCCAATAAATCCTCGGAAACAGGATTTTCATTTTCCGCCAGCTGTTTCAGATAATCGATATCTTCTTTTGTCGGACTGTTTGCCAAAGCTTGAATTGCAATGCTTCGGGTCCGTTCATTGTCCAGTAATGGAATGAGTGTGTCCTTGAGGTTGCCGATCCCGAGTTCCTTTATTGAATAAACCGCATATCCCTTTATGTTGATGTCCCAGTTTTTAACAGCATCCAGCAAAAGTTTTTCCGTCTTTTTGTTTTTACCTGTAACCGAAAGGATTTGTACGGCGAGAATTCTGGCTTTTACGTTTTCACTGTTGATTCTAGCGTATGCAGTTTTTTGCAGTGAAGACTTGTCGAGCTGAATGTATAAAGGAAGCATGTGACAGTCTCTAAAATTCTCGTATTCAACAAGAAAATCAAACAGTTCCGTCGTGTGACTGGTTTTTAAATACATCAGAGCCATGCCGGCCCAGATAATATTTCCCCATGACTTTTCGGTTTTAATTCTTTTCAGAAGTTTCTTCTCAAATTTTTTATCGCCGGCACCTGCGATGACCAGATAAGACAATAACCGCTGATTGTCATTTTTTGAATCAAACAGCTTGTCTATGTTTTTTTTGTAGCTGGCACTTTTCTTGAATTCTGACAGCGGATATTCAGCGATCTGTTCGTTTTTCAAATTTGCCGTGAGCTGAGTTATGTCACTGTGCGGCGTCAAGAATTCTGAATATGCCTGAAACATTTCGTTTAAATCTGTCTCAGTAAAATCTTTCTCAGTCGCGCTGACAAAATCCTTTTCAAAATCTTCAATGGTTTGTCCGAATAAGGCAACCGAAAAGAATGCCGTCATGATCATTTTTAAAATATTTTTTTTCATTTTCTTCTCTTTTTTGTATGAATGTGCCGGGGGGCACTTAGCAAATCAATAAACCACATGGAATGATATATGACTTCGTAAAAAAAATCATCCCTTCCCCACAAGCAGCCTAGCCCCGATTGGAACGGCGGCGGAGCCGTTGCGAAGCAATGAAACCGTGGAAAGCGGGTCAGCGGGAGACGACTGCTCCGGTCAATTTTTCAGCATATTGTTTGAATTGTTTTTTTAATTTATTCTTGCATTGAGGTAATTTAATGAAAAATAGTTTGTTGCGCATCTGGAAAAACATAAAGCCGACCGTACAGCAGTTTCCGGCTTTTTTCATGCTTTCAGCACTTACTGCGGTCTTTACGTCAATTTATCATGTGAAAACTTTTTTTTATAACGGCACCGCTTTTGACGGTCTGCTCGGGATCATAAAGGCCTGTGTGTGGGCAGGTATTTTTTCGCTTGTCATACAGCTCCTGATTGATAAGGTCCTGCTCGTAAAATCATTTGCACTTCATCTGTCAGTTCAGTTTGTGCTTACGATCCTTCCTCTGGCTTCCGGTGCATTTTTGTGCAGAAGCAACAGCGCGCGTTTTCTCCTCATCTACTTCGGAACTCTTTCTGCGCTTTTGACGACCGTCGTGATTCTGCTGCATGCGTTCCAGAAAAAAAACACTGTCATTCCCAACATCATTATTTCAGGAATGATTTCGGGGATTATCTGCGGCTGTATTTCTTCCGGCGGAAGCATAATCGCTCTTGCGGTGCAACACCTCATCTATGACTTTTCAGCCAGTAACCAGTATGTATATCCGGTAATCTACATCGTTGCGGGAACTTTCTTTTTCCCGTGCGTTTTCATTTCGTATGTCACAAAGCGGGAGGAAGACATAACCGTTCCGCGTGCCTTCACGCATATTTTCCAGAACGTCCTTTTTCCGCTGTATGTGATTCTGCTGGCAGTCCTTTATGCCTACCTTGCAAAATGCCTTTTCCTTCGCTCAATGCCGAGCGGCTTTATAAATCCGTTTGTGTCTTTTGCAACAGCCTGCTACCTTCTTTTCTATCTGACCATGCAGGAATGCCGTAACCGCGCTATGACGATTTTTTACCGTTTCGGTTCACTTTTCCTGTTTCCGCTAATCATAATTCAGTGCGTGGCATTTGCAATCCGTGTGAATGCATACGGAATGACGGGTACGCGGCAGGCAAGTCTTTTTTACATAATTTTCAGCATTGCGTTTCTGCTGATTTCCCTCTACAAGCACGGCAAGGCAATGACTTCAGTTTATCCGCTTTTTGGAATCCTGTGTCTTTTCGCAAGCATCTCGCCGTTCAATCTGATTGATGCACCTGCGCGGAACCAGTATGCTCGCATGAAAACCGTGCTGATTAAAAACGGACTTCTTGAATCTGATGATTTGATTCCTGCTGCAGACGGCGGAAAGAGCATCAGCGACGAAGACAAGGATATTTTGAAAAGTTCTTTTGACGCAGTCCTGAATTCCGAGGCACAAAGGCCGGTCTGGCTGTCCCGGGCATTTTCAAAAGCAAAAGAAGAGGCAAAATCTGAAATAAGTGATGAATTTTTATTCGGGAAAGTTTTTGGAATTCCTTATACAGACTACGGTGAATCTGACGCCGTGCGTTCTGGTTTTAAGGTTCATGCAGACGATTCTTTGCAGCCGGTAGACATAAGCGCGTGGAATGAACTCCGGGCATTTTCAGCTTCAGAATTCGACAGACAGAAGCTTTCGGTTGCTTTTTCGGCCGGAAACATGAAGTTTGACATAACAGAAGACCTGCGTCCTTTTATGCATCCGACAGATGAGAAACGGATGATTGACCTGAAGTCTGATAAAACTGAGCCTCTTGTGCTGCACCAGAACGGCTTTGCGCTTGTACTTACTGAAGTAAGGCTTCTCTCCGTACAGAATAAAAACGGCGGAGAAAAATGGGACTGGGAAATCAAAGGATACCTGTGCAGGTGATGCATTGACTGAAAAACGGTCCTGTACCTCCAGGACTGATCCCGTGCAGATGATCCCCCCCCAAAAAAAAAGCAGCCTAGCCCCGATTGGAACGACGGCGGAGCCGTTGCGAAGCAATGAAACCGTGGAAAGCGGGTCAGCGGGAGACGACTGCTCCGAAAGAAATAAATCCTTAAAAAAATCTTAAAACAACAAAAATCCTTGCTTTATGAATATTCGGTGATAGAATATTATTTATAGAAGAATCTTTCTGACTAAAAGGTTCGCCAAATTTCAAAAATTAAAAAGCAGTCAGGTAAATATGAAAAAAAGAACTGGTGTAGTTGTTCCTCTTGCAGCCCTTTACACAAAGGACAGTGTTTCTTGCGGAGATTTCCTGTCACTCAAGGATTTCGCTTCATTCTGTGAAAAAGCAGGATTTTCAATTGTTCAGCTTTTGCCGGTAAACGATACGGGTACACAGTCTTCACCGTACTCAGGACTTTCAGCATTTGCACTTCATCCAATTTACATCCGCATAAGTGCACTTCCTGAATTTGATGAAGCGATAAAAAATGACAAGACCTTTGCCAGTGCATACAAAAATTTTGAAAAGACTTTTAAATACTCAAAGCGATTTAATTACACTCAGCTCAATCAGGAAAAAACAAAACTGCTTCATCTTCTTTATTCGTACATTGAAAAGAGCGGAACTCCAAAATCAAAAACAGCAGCATCAAATTCACTTTCACTCTATCAGAAAGTTGCACCGCTCGTTGCTAAATTTGCAAAAGAAAACAAATGGGTAATTCCGTATGCAGTTTTCAAAAACATCAAAGATGAAAACATGCAGGCCTCGTGGAAGCAATGGGACAAATCTCTTCAGCTTCCGACAAACAGCCAGATAATGCTCAAATGGCAGAACAAGGCAAAACAGGAAAATCATAATTTCTACGTGTGGTGCCAGCTTCGTGCTGCAGAACAATTCAAAGAAAGTTCAGATTTTCTGCGCTCAAAAAATATTATTTTAAAAGGCGACATACCGATTTTAATGAATGAAGACAGTGTTGACTGCTGGACCTTCCCGGAATTCTTCAGTCAGGAAACAAGAGCAGGTTCTCCTCCAGACGGTGAAAATCCAACGGGACAAAACTGGGGCTTCCCTACTTACAACTGGGATCGTCTTGAAGCAGATGAATTTACCTGGTGGAAAGAAAGAGTAAAGCTTGCCGCAAATTATTACGATGCATTCAGAATAGACCACATTCTCGGCTTCTTTAGAATCTGGGCAGTTAATGAAAGTGAAACTACAGCATATCTTGGACACACAATTCCGTATGCTTCATTCACACGTAAAACATTAAATGAACTTGGCTTTGATGATGAAAGATTAAAATGGATTTCACAGCCGCATATTCCGACGGGACTGATTGAAAACATCACCTGGAATCATGATGAAGCAACAGCAGTTCTTGAAAAAATCTGCGACCGTGTAAAATCAGAAGAGCTTTGGACTTTCAAAAAAGAAATCACAGGCGACAAAGAAATTTACGCAATGCACTTTTTTGACGATGAAGGAAAAGATAATGCCGTAAAAAATGCACTTGCAGAAAAATGGAAAGACAGAAGCCTTATCGAAATTGTAAAAAATAAATTCATCAAAGTTTATACATACAACCGTTCAACAGCATGGTCAACTTTAAACGATGAAGAAAAAGAGAAGCTCACAGAACTTTTTGCAGAGACTGACGAAAAAGAAAACAAACTCTGGAAGAAGCAGGCACTTACAACTTTAAACGCAATTGTTCATGCAACAGACATGATTCCGTGTGCAGAAGATCTTGGCGTTAATCTTGAATGTATGAGCGAAGTTTTAAAGAAGCTTGATATTCTTTCGCTCAAAGTAATCCGATGGACACGACTTTGGGCAGAAGAAGGACAGCCGTATATTCCATTTGAAGAATACCCTGAGCTTTCAGTTGCAACAACTTCCGTTCACGACAGCTCAACTTTAAGACAGTGGTGGAATCAGGAAAAAGAAAGCGTAAGAGCATTTATTGAAAGCATAAAAAATCTTTCGGCAGAACAAAAGCCTGATCCTGATTCAGCATTCATTCCGGAGATTGCAGAATTTATTTTGAAAGCCGCTGCAAAATCTAAGAGTGCATTTTTAATCAACCCGTTGCAGGATTATCTTTTCCTTGAGCACAGATACTACATGGACAACGAGGACGAAGAGAGAATCAATATCCCGGGAACTGTTACTGACTTCAACTGGACTTACAGACTTCCTGCAATGATAGAAGATTTATGTGAAGACAAAAGTCTCTTAAATAAAATTAATGCAATCGTGAAACTGCATGATGCAGAATAGCGCATATTACATCGGAGGAAAAATATAATGAAAATTTCATACAACGAATTTCATATCAGCAAAAAAATAAGGGATTTGTGTAATTTTGATTCTACACTTTTTTCATCAACGGGAAATGCAGTTTTTGCAAACTTTAAGGCAGTTCAGCAGTTCCAGATAAAGCTCAATAAAATTTTTGAAGAACGTGGAGAAAACGAAAAAAAAGTTTCTGCCGGAAATCTCAATGCAATGGGATTAATTGATGAAATTTTCCACATCATCTGCAAGCTTTTCCGCGAAAGGAAAAATCCTGCATCCTTTAAAAATCTTCTCGCAGACCTCGATGCTTCTTTTGGAAAAGATGAAATCGACAGTCTTCTTCTTGAATTTATGGAAGAGTTTCCGCCTGTAGAAGTTTACCAGAATAAAATTTCTGCAAAAGAATTTTTGAAGCAGTCGGCAGTAGAAGCAGGAACAAACATTGAACGTTCAAACCGCGAACAGGTTCTTGAAGAAATGATTATGCTCCATCTTGAAAATGAAAATCCTGCCTTTCATTCGTTTGCAGTTATGTTTGATGACACAGAAATGCAGATCAATCCGTATTACACAAAAACATGGATTCAGATAAAAGCATATTTTGAAACTCAGCCGATTTTCGGACCAAAGGGAAATACTCTCATCAACATGCTGAAAGAACCTGTGCTTGCAAGTCCAACTTCACTTAAAGGACAGCTCGATTACATCAGAACTTACTGGGCAGATCTTCTTGGTGAATGGCTTTTGCGCCTTCTTGAAGGAATCGACACAATCAGCGAAGAAGAAAAAGCTGCATGGCACCCGACAAACGGAGGGGATGCAGAAATGCAGGCTTACACTTTTGATGATGAAAATCTCATGAAGGAATATGAACGATTTTCTCCGGACAGAGAATGGATGCCGAAAGTTGTTCTCATGGCAAAAACAGTTCTTGTCTGGCTCTATCAGCTTTCCAAAAAATACAGCAGAGAGATTTGTCGCCTTGATCAGATTCCGGATGAAGAACTTGATCTTCTGCGTGATCAGGGATTTACCGGCTTGTGGCTTATTGGTCTTTGGGAAAGATCTAATGCTTCAAAAAGAATCAAGCAGATCAACGGAAATCCTGAAGCAGCTGCTAGTGCATACTCACTTTTAGATTATGAAATTGCATGGAATCTTGGCGGATGGTCAGCACTTGAAAATTTAAGATGGCGATGCTGGAAACGCGGAATCCGTCTTGCTTCAGACATGGTTCCAAATCACACCGGAATGGACAGCAACTGGGTCACGGAACACCCGGATTATTTTATTACAACAAAAGACTGCCCTTCTCCAAACTATACTTTCAACGGAGAAAATTTAAGTCACGACGGAAGAGTCAGCATTTATCTTGAAGACCACTACTACGACAGAACAGACTGTGCCGTATGTTACAAACGAGTTGATAATTCAACAGGTGACGTTACATACATCTATCACGGAAATGACGGTACAGGTATGCCATGGTGTGATACAGCTCAGATTGACTTTCTTAATCCTACAGCAAGAGAAGCAGTTATGCAGCAGATTCTAAAAGTTGCACGAAACTTCCCTATTATCAGATTTGATGCCGCAATGGTTCTTGCAAAAAAACACATACGCCGACTCTGGTATCCTCAGCCGGGACATGGCGGAGACATCTACAGCCGCAGCCGTTATGCATTAAGCAATGAAGAATTTGAAAAGCGGATTCCAAATGAGTTCTGGAGAGAAGTTGTTGATCGTTGTGCACAGGAAATGCCGGACACACTTTTACTTGCAGAAGCTTTCTGGATGATGGAAGGATATTTTACACGCACACTTGGAATGCATCGAGTTTACAACAGTGCCTTCATGAATATGCTCAAGAAAGAAGAAAATCAGAAATACCGCGACACAGTAAAAAATACAATCAGATTTGATCCGCAGATTCTCAAGCGCTATGTAAACTTCATGAACAATCCTGATGAAGAAACAGCAGTTGCACAGTTTGGAAAAGGTGACAAATATTTTGGTGTCTGCACGCTGATGGTTACAATGCCTGGTCTGCCGATGTTTGGTCACGGTCAGCTTGAAGGCTATGAAGAAAAATACGGAATGGAATATACCCGTGCTTACAGAGATGAACAGGTTGATGAAGGATTGATGAGCCGTCACTGGCACGATATCTTCCCGCTGATGAAAAAACGCTATCTCTTTGCAAACGTTGAAAACTTTTTATTCTACGATGTGTGGGATAATGGCAGCGTGAATGAAAATGTTTTTGCTTATTCAAACAAAGCAGGAGATGAACGTACAGTCGTATTCTACAACAATAAATATGACCGCGCTCAGGGATGGATAAAACGTTCCTGCGATTATGCAATCAAAACTGGGAGCGGAGAAAATGACAAAAAGCTTTGGGCAAAAAATCTTGGAGATGCACTCGACCTTACACCAGGCTATAATCATTTTGTAATTTTCCGTGAACACAGAACCGGCTTGTGGTTCATCAGAAGAAGCGACGATATCATCAATAACGGAATGTTCGTAATGCTCAACGGATTTGAAGCACAGATTTACATGGACGTCCACCAGGTTGAAGATACAGCAGAAGGAATGTACTCAAAACTTTGTGATCTTTTAAATGGCGCAGGAGTTGAAGATCTTGAAATTGCATGGCAGGAATACTGCTACAAAGAACTTTATGCTCCATTGAAAAAATTCCTTTCAAAAGAATTCTTTGAAAATATTAATCAGCTCTTTACTTCAAAAGAAAAAACAAAACCTGCATTAAAAAATATTCTTTCTCAGGTTGAAGAAAATGCACTTGCTTACTACGCAAAAGAAAATGAATATGCACTCCTTGCAGAAAAAGAAGCGGAAGAAGCAAGACTCAAAGCTGAAAAAGAATCAAAGAAAAAGAAGACAAAGAAGCTTCCTGTTACACAAAAAGCAGTCCGTGTAAAACAGAAGACAGTTACTTCAACACCGGAAGAAAAATTTGCTGCATTCAAAAAACAGGTTGAATATCTGTACAGCATTTATAAATCTGTAACTGATGAAGAAAAGAAAACAGAAAAACCTGTTTTAAAAATCAGTCTTGAATCAGAAATTTACAACGGTCTTGAAGAAATTAAAAACTGCACGGAACTTTTGTGTGCCTTTGCAGCAGTAAGTTCTGCCGGTTATGAAAACTGCAAGAAATGGGGATACTTCAGAAAACTGTCTGATCTTCTCAAGGAAGCAGGCTTTGAAACTCCAGATTCACGCAACATCTTCAAGAGAATTTTTGAATGTATGATGATCAGAGGACTTAACTTTGGAGCAACCGGATTTGTAAAATCAACTTACGAGGTTGCAGTTCAGTTTGTAGACGGAGAGCAGTCAGTTCTTCTTTCCGGTGCAAATGAATACGACGGAACAAAATGGTTCAACAAAGAAATTATTGAATCAACGCTTTATTTTGGACTGACAACAAATGCAATGTGCAGTTCAAGAATTCTGCGCGAACAGATTTACAGACTCTTCAGGACTCTTACAGCAGCAAAAGAACTTGCGGAATATAAATGCCTTGAGTTTACAAATGCCGTTAAGCCTGTGAAGATGCCGGTAAAAAAAGTTCCAACAAAAAAAGCCACAGTAAAGAAAACTGCAGCTTCTAAAGATTCATCTGAAAAATCAGAAAGCAAAACAACAAAGAAAACTACATCAAAGACGAAAGCACAGAAATAACAGCATCAATGTCATCCGGAGCGATTGCCTCACGATTCAACTCAACGTGAGCAAAAACTCTGGATGCATTTTCTGATTCTTCAGGTTCAATCCCGATATTGTGCCTGATAAAATCCTTATCAAGGTAAGGAGCATTTCTTGCAACAAGCACAACAGATTCATCATCACCGCCTGCAATATCATTTCGTTTAAGAACAGCCGCATATGCTGAAGCAGTTTCTCTGTCTGCATAAACTGAATATTTTTTATACAAAGTTCTGCAAGCATCTGAAATGTCTTCTTCCGTGACGTGTGCCGGGAAAACAAAATTTTTAAGCATAAGTGAATTGGCTTTAAAAATCTGCTCAAGACGCTCGATGTTACTTGGGCTTGTAGGATCTGCATGCAGTCTGTTTTCTACAGGAATCATGCTGTCAGGTACAATGCAGTTTCCGCTTCCGTCCGCAGTAACACAAGATGTTGAAGGAACGATAAATCCGTTAACAGGGAGCGCCATCTTCCAGCCGTAAAGTCCCGAAACAAGATTTCCGTAATTTCCCGCCGCAAAAGCATAATAAATGTCCCCTGCAGCAACTTTCTTTAATCTTGAAAAAGCAAAAGTGTAAAAGAAAGCCTGAGGTAAAAGACGTCCGATATTTGCAGTATTCGCAACAGAAAGATTAAATTTTTTTACAAGATTTTTATCTTCAAAAATTTTTCTGATGATTTTGTGACAGTCTTCTTCAGTTCCATCAACTTCAACAGGATAAACATTTCCACCGTTCCAGACAAAATCACTTTCATCCATTCCGCGGAATTTTCCCTTTGGAGCAAGCAAAACTGATTTGAGCTTCTGTTTTCCTTTAAGTGCGTTTGCCATACAGGCTCCAAGTTCACCTGTAGTTGCATCAAGGAAAATTGTCTTTCCACCATCATAAGTCAAAATTGTTTCAAGGGCAGAAGCAAGATAGGCAACACCAAAATCCTTAAATGTATCAGTTGCCCCATGATAAAGTTCAAGAATGTAAAGATTATCGTCAAGTTTTCTTAAAACAGGATCCTTAGGAAAAGCAGCAGTTGCAATTCGTTCACAAATCAACGGGCTGAATTCATTGCTGATCATTGCCGAAGTCAAAGAACCTGCAAGTGAAGCAAATGAAGTTTTTTCATCAGCATAAAGAATCCATTTTCTTAAATCTGCGCCTTCATCCGGAACATAAAGCCCGCCATCTTCAGGCAGACACTCCAGAACAGCCTTTTTGAAAGAGACAATATTTTTAAAATCCCTCGTACTGAAAAAATTCATCGATAAAAGTTCCCCTCTTAATTTTTCCCTTGTAAAAGTTTACCATAAAAGAATATACTAACACAATGATTAAAGAAGTTTCCATTCAGATCGGCCCGGACAAAGAATCAAACTCACAGTTCATTTCTCAAAAAATTCTGGAAGCATTAAAATCAAGTGGAATTAAATGTTCCATGAATGAAATAAAAGGAACTGTACAGCTCAAAAAATCCGTAGACGCACGCCACAAAAATATAAAACTCGTTTTGCGCTACAAGGTTTTTATAAACGAAGAACCAAAGGATGACTCAGCACTTCCTGAATGGAAAAAAGCAGACGGATCTAAAACTGTTCTTGTAATCGGTTCAGGACCTGCAGGACTTTTTGGCGCACTCAAGCTTCTTGAAAACGGAATCAAACCTGTAATCATCGAACGCGGAAAAGACACAAGCAGCAGAAAACACGACATCGCAAAAATTTCAACGCAGCATCTTGTTGACTCAAATTCAAATTACTGTTTTGGAGAAGGAGGAGCCGGAACTTTCAGCGACGGAAAGCTTTACACAAGAAGCAACAAACGCGGAAACATTCATCAGATTCTTTCAATTTTCGTGCACTTTGGAGCAGATTCAAAAATTTTAACAGATGCTCATCCACATATCGGAACAGACAGACTTCCAAAAATCATCAACAACATGCGCGAATTTATAATCAGCATGGGCGGCGAATTTCATTTTGAAACTTTATGTACAGATTTTATTACAGATTCAAAGGACGGCACAAAAAAAATAATCGGAATTAATACATTATGCCACGGAGAATCAAAACAAATTGAAGCTGATGCAGTTCTTCTTGCAACAGGCCACAGCGCAAATGACATCTACTTAAGTCTTGCAAAAACAGACAGCCGCTGCCTTGAAGCAAAAACTTTCGCAGTTGGAGTTCGTGTTGAACATCCGCGCTCTTTAATAGATGCAATTCAATATCACGGAGAAATCCAGGAAAATCTTGGAGCCGCAGAATATCGTGTTGTAAGCCAGCAGAATGAAAGAGGTGTTTACAGCTTCTGTATGTGCCCCGGAGGATTTGTAGTTCCAAGTGCAACAGGACCTGAAGAAATTGTTGTAAACGGAATGTCCTGTGCAAAACGAAACAATAAATGGAGCAATGCAGCAATCGTTGTAGAAACAAAACCTGAAGATATTCCCTCAAATTTTACAGAAGAAGCTATAAAACTTGGAAGCAAAGATTTAGCCGGCCTTTTATGGAGACAATGGCTTGAACATGAAACTTTTAAAAACGGACAGAATCAGGCAGCACCAGCCCAGCGTCTTACAGATTTTCTTGAAGACAAACAAAGCGAAACTCTTCCGCAGACAAGTTACACTCCTGGAGTAGTTTCAAGTAACCTCAACGACTGGATGCCTAAGCAGATTACAGAACGTCTCAAAGGCGCATTTAAAGATTTTAATAAAAGCATGAAGGGATTTATCTGCGATGATGCAGTTTTAATTGCAAGTGAAACAAGAACAAGTACACCCGTCAGAATCCTTAGGGATAAAGAAACTTTTGAATGTACTGTGATTAAAAACCTGTTCCCAGCCGGAGAAGGAAGCGGTTATTCCGGCGGGATTGTAAGTTCTGCAATGGACGGCGTTAATGCCTGTGCTTCAATTTCAAAAATGATTTAAGGGTATCTCTAAAAACCTTCAATTCTTAGAGATGCCCTTAACACAGACTGAATTATTTTTTTGCAAGATGCTTTACGTCGCTGTTATTGTAAAATGCCATTACTTCAGAGGCAAAAGTTTCATCAAGGCTGCTTCTGTACCCCTGAATCATTGAGATGTAATTCAATGTAATCTGAGGTGTGTTATTCTTTTTAACTTTATTAGAGCCTGCGTTGTACATTGCAAGTGCTGCAATCTCATTTCCTGCAGAATTAAGACAGAATCTCAAGTGTGAAAGTCCGTATTTTGCGCTGATTTTCGGATCATAGAAATCTGTTTCAGTAAGCTTCGGGAATGTAGCGCTGTTAAGCTGGAATAAACCGCGGTCAATAGTTCCATTTGTATTCTTGTGCATTGCCTTAAGATCAAAGCGGCTTTCTGTATGAGCAAGAGCAAAAGCAAGTGAAAGAGGAATGCTGTATTCATCAGCTTCTTCAAGGATTGCAAGTGCAACTTCACGGCTGTTTACGATTCTTGTGTAATACCATTCAACTGCAGGACGTGTTTCCTTCTGGCGGTACATGATAAGACCTGCATCATCTTTATGACCAAAATCAAGAACAAGCTGAGGATATTCTTCATCAAAAAGCCTTTTATAATCAACTTCTTCAGCTTCTGCATCCTGTCTTGCAACCTGTTCCGGAATGATTTCTTCTTTTACTTTTGATTCTGACTCAGGAAAAAACACAGCGATGCATACACAAAGAGCAACAAAAAAAGTGCAGAATGCAAAAGTTCCTGCTGTACGTTTAATCTGGTCGTCTCTTTCAAACAACATGTTTACTCCCTTAAAACCTTAAAAAATTGAGTTTTTAGACATTTCGTATAAGTTGCGTTATTTTGTCAAATTTCTCAAGTTTGTTCAAGAGAATTTTATAATAATTTCTTACATTTATATGAATATTTCGCATACATTAACATTAAAAAGAAATGCTAAAATCTAAGATAAACACTGATAAATGTCGATAAAAAATATATGGCAAAGAAAAATTATTCATTAAAAATCAATTCACCTGTTGTAACTGTAATTGCAGCACTATCAGTTCTTGCAATGATTTTTGACACGTTCATTATAAAAGGAAAAGTAATTTCAAACGCTTTCACCTGTCATGCAGCAAAAGCAAGCGGAACATTTGCGGCATTTAATTTTAGATCAGCGGCGGATTATGCAAGAATGATTTTTTATGTCCTTGGAAGCAGCTCATGGCATTCAATGTTTTCTGGAACGATTATCCTGCTTCTTCTTGGGGCAAATCTTGAAGAACGTTACGGAAGCAAAATTCTTCTACTAATGATATTCACATCCAGTCTTGTAACCGGAGTACTTACAGCCTGCATTTCAACAGTTCCTGTAAGTGGAGCAGACGGAATAATTTTCACCATGCTGATTTTAATTTCAATCTCTGAAATTTCCAAAAAAGAAATTCCGCTTACCTGGCTCATGGTTCTTGTGCTGTTCATTTCGTACAAGCTTTATTCAACTGCTGATTTTTACCACTTAAAAAAAGCATCTATTATTCTTGAAAAAAACATCTGCGTCTTCATTCAGCTTATCGGCGGAATTTGCGGGAGCCTCTTTGGATTCCTTGTTGCTCCCAAAAATAAAAAAGCCTCCGGAAAGGAGACTTCAAGATCTAAAAAGACAGTTGTTTATACAGAAGAATACGATGAAGACAATGACAGAACAATTGTCTCTGCACCTAAAAAAGGATCTTCATCGTCTTCAGATGAAACTATTATTGGAAGCATAAGCCTTTAAAGAATAGGCAGCGGCTCTTCCTTGCCGTCACGCATATCTTTAATTTTTGAGCTTACAAGAGCCATACAATTTGTATACATCATGTTGTAGATGCGCGGAACAATTATCTGCTTTGAAGAATAATCAAGGCCGTTTCTTCCGTCTGCACATACAAACATAAATACATAAAGCATTTCTCCGTCTGAAAGCTCACGTTCAATATAAAGGACTGCATTAGTTCTAAAATGCGTACCTTTAATATTCATCTGAACACCTTCAACCTTTTCATAAAGCTTTACATGAATCTGCCCCTTCTGCAAAGTGCATGAAAAATGGCTTGTAGAAATATCATGAACTACACCGCTGCAATAACCGTTACTCTGAGCAAAAGAGAAAGTACAGGTATTATCTATGCAGACTGCACGAACATTTTTTCGTCTTCCCATTGCCTGGTTTGCATAAAGAGTCTTTGCAATGATTTCAAAATTATTTCTCTTCTGATATGAAAGCTGAATTGCACCGCAAGGAATTCCAATATCAAAAAGATACATTTTTTCTATATTCTTCTTCTCTTCCTCTGAAGATTTTTTGCAGAACAAAGCACCTACAAGAACCTTTCCGCCGTACTTCTCGTGAATGTAGCGGATAAACTGAGGCCAGTTCATTCCAGAAACCATTGAATCAACATTAAAGAAAATAATTACATCACTAAAAACCCGGACTATTGCTTCAATCTGATCTTCAAGAGAAAGTCTCTTACTGTAATCAATAAAATAACATTCATAACCTTCTACAAAGTATTCTTCACAAAAGTTTTCTGGAAAAAGAGAAAGATCAGGAAATATGAAAAAAGTTTTTCTACCAGCAATAATCTGGCTAACCGCATTATCCATAATTGTGTCTCCGTCTATATTCTATTTTAAGGCAATTAGGCGTTTTTTCAATCTCAAGCAATAAATTTAAAAAAAATTATTCAAAAGTTTACAAATGGAATTTAACGTCTTATAATTAAGTATACTATGGCTGACTTATTAACAGATGCACAGTTTAATGAATTTAGAAAACTTATTTACGACTCTAGTGGAATCACATTTTCGGAGACTAACCGTTCTATTCTTGACAGCCGTCTTAAGGAACGCTTAAGAGACAAGAACCTGGAAAATCTTGAGGACTACTATAAGCTTATCACCAGCAACAAAGAAGAATTTAAACTATTTCTTGACAGTATTACTACAAATCTTACGAGGTTTTTCCGTAATCAACCTCACTTTGATGCTCTTATAAACTATGTAATTCCCCATGTAATAGAAGAAAAACAGTCTGGGGTAGACAGAAAGATCCGAATCTGGAGTGCAGGATGTTCAACAGGAGAAGAGCCTTACACAATCGCAATGCTCCTTAAGGATAAGCTTCCGGCTCCATGGACATTTGAAATTCTTGCATCAGATATTTCCCTTAAATCTCTCATGGTCGGACAGACTGGATTCTATGCCGATTCAAGAGTTTCGGGAATTCCACAGAATTATCTTGCTTCCTATTTTACAAAAGCAGACGGCGGTTACCAGGTTAAGCCTGATATCATGAAAACGATTAAATTCGACTACCATAACCTTCGCTTTGATATGGGTGCAAGAAATCTGGATATTGTTTTCTGCCGCAATGTTCTTATCTACTTTGATGAAAATGCACAGAAAATCACTCTTGATCACTTCTGGAATTCAATGGCAAAGCATGCATATCTTTTTATCGGACACTCAGAAAGTTTATTCGGAATGGATACAAAGTTTGAATTCCTTAAAACACCTTGGGCTTGTCTTTACCAGAAAAACATTTAATTTCTGTTGAAAGAACATTTAATTAAGGTTAACATTCGAAGGGATCCTTGTAAGGAAAAATCCATTGCAAAGGATCCATTTTTATTAAAAATATTTAGCTAAATATCACGGAGGTTTTAACATGGAAGATATTGAAGTACTTGTTTGTGACGACTCTGCCCTTATGAGAAACCTTATTTCCAGAATCGTAGATGAAACAGAGGGAATGAAAGTTTGCGGAACAGCAATGAATGGTAAATTCCTTTTACAAAAAATACCATCACTTAACCCTGATGTAATCCTTCTTGATATAGAAATGCCTGAAATGAACGGTGTTCAGTTCCTTGAAGAACGCAAAAAACAGGGAATAGACATTCCGGTAGTAATTCTTTCTTCAATTGCAACAAAGGGTGCTGCAGTTACAATGCAGTGTCTTGAACTTGGAGCAAGCGACTTTATTACAAAACCGGCCGGTTCAATTTCTGCAGATATCAGTTCCGTTGCAACAGAAATTATTGAAAAAGTTTCTTCTTACGGTGGACAGTACGCACGCAGAAAGAAGCATAGAGAAATTCTTTCAACAGATGCTTTCATTCAGCAGGCAAAGCTGATGCAGGCAGAAGCAGCTGCAAAAAAAGCCGGAATTCTTGACAAAATTAATCCTTCAGGATCAAAGACTTCACTTTCTGCTACACTTTTACAGAAGAAAGTAAAAGAACCTGCTGTTGTAACTCCAGTTCGTGAACATGGAAAAATTGAAATTGTTGCACTTGGAATTTCTACAGGCGGTCCAAACGCTTTGCGTGAAGTATTTGCAAATCTGGATCCAAAATTTTCAAAACCGATTCTTGTAGTTCAGCACATGCCGGCAGGATTTACAAAAGAATTTGCACTTTCTCTGGATAAAATCTGTCCTCTTGCAGTTAAAGAAGCAGAAGACGGAGATGAAATCCATCCTGGACAGATTTACATTGCGCCAGGTAACTACCACATATATATTGAAAAATCTACATTATGCAACGTAATCCGTCTTTCACAGGCAGAACAGAGAAACGGTCACAGACCATCAGCAGATGTACTCTTTGAGTCAGTTGCAAAACATTACCAGAACAGAGCACTTGGCGTAATCATGACTGGAATGGGAAAAGATGGTGCAGTAGAGATCACTGAAATGCGAAAACAGGGTGCATGGACTTTAGGACAGGATGAAGAAAGTTCTATCGTTTATGGAATGCCACGTGTTGCATGGGAACTTGGCGGCGTAGAAGAACAGGTTTCACTTGAAAACATGGCAAAACGCATGAGCGACATTGTAAAAGAACACGGCCGCTAAAACATAATGAGACACATTAAAAGGACTGCAGGAATGCAGTCTTTTTTTTGCGCACGTGTTTTTTACCCTATTAATTAATTATATTAATTTAAGCCTAAGTTTATTTAACAATAATATGAAATCATAGAAAAGGTATCTAGCCATTTCTTTTCAATTTCAGGAATTCGCATTTCTATAATTCGAATAATATTATTTAAGGTTGCAGATGGAATTTTTGATTTGTTATGTGCAATGGAACATCTACGATTTTTTGTAATCCAAACCTTGGTTCCATTTTTTACAGGTTTCCCTTGAGAAATATGTACATGTATTGGTTCCAGCGGGAGATTTTCATCAAGCCAGAAATAAACCCAATATGAACCTATTTTAAAAACCTGAGGCATTATCAAAACCACCAGTTTGAGAAAATTCTAAAATAAGATGCTGTTCAGAATCTACTAATTCTTTTAAATAATCCAATTCAGATTCAGAATAACCTGAAATATCCATCCACACAAAATCTGGCAAAATACATGCTGCCTTCTTAAAACCAAGTTTTTCATCTGGAGTCTCAATTAAAACTTTTACCTTACCTTCTTTATTCATTTCTGAATGTACTATTTCAGTATTATCATTCAAAGTCATAAATGGATAAATCATTTCGTAAACTCCTCATACTCAATTTAATCACTGTATTCATTTGTTGTATATTGCCAATAACCAGTTTCAGGGTTTATATTAGAAAAGCAAGTTCTAGCATCCTCTATTGCTACCGCCTTATCCTCATGAATACAATAACCTTGTTCAGCTTGCACTGAAAAAGTCGCTTCTGGTGGATTTTTTGTTAAGTCTTCATGAATGAATCTAACATATATATTAGACATATTGCAGTACATTTCTGGAATCGCATAATAGCTGCTTCCAGAAGAAACTGGTACATATCCAGCAGAAGCACATGATAAATCTTCTAACATATTTTCACCATATTTTACTGTTAAATTTGTTAATACTGCCTTATACCTTGTGTCATATAAATTATTATTACCAAATATATCAGTTGTTGTACCAGTTCCATTACCATTTTCACTAGAACTACTCCCACCTAATGAGTGACTACATGAAGTCAACACAAACATTCCAAACACAAATACTGCAACTGCAAATTTTAACATTTTCATTATTACTATTCCCTTATCTTTTTATTCTATTACTATATGAGGAAATTAAATAGATTTCAAGTTTCGAAAAAACATGGATGTTTTTTCGAATACTACTACCAGCTGCCGGAAGCACCGCCCCCACCGAAGCTTCCTCCACCACCGCTAAATCCACTGGAACCACTGCCGAATCCTGAACCTCCGCGATAGTGACCTCCACCAATCGGAATAAAGAACGGGAAAAAGCCAATCCTTCTTCTTGAAAATACAGGAAGAACCATGGCAAATAAAACAAACAGAATAAAAAGAATCAAAGCGGCTGTATTAGAAGCTCTTCCTGCCCCGGATTTTTCTACACGACCTTCAGCAATAAAAGAATCGTCTCCTGTAATTGCAGAGGCCATACTTTGAACGGCAGCAATAATCCCGTCTTCATATTTACCAGCCTTAAATGCAGGCACCATAATATTGCGGATGATACGGGAACATTTTGCATCAGTTAAAGTGCCTTCAGTTCCATACCCGGTTTCAATACGCATTTTTCTGTCTTCCATAGAAACAAGAAGAAGCGCACCGTTGTCTTTGCCTTTCTGACCAAGCTTAAGTTTTTCCGCACATGCAAGAGAGAAAGATTCAATATTCTGCCCTTCAAGATTTTTAACAGTAACAACTGCAATCTGAACACCTTTTGTATCATTCAGATTTTTAAGATACTCATTTAGCATCTGTTTTTTTCTGCTTCCAAAAATTCCGGCTTTATCTATTACTGCACCATTTTCCGTACTCAGCGTAGAAATAACACTTACTTTTTCTTTTTTCTTAGAATCAGCTTTTGTTGCACCATTAACTGCTAAAGAAGCAATAAAAACTACAAAAGCAATAAAGATAAAAAATCCTACAGGAGAATTTCCATTTTTAAGAGAGCCCTTTACACCCATCTTTCTTCCTCCAGGACAACAAGACCGTTATAAAGTTCATCCTTTTTATTCATCGCAGGATTCTGATCAACAGGAAAATTTTCCGCAAGCAGATTTCCGCATTTTTCAATTGCATCAATATATGCTTCCTTTAAATTTCCTTTTGAAAGATTTTCAGTCATCTCATCTGCAATAAGATTCCACAAGTCATTGGAAATTTTTGAACTGATTCCTTTATCTGCAACAATCCTTACTTCACGCTCAAAATAAGAAACAAAAATAAGCACACCGCAATTCTTCTCCGTTGAATAGACACCGCTTTCTGCAAACCAGCGCATTGCCCTGTTTGTAACAGCCGCATGTTTTGCCCCGGACGGAATTACAATCCTGTCAATAAACGGAATATTGTAAAGAATATATAGAAGAATTGTTACAATTGTACAGACAATCACAAAGAAAACAGAAAGATACCACGGCTGAAGGTCCCAGAATTTTGTTCCAAGCCACGCATAAATCTGATCGGAAAGAGGAATCATACAGCAGAACAACACCAGCGAAGTAAACAAAGAAGACATAACTTCCCACAAAGCATAACTGGCACTTTCTGCAGTCAAAGCAACGGCAATTTCTCCCTGAGTTTTTTTCTCAGCATTTTTTACTGCGCTTTCAATATCTGCAAAATCATCCGGGGAGAATTTAATTTTTTTCAGCAACTGATTTCTTGTCATTTTCTTCTTTAATTAAAACTGAACTGAAGGTGCCTTGTAAGCTTTTTCTTCAGCCTGGAAATATGCTTTCTTTTTGAAGCCGCTCATGTTTGCAATAATCGATCCAGGGAATTTCTGAATTGATGTATTGTAATCTCTTGCAGCATCATTATATCTTTTGCGTTCAGTTGAAATTCTGTTTTCAAGACCTTCGAGCTGACTCTGCAAATCAAGAAAGTTTTCATTTGATTTTAAAGACGGATAATTTTCTGAAAGTGCAAGAAGTCTACCGATGCCTGCACTTAATTCAGACTGAGCTTTCTGAAACTGAGCAAACTTTTCCGGATCATCAGTAATGCTTGAATCAAGATTCACAGATCCGCCAAGCTTAGAACGACTTTCAGCAATTTCAGTAAAAACTTTTTCTTCATGTGCGGCAAAACCTTTTACAGTTGCAACAAGATTTGGAACAAGATCCGCACGCTTCTGATACATCGTCTCAACATTTGCCCACTGCGAATCAACATTTTCTCTGTCTTTAACAAATCCATTGTAAGTGCATCCGTACATCGCAATAAGCAGCAGAATTGCACCAATAACAATCAACAAAGTCTTTTTCATAATCGTCTCCATTAAATACAATTTATTTAAAGGTACTAAAACAGAGTATAAAATGCAAATTTCAAAAATCAAGGGCTGATTAATTTAGAGCCCGTTACACTTGAATTTTTACATTATCCACTATAAAGTATGTACTGATAATTTGTAAAATTTTGACAGAGGTATATATTATGGCAGAATTGGAATATGATTTTTCTGTAGACAATCTTGGTGAATGCAAGATTAAGTCTCCTATTGAACTTTCACAGCATCACGGTGATTTCCGCGCAACATTTGTTCGTGACGATGCTTATGTTCGCCGTGTCGTAAACTCTTATGATGAAAAACCAGAAGCAATAACACCAAAAGCAAACCAGCTTGAAAAAGCAGGTCCTCGTGAATACATCTATTTTAATCCTGAACACGTAACTGCAGGAATCTGTACTTGTGGTGGTCTTTGTCCTGGACTTAATGATGTTATCCGCGCAGTTGTACGCACACTCTGGAACCGCTATGGTGTTCGCCGCATCAAGGGAATTAAGTTCGGCTACCAGGGATTTTTTGAATCAAACGGATTTGAACCTATAGACCTTAACCCTGATAACGTTGATGAAATCCACAAAATTGGTGGAACATTCCTCGGTACATCTCGTGGTGGCGGAGACAGAACATCAGAAATCGTTGACTCAATCGTAAAGATGGGAATCAACATGATGTTCATCATCGGTGGTGACGGAACTCAGCGTGGTTCTCTTGATATTGCAAATGAAGTTCAGCGCCGTGGACTCGACATCGCAGTTGTTGGTATTCCAAAAACTGTTGATAATGACCTTCAGTTTATTGACCGCTCATTCGGTTTTGAAACTGCAGTTCAGCAGGGTACAAAAGCAGTAAACTCTGTTCACATGGAAGCTCATTCTCAGATCGGCGGTATCGGTCTTGTTAAACTCATGGGGCGTGAATCAGGATTTATCGCAGCTTACACAGCAATCGCAAGTCACGAAACAAACTTCTGTCTTATTCCTGAAGTTCCTTTTGAACTTGACGGACCAAACGGACTTCTTGCTCACCTTGAAGACCGTCTCAAGAAGCGCGGACATGCAGTAATCGTTGTTGCAGAAGGTGCAGGTCAGGATCTTCTTGAAGCAACAGGACAAACAGACGCTTCCGGAAACACAAAGCTTGCTGATATCGGTACATTCCTCCGAGATAAGATCAACGCATACTTCAAGGAAAAGAAAGAAGAAATCAACCTCAAGTATATTGATCCTAGCTACGAAGTTCGTGCTGCAGTTACAAATGCAAACGACAGTCTTTACTGTGAACGACTTGGAAACTATGCTGTTCATGCTGCAATGGCTGGAAAAACAAAGATCGTTATCGGTCTTGTTCATGACAAATACGTACATATTCCAATCAGCATGGCAACTTTGTCACGCAACACTGTAGACCCAGAAAGCTCATTGTGGCGCGACGTTCTGGATGCAACACTCCAGCCTGTATACATGGTAAACAACATGCAGACAGTTACTGAAAAGCTCCAGAAAGCAAAGGATGCAGCTGCTGAAAAGGCAATGAAGCGTCTTGCAAAAGTAAACGCAATGTGCAAAAAATAATGACCTTTAGCACTTGATATATAGGAAACATGTGTTATAATTGACAATATGAAAAAAGTTGGAACAAGGATGTAACAGTCTGTAGTCCAACTTTTTTTTTTATTTACATTTGGGATGGGGAAATATCTATTTAGCTGACTTAGCAAGGAGGATAGTTCTATGAAGAAAATAATCAGCATAATTATGGCAGCAAGTCTTTTTATGGGTGCTGCATTTGCGAAAACAGTTACATTTAATATCGGCGATGAAACAGTAACATTCAGTGATGATGGTACAGGAACACAGATTCCAAGAGACATGCTGCTGATCATCGAGCAGAATCAGGCAGAAATTCAGCAGGCCATTACTGATTACAACAATAATCCTTCAAATACTCGGATTACAGCAAGCCAGATTACAGATGTTGCAGATGAAATCAATGATGCATGGGCTGATTTTGCGGCAAGTAACGGAGGTTCTACAACTCCGGTTTCAGACATAACAGACGGTCTCAACGGATTTTCAGGAGCTCTTGCAAAAACAATTCCAAATACACAGCTCCAGCAGCAGGTTTATGCAGAAGCATGGATCGGTAAACTCATCCCTGGCTGTCACTTTGGACTTGGTATCAACCCTGGACTTGCAACACTGGATCTTACAAGCCTCATTCAGGTAGCAGATGCACTTGATATTGATGTAAGTGATGTTACAAGCAATCTTAAAGACAATAAATTTATTTTCCCTACACTCGCTTTTGATGCAAGAATTGGTGGAATCATTCTTCCTTTTGATGTTGGTATTTCTTTCTGCAAAATCAACACTGCAGATTTTGAAAGCATAACAGACTTTGGACCACTTGCTGCTGATTTCTATACTTTCGGAATTGACGGACGCTATGCATTGATCAACGGACACGGTATTTTCCCTAAGGTTTCAGTTGGCGCAGGATACACAATTACAAAGGGAAGCTTCCAGATTAACGATGATACAGCAAAAGCATTCCTTGACTTTAAGTCACAGACAATGTACCTGAGTGCACAGGCATCTATTAAGCTTTTGTTCGTTACACCATTCGTTGGTGCAAGAGTATTTACATCTGCAACTTCTGTTGACTGGGGTGTAAAAGACATTGACTGGAACGGCATCTACGGAAGTGACAACGCAGATCTTAGCACACAGGCAGCATCTGTTCTTCTTCCAAAGCACTTTGAAGGCGGAGCAAGCACAAAAATGTTCGACAGCATCAATCCGCAGCTCTTTGGCGGTGTTGGAATCGACCTTTTTGTACTCAGTCTTACAACAGGTGTAAGTTACGACATCAAAGACGATATTCTTGGTGCAACTGTAAACCTCAGAATCTCATGGTAAAAATCAGCAGCTTAAATTGACTGCATAATAACCCCTTCTGCATGAAGTTGAATCAATTTTGTGCAGAAGGGGCTTTTGTTTTAAATTCTATAAAAAGAAACGTTTTTTCAAAAAAAAATACTTTTCAAAATATTCAACCAGTGATATATTTTCCCTAGTGGCGTTATCTGTGGCTGTACCATGGAAACGTTTGCTTCAGCCTAAAAAAATAAGCGTTGCTCAAGGCTGTAGTTTTAATTTGCTCGGCGCTTTCCGCCGGGATTTTACACGAGGTGCATTATGAAAAATGCATATGTAAACAGAATCTGGGAAGATGTTCAGAAAAAGAACGCAAACGAACCAGAATTTTTGCAGGCTGTTCAGGAAGTTTTGACAACTCTTGACCCAGTAGTAGAAAAAATGCCAGAACTCGAAAAGACAGCAGTTTTGGAACGCATGGTAGAACCAGAACGTGTTATCATGTTCCGCGTACCTTGGACAGATGACAAGGGTGTTGCACATGTAAACCGTGGTTTCCGTGTTCAGTTTAACAGTGCTATTGGTCCTTACAAGGGAGGTATCCGTTTCAGTCCTGAAGTAAACCTTTCAGTTCTCAAGTTCCTCGGATTCGAACAGGTTCTCAAGAACTCACTTACAACTCTCCCAATGGGTGGTGGTAAAGGTGGTTCAGACTTCGATCCACACGGAAAATCAGACAATGAAGTTATGAGATTCTGTCAGTCATTCATGACAGAACTCCAGCGCCACATCGGTGCAGATACAGACGTTCCAGCAGGAGACAAGGGTGTTGGTGGACGTGAAGTTGCATTCATGTTCGGTCAGTACAAGAGACTCCGCAACGAATGGACAGGTGTTCTTACAGGAAAAGGACTTGACTTTGGTGGTTCTTTGATCCGTACAGAAGCTACTGGTTATGGTCTCATCTACTTTGCAGATGAAATGCTCAAGAAAGTTAACGACAACTTCAAGGGTAAGGTATGTGTTGTTTCTGGTGACGGTAACGTTGCTCAGTACGCAGTTGAAAAGCTCCTTCACCTCGGTGCAAAACCTGTTGCAATGTCTGACTCATCTGGATACATCTATGATGAAGAAGGAATCACACAGGAAAAGCTTGACTTCGTTAAGGAATTCCGCGATCAGCACAAGAAGATTGACGAATACGTTAAGAAATATCCAAAGGCAAAGTTTGTTGCAGGAAAACGTCCATGGGAAGTTAAATGTGATTGTGCATTCCCATGTGCTACACAGAACGAACTTGATGAAAACGATGCAAAGACACTCGTTGCTAACGGTGTAATGCTCGTAGCAGAAGGTGCAAACATGCCTTCAACAATCGCAGCTACAGAAACTTTCCAGAACGCAGGTGTACTCTTTGCTCCTGGTAAAGCATCTAACGCTGGTGGTGTTGCAACATCTGGTCTCGAAATGTCACAGAACAGCGAACGTCTTTCTTGGACACGCGAACAGGTTGATGAAATGCTCCACAACATCATGATCAACATCCACAACAACGCATTTGACACAGCTGAAAAGTTCGGTCTCAAGACAAAGTCTGGAAAGACTGACTACGTAGCAGGTGCAAACATTGCAGGTTTCGTAAAAGTTGCACGCGCTATGATGGCACAGGGATTAGTATAATTAATAATTTACTGACTAGTTAAATGGTTAAGTAAGAAAAAGCTGTCTGATTTTTCAGACAGCTTTTTTTATTGAAAATAAATATCTTTTCTGCTAAACTTCAAAAAAGTTCGGGGGTGTAGCTCACCTGGCTAGAGCGCTAGCATGGCATGCTAGAGGTAACGGGTTCAAGTCCCGTCATCTCCAAGAAAAGTATTTGTAAACAGAAAAATGCTTTCTGTAAAAACAGGAGGCATTTTTTTGCACATCTGAACCCGTTAGCGGAGTGGAACTTGTGCTTTTTCGCTGACTATTTCTTTAACC
>JAILEY010000038.1 GCA_024687165.1 Treponema sp.
AAGACTAGTTACTTCCTTATCCTTTTTATGTAGTATTTTATTTAAATCTTCTACATCTGCTGGTCTAGACTTAAAAAGAGGATATTTTATTTCAAGTTCATATTTATATTTTTTTTCATAAAGATTCATTTTCTCCAATTCAGCACATATGGAATAAACCATATTTCTATATTCCTTTTCTTCTAATTAATATTCTTTTGTTTCGATTTCATAAACAGATGAATTCATTTTTTTACCGTACAATATATATTATAATGCTTTGTTTTAACTGTTCAAAGTTAAAATTTTTAGATTTAAGACTAATGATGGTCATAGATTTTTGGAATTTGTTTCATTTTACACACATCCTCCCCCAGTCCGGGTGGAGCCCCTTTAGTCCACCGCAGCGGAGCGAGGAGGATGAGCGTGAGCGAAGGGCGGAACACGTTTAAGAGAAAATGTTTGCTGCAAAATTAAAGTCCCTTTGCCCAGATGTAGGTACTCATGTAAGGATCAGGTTTTACTACGCCATCGCTGCACCAAATTTCGTCAATGAGACTGTCGGAATTTATGCGTCCCATGCGTACCTGTTTCTTGAGGTGCTGGTTTTCGCCGTCTATTGTTACAAGACCTTCTGGTGCATTTATAGATAAGTTTTTTGCTGCCATTCGGACATCTTCTACGTTGAAAGTTCCGGCTTTTTCACATGCTGCAGCCCACAATTTTACTGCAATGTATCCGGCTTCCATAGGGTCTCCTATAACTCTGTTTTCTCCGTAGAGTTTTTTGTAATTTGAAACGAATATTTGATTTTCTGCGGTAGATATAGTCTGAAGATAGCTCCACGAAACATAATGTCCTTTAAGAAATTCTTCTCCTATATAGTCAATTTCATTTTCTGAAATTGAGAAACTCATTACAGGAATTTCTGAAGCTGTGATTCCTGAACGTTTTAATTGTTCGAAGAAAGCTTTGTTTGAATTTCCGTTAAGGGTATTCAGTATGACATCAGGTTTTGTTCTTTTTATCTGGTTTATGATATGAACGAAATCTTTACAGTCCATGCTGACATAACGTTCACCGACGCAATTTCCCTTTAAATGTGAAAGGTATGAGTTAATTATATTGCCTGCTGTTCGAGGAAATACGTAATCAGAGCCGATGATGAACATTTTTTTTCCAAAGTTTTTATAGCAGAATTCTACTGCAGGAACTACCTGTTGATTTGGGGCTGCTCCCATGTACATGATGTTTGTGCTTGCCTCAAGACCTTCGTATTGCAGCGGGTACCATAAAAGGCCGAATATATCTGGATTTTCTACTACCTGCTTTACTTTTTTGCGTGAAGCGGATGTCCAGCAGCCGAATATTGTTGCAACTTTCTCATTCGTAAGCATGGCGTGGGCTGCTTCTGCAAATTTTTCAGGATCGCTTTCTCCATCCATCTGAATAATTTCTATTTTTCGGCCGAGAACTCCGCCTGAAGCATTTATTTCTTCTATTGCCATTCGTTCTGCTTCACAAACAGGAATTTCACTTTCTGCCATTGGACCTGTCAGCGAATGAAGAAGACCTACTTTTATTGTCTGTACTTTGTTTTCTTTTTTACAACCGGTGAAGAGCAGTGCAAATACTGCAGCTATGAACAATATATTTTTTTTCATCAGTTTTCCTCCATTACAACTTCATATGTAATCATCCGGCCTTTACCTTTTATGTCACATTCGATTGGTCCGTTGAATTTTATGTCTGTATCCTTGAGTTTTTCGTAAACTGCCTGAGACACTCTTATTCCTCCTGGTGAACATGCTGATTCCATGCGGCTTGCGACGTTTACTGTGTTACCCCATACATCATAAGTGAATTTAGTTTTACCGATAACGCCTGCACTTACAGGTCCTCTGTTAAGACCTATTCTCATGTTAAATTTTATGCTTGAATTCATGTTGTAGTCTTTGAGGTCTCGGTACATTCCTTTTGCAAATTCTACCATTGTGTATGCGTGGTTTTCATTAGGTTCAGGAAGTCCGCATGCAGCCATGTATGCGTCTCCGATTGTTTTTATTTTTTCAACTCCCATTCGTCTGGCTCTTTCATCAAAGCGGCTGAAAAGGTCGTTGAGTGCGTATACTATTTCTTTTGCTGAATGTTCGCTTGAAATATTAGTAAAGCTTACTAAGTCAGAGAAGAGCATTGTTGCATCGGTAAAGCTTTCACCAATTGCGCGAACTTCGTTTTTGAGTTCTGATGCAATTTTTTCAGGGAGAATTGCACGAATCAGGTGATCAGATTTTTCCTTTTCAACGGCAAGTTCTTTTGTGCGTTCTTTTACAAGTCCTTCAAGTCTTATGTTTTCCTGTTTTACAGCTCGTTCTTTGAGGTAGAAAATCAATATAATAGAAAAAAGAACAACTAAAGTTGTGACTATCCAGAACCATTTTGTCTGCCAGATGTATGGTTTTTGAACAAAAAGCATTGTTTCTGCGTTGTCTGATATGATTCCGTCACCGTTTATTGCAGATACGAGGAATGTATGTTTTCCTGGCTTCAGATTTGTAAAGGAAACGGATCTTTCTGTGCTTGGTGCAGATAAATCGTCGTCAAACCCTGTAAGCTGGTGTGTAAAAAGAATGCGTTCCGGGGCATCAAAACTTAGACCTGTGTATTTTATGTCTACTCGTTTTGTTCCAGGCTTGAGCTCTATTACGGAATCAAATTTTGTGTATTCCAGATTGTCTATTCTTATGCTTTCTATGCAGATTAATGGTTTTACATGATTTGATTTTGCCTTTACAGGATTATATATTGCTACACCATCTACCATAGGAAACCACAGATTTCCTTCTTTATCACACATGCTTACGGCTGTTGAGGTTGCTCCGTCTGAATCAAGTCCATCGTTTTTGTTATAGAACTTTGGAACCATCATTTCAATTTTTCCGCAGCTTACATCTGTAAGTTTTTCATATGAAATGGAAGAAACTCCGTAATTACTTGTCATCCAGATGTTGCCATGTTTGTCCGGTAAAATCTGAAAAACAGAATCTGTCCCAAGTCCATGTTCTGCACGTATTGTTTCAAAATGCTCAGGGAGATCTTTTTGCGAACTGTCGTACCCAGGACATCGTGAAAGACCGCTGCTTGTACAGATCCAGTAATCTCCTTTTGCATCCTGAGAAATCTTAAATATTACGTTACCTGCAAGGCCGTTTTCTGTTGTAATTTTCTTTATAATCTTTTCATTGTACATCAGGAATATGCCGCCGCCGTCTGTTCCAATCCAGAAAATATCGTTTTTGTCACGGAAAAGGCACATTACGTATTCGTTCTCAAGACCGTCCATGAGCTTGTAGTTTTTGATTATTCCGTTTTTATGAATTATGCTTAATCCTGTTGTTGTACCGACGTAAAGTTCTCCGTTAACGCCTTCTATTGCTACGCGGACCTTGTTTCCTGCAAGTCCTTCATCTGTACTCCAGCTTGTAATTTCTTCTGTAAACGGATTATATCGTAACTGACCGGGCTTTTTGTAACAGCTGACAAGAATGTCGCCGTTTTCTGTAACACCAATATGGCGGATTCTTATATCCGTGGTAAATTCTGTAAGTGTATTTTCTATCTGTTGTCCATTTTTATAGCAGAATACGCCTGTATCAGTTCCAACCCAAACACTTCCGTCTTTACCTTCTGCTATGGCATTTGTCGTTATTCCTGTGTGAAAAATCTTAAAGTGGCTTCGTGTCATTTTTCCGATGCCGTTTCTGTCTGTGGCAATCCAGATGTTTCCTTCACGGTCAGAAATAATTCTGTTTATTTTTGAATTTTTTATGCCTGTTTTTTCGCAGATGTAAAATTTTCCGTTGCTGTATACTGCAAGACCTGCTTCTGTTCCAATCCAGATATTTCCATCCTGATTCTGGAAAATAGCTGTAACTGGGGTATTGTCAAGCATAGTTTCGGTATGAACAGAAGTTGCAATGCCGTTTTTAATTACAATAAGGCCTGCATTGTCCGTACCGACCCAGATATTTCCGTCTTTGTCCTGGCAAATTTCCTTTACAGTATAACTGCCGAATTTGTCCATGGAAGGAATTGTGCGGAAAAGTCCGTCTTTATAAACAAAAAGCCCTTTATCGTTTGCTGTTGTAAGCCAGACCTGACCTTCATTGTCACACATAAGCTGCGTGGAAATAACACCCTTTGAAACTGCTCCTGCTTCAAACTGCGGATTAATAAGATGACGGCTCTTTGTCATGTAAACAACACCGCCTGCAGTTCCTACCCAGACATTTTTTTCGTGATCTTCTACAATTGCACGGATTGAATTGTTAGGTAGTCCGTTCTGGATTGTAAAAGTCATGTTTCCTTCAGGCTGAATAACCTGGATTCCTTCGTCATTGGATCCAACCCACATGTTGCCTGATTTATCTTCCATAACAACGCGTACTGAAGCGAAAGTAAAATCATTGTTTTTGCCGCGTCTAACTGTTTTAAATGAAATTCCGTCAAAACGGACAAGCCCTTCGTAGGTACCTATATTGATATAGCCGTCATGAGTTTGAATTATATCTGTGGCGGTTGTCCCTGTAAGACCTCCAAAGGATCTCCACTGCTGGTAAACGTAATTGTCAAAAAAGGAGGACTGTGCCGCAAGATGTACATAAAATATCAGTCCTGCTATTAATAATGCGAACTGTTTTTTCATATACATTATTTTATTGCACTTATATGAGTTTTACAAAGAATATATTAAGATTATTTTATTAAATATTTTTTTTATTATGATAAACTAAGACTTAGTTGTTGTTTTGGAGATATTTGATGAATCGCAAATTATTTATAATCTTTATCTTTTTTGCTGTTTTATTCAGTGGCTGCGGATCAAAAAAAGTCGGTAAAAAATCTGTAGAGCAGTGGAGATTTATATCATCTCTGTCTGATCTTAAAGGTTCGTGGAAAAATAAAAACTGTATTTATGAATATCCTTTTGTCTTTAATAATAAAGAATATCTTCTTGTAAAGTTTACTCCTGTTGATGATACCCAACGGTGGCTGAAATTCGTTCAAAGCAATAATCTGAATCTTGAGCATGTAAAGAGAAAGAAAAATTCTTATGTGAAATATCTGTATGGAAATTATCCTTGTGCTGATGAAAACGGAATTGAAACCGGCTTGAAGTTTGATTTTAATGGTGAAAAAATTTTTTATCAGCTTCAGATGATGATTCCTTCTAAGATCCTGATGGACAATAAAAATTTTTTTAAGATGAGTGATGATAAAATGCATCTTGTTGAAAATGGAACTTTAAATCTTCATTCTGATGTTTTTGATGATATAACCAGCGATGGGTTTATTTTTGATAAAGTAGAGTAGTTTATGAAAGTTAGATTTATTTTGTTTTTTCTGATGATTGTAAAAAGTGTATTTGCCCAGGAGTATGGTCTTGTTCTTTCCGGTGGCGGCGGAAAAGGAGCTTATGAAGTCGGCGTGTGGAAGGCTCTTAAGGAGTACGGAATTGCTGATAAAGTTACTGTTATTTCCGGGACTTCTGTCGGCGGATTAAATGCGGCTCTTTTTTCCTGTGAGGAGATTGAATCGATTGAAAAAATCTGGCTTGAAAAAGTTCCTCTAAAACTTAAAACTTCAGAAAGTCTTATTTCGCAGGATGGGCTTCTTGAAATTATAAATACAGTTCATCTGGAAAAATTAAAGCCGTATCATTTTCCTCATGTCATTGTAACAACTGTAAGAAACCGATTTAAAGCTGCAAAAGCTGTAACAGGTGGCAGAGGCGATTATTCTCATAGATTTCGTTTGAATGATGAAGATGATATCAGTGAAATTAAAAGGATGCTGCTTGCAACAAGTGCGTTTCCTGTAATTTGTTCTCCAGTCAAACTTAAAGATGGTCATAAATATATTGACGGCGGCGGAAATTTTATGGGCGGTGATAACGTTCCTTACAGTCCTGTCCTTGATTTTTATCCGTCTGTGAAAAATCTTATTGTTGTTTACCTCGATGATAATCCAAAGAAAAAGCTTAGAATCAAAAAAATAAAATATGATGATTATGATATTATCGAAATAATCCCGACAATAAAAATGTCATTATTTGCTCTTGAAGGCACCGTTAATTTTACTCAGGAAAGAATAAAGCTTTTGATTCAGCAGGGCTATGAGGATACAGTTGAAGTTCTTAAAAAACATAATTCTGTTAACGGTGTAAAGCTTTATCCTGTTTCTTCATACTGGTTTGAAGACTGATGTTGCCATTTGGAATCAATTTAAGTATCTTTAAATCATGAGTTTTAAAATCCTTCATACCGCAGACTGGCATCTTGGCAAGCTTTTAAATGGACATTCTCTTGAGGATGATCAAAGTAATTTTATAGAACAGATTTTTACTGAACTAAAACAGGCTGAAGAAAATCTCTCTCCGTACGATGCGGTTGTGATTGCAGGTGATATTTACGACACAGTAAATCCCGGTGAAAAATCTATGCGGCTGATGGATAAGTTTTATTATGACCTTCATAAAAATTTTCCTCAAGTTCATCTTTTTGTGTTAAAAGGAAATCATGATTCTCTTCGCATTGGTTATAATAAATCGTTCCTTGATCTTCATAACATTCATCTTTGTTCTGATGCTGAAAATTTTCTTGAGCCGTTTGAAATCAAAAAAGGAAATGAAGTCCTTTGTGTTTATCAGCTTCCGTATTTGAATCAGCTTAATGCACCTCAGATTTGTGAAGATATTTCAGACGGAAAACTGCATTCCCAGAAGGAGCTGGTTGGTTCTGCCTGCGAACAGATTTTGAAGTCTCATGAAAAAAATTATAAAAATTGCCTCTCTCTTTTGTGCGCGCATCTTACTACATTCGGTTCCATAAAATCAGCTTATGATGAACATGCTGTCGGTGCAATTGATGATGTTGATTCTTCTGTTTTTGAAAAATTTAATTACACGGCTCTTGGACATATTCATAAGTTTCAAAAATGCGGTTCAAAAGGCTGTGTTTATTATTCAGGTTCTCCGTTTCCATATTATTTTGACAGTTCAAATGACACGTTTATGATATGTGCAGAAATTTCTGAAAGTGGAACTGTTGTTTCTAAAATTTCGTTTAAGCAGCTTCATAAAGTTGAGCGGCTTGAGATGAATCTTTGCGATATTCTTAATGCTGATGAAAAATTTATCAGTGAACACAAAGATAATTACATTGAAATAATTTTTGATGATGAATATTTTCCTGTTGATGCAGTTTCAAAAATCCGTGAGCTTTTACCGCTGTCACTTTCATTCAGGCGGAAAGAGCGGGTGCGTGATACAGAAAAAATACAAAAAACTGCAGAATTAAGGGAAAGTGCTTTTGACAGTCCTGAAAAATATTTTGATTCTTTTTTCGAAGATGTTTGCGGCGGTGAAATAGTTGATAAAGAACTTCATGAAGAATCAAGGCGTCTGTTTATTGAAATAGCCGGCAGAATTGAAAAAGAGATGGAGGAAGAAGAGTGAAGCCTGTAAAACTTTTTTTGAAGAATGTCGGTCCGTTTCATGAAGAAAAAATTGATTTTTCAAAGCTTGGTGGCCTTTTTCTGATTACTGGAGAAACCGGCAGTGGCAAGACGTTTATTTTTGATGCGATGACTTATGCGCTTTATGACACTACCTGCGGAACACGAGGAACTTTAAATAACAACATGTTGATTTCAAGGAAACGAAAGCAGGATGAAGATTCATTTGTTGAATTTACGTTTGATGTTTCCGGAGTATATTACAAAGTTACGCGCTATCTTGAAAAAGTAAGTCGTCCAACAACAATAAAGGCTATCCTTGAAGTATCTTATGATAGCGGCGCAACTTTTGAAGTTAAATCTGAAAAGGCTGAAGTTAAAAAAGATATCCTTGAAATTTTAAAACTTACGGCGGATGAATTTTCAAAGATTGTTCTTTTGCCTCAGGGGCAGTTTGAAGAATTTCTTACAAGTTCCAGTGACAAGAAAAAAGAGATTCTTAAAAAAATGTTCAACGTTGAAAAATTTACACGAATTGGAGAGTACATAAAAACTCAGGAAAAGAAATATGCAGATGAACTTTCTTCACTTGATGAACTTAATGAGCAGGTTTCGCATGGAAGAAAAATTGATGAGCTTGAAGCAGAACTTGAAGCAGGGCAGAAAAGTATTGCTGATTTAACTTCGGAAGAAAAAAAACTGAATAGAAAAATCACTTCAATCAGTCTTCATCAAAAATCTTTGAATGATGAAAAAAATGCAGCAGAAAAAAAAGCTCAGTGTAAAAATGAATTAGAAGCAGAAAAAAAGAAAAGTTCTGAAATTTATTCTCTTGAAAAAATTCTTGAGAATGCAAAAAAGGCTGATTCTCTTTCTGTTTTTTTAAAGGATAAACAGAAAGCTGCATTTAATTTTGAAGAGCGCAAAAAAGAGCTTAGAAATGCTGAAGAAAAATTTTCAAAGGCGCAAAAGGATTTTGAACTTTCCCTTGTTTCTTTTAATGAAATCCCCAAAATGGAAGAAGAAGCAAATGTGCTTTCCGTTGAAATTTCAGCTTTAACAGAAAAGCTGAATAAGGCAAAAGAGTTTGAAATAATTAATAAAATATATGAAGATGTGCAAAAAAGTAGTCAATTATTAAAATCTGAGCATGAAAAAGCTGAAAAATCACTTTCAGAATTAAAAAAAATGCTTCCGGAAGGTAAAAATATTGATGAATATCTGATTTCGCTGCTTTCTCAAAAAAATGACCTTGAAGGAATATTAAAAGAAACTGAAAAAAAACTTAAAGATAGTCTCTTGTTTGAAAAGCTTTCATCTGAAATTTCTGAGCTTGAAGTAAAAATTCGTGAATGCACTCTACTGAAAACTCAGAATGAAGCTTTACTTGAGAAAAAATCAAAGCAGCTTGAAACTGCAAAAACTCAGTCTAAAATTGCGTCTTTAATGTCTCAGGCATCGCTCCTTGCTGCAAAACTTGAAGAAGGAATCCCGTGTCCTGTCTGCGGATCTAAAAATCATCCTCATCCTGCAGTGAATGAATTTTCGTTTGATTACGGAAAGCAGATTGAAGATCTTGAAAAGGAAATTAAATCCATTGAAAAAAAGAATTCTGAAAATGAACTTGAGCTAAATTCCTTAAAGATTAAGCTTGAAGAAAATAAAAAAGCTGCAGCTGAACTTGGTGAATGTATTTCCTCTATGGAAGCTGAAAAAAATCTTAAAGAAAATCAGCAGAAATATGAAGAATGTGTTAAAAAATATGACGATACAGAAAAATTAAAGGAAAAAATCAATCTTCTTGAGGATGAAATTAAGTCTAGTGTGGATAAACTTAATGATGCTGAAAAAAAACTTGCCCAGACTGAAACTGAATGGAAGCTTGCAAAAAAAGACCTTGGTGATGAGCTTTCGTTTACAGCGATTGAAGAAAAAGTTTCGGTTGCTTCAGCAAAATATGATGAAATTGTAAAAAAAATTGCAGATTCAAGAAAACTTCATTCTGACTGTTCTACATCAAAGGCTGAATGTTCAGCATATCTTGAATCTTCTGCTAAAGCGCTTAAAGCGGCAGAAACAGATTTTGAAAATGCTGAAAATGTGTTTCTTTCTAAACTTTCTGAAAACAAAGAGTTTGCAGATGAAAAAGCTGTTGAGAAGGCTCTTGTTTCTTTGCAGGAACAGAAAAAAATGCAGACTGAAATATCAGTTCATCATGAAAATCTTGTCCGTCTTGAAACTCTTTTGTCTTCCTTTGGTGAAACACGAGAAATTGATGCTGTTGAAAAGGAACTTGAAGAGAGTTCTGCCTTAAAGGAAACGTTATCAGCAGAATTTGAAAAAATATCTTCTCAATTGATGGAGCTTAACGGAAAGTGTGTTCTTCTAGAGTCTTCAATCAGGGATTATAAAAAGAATTCAGAAAAAATTGCGGACATTCAGAAAAAACACAGATGCTATCAGTATTTGAAGCAGAAATTTTCGTATAAAACACAGCTTGATGCGTGGGCTTTGGGTGCTTATTACAGCCGGATTGTCGATTTTGCAAGTCAGCGTTTTGAAAAATTATCAGGCGGTCGCTACAGGCTTAAGCAGAATCTGGATTTTACTTCTGGACGTGCAAATTCAGATACTTCGCTTGATCTTCTTGTTGAGGATACTTATTTTGGTCAGTACAGCGGAATTGCATCTTTGAGCGGCGGTGAGAGATTTGAGGCTTCTTTGAGTCTTGCACTTGCTCTTACAGACTCCGTTAAAAGCAGAAAAGGCGGTATTGAGCTTGATTCGATTTTTATTGATGAGGGGTTTGGAACTCTTGATGCAAAAACCCGTAATCTCATAAAGCCGGTTCTTAATGATCTTCAGATAAATCAGAAAAAAACTGTAGGAATTATTTCTCATGTTGAAGCCTTTCAGGAAGAGATACATGATCAGATTCAGCTTGAAAAGGAAGATGGTGAGACTCATGTTAAGATTGTAAAAAAGTAAATTCTGCATTATAATCTTCTATATGAATTTCCTTATCATATATTGCGACTCAAAAAAAATTGATTCAGTTGATTCTTCTGTAAAAAAGCTTGATTTTAATGCTTCAGGAATATCTTTAGCTGATCTTTGTAACAAAAAATATAATGAGATTTTTGATTTTACTGCAGATTTTTCACATTGTGTTGTTATAGATGAAGCTGCTGACTCAATTCTTGAAAAGCCTCAGATTCAGTTTATTTCGGGTCTTTTTGCAGCTAAAAAGAAGCCTGTGTATGTAGTTTCTTCTTCTGCTCTTTTTGATGGACTTGAATCATTTTTGAATTTTGCTGATGTAAAAGCATTTACTGCATTCCTTAAAGAAAATGCAAAATCACTGAGTGCAGAATGTGAAAAGAGAGAAGCATTTGATAAACTGATTTCAATGGGAATTTCTTTTACTGCTACAAATCTTGCATATTACATGGAAAAAGAAAAAACTGATATCTGTGAATTATTTTTTACAGCGGGTATTGATCCTGATTCCTTTACAGATACTGGAGTTCCACTTCTTTGTGTTGCAAGCCGATGTGACAATATGGATCAGATTAAGTGGCTTCTTGAAAAAGGGGCTGATATCAACGTTATTTCGAAAGACCGCGGTTATACACCTGTAATGGATGCAGTCTGGCGCAAAGATTATGATATTGCAAAGCTTCTCATTGAAAAGGGTGCTGATTTAAGCGTTATGAGTTCAGAAGGGCAGTCAATCCTTGTTCTTGCAGTTGGTAATGAAAATGCAAAGATTGTTGAGCTTCTTCTTGAAAATGGTGCAGATCCTGACATTAAGGATTCAATGGGAATGAGTGCACGCGGATATGCAAATCTGTTTAAGAAAGAAGAAATCATTAAGCTGATGGAAAAATATCCGGAAAAGAAATAATTTTTAATTTTACGGGTGGGATATAAAATGGGTGAAAATAATAAAAAGTATAAGGTTGTATTTGCGGGCGGAGGTACAGGCGGTCATATTTATCCTGGAATTGCTGTAGCAGACAGTCTTAAACTTCTTGCAAAAGAAAAGAATGTTGAACTTGAAATACACTGGATCGGTAATTCAAAAGGAATGGATCGTTCCATTGTTGAAAAAAATCTTGAATCCTGTGGCGGAAGTCTTTTTGCGTTTCATGGCATTCCGTGTGGAAAATTAAGACGATATTTTTCTTTTCAAAATTTTATAGATTTATTTAAAATTGCTGCAGGGCTTATAAAAGCGTTTTTTATTCTGAAAAAACTCAAGCCGGATTTTATGTTTTCAAAGGGCGGTTTTGTCAGCGTTCCTCCGTGTAAAGCAGCAAAAGTTCTTAAGATACCTTTTTTCACTCATGAGTGCGATTTTACTCCGGGGCTTGCTACAAGGCTCAACAGCAGTGGTGCAAGAAAAGTTCTTGTTTCTTATGAAGAGACAAAAAAATATTTTGGGCCTCTTGTTCAGTCAAAATGTGCTGTTACAGGAAATCCGGTTCGTCCTGTTTTTTATTCTGATAATGCACAAGCCGGTTTAAAATTTCTTGGAATAAGTCCGGATCATCAAAAGCCGGTTCTTCTTGTTCTTGGTGGAAGTCTTGGTGCGCTTCAGATAAATAACCTTGTTGTTGAAAATCTTGAAGAACTTAAGAAAAATTATATCGTCGTTCATCAGACAGGAAAAAAATTTGCTGATGAAAATAAAGAAATTATGGAAAGCGGCGATGATTCTTATAAACCGTATGCGTTTATTTATTCTGAAATGCCATCTGTAATACAATCAGCAGATGTTGTTCTTTCAAGAAGCGGTGCAAATTCTTTATGGGAATGTGCTGTCTGTGCAAAACCTATGATTCTTGTTCCTTTGTGCGGAAACGGGACACGTGGGGATCAGGTTGATAATGCACGTAATTTTGAAAATCAGGGTGGAGCAATTGTTCTTGCGGGAGAAGATGCAAACAGCGGAAATCTTTTAAAATCATTGAACACAATGCTTGACAGTGAAGATCGTAAAAAGTTTTCTGAAAACTGCAGAAAAATTTGCGGCACAGAAATCCCTTCAAATAAAATTGCTTCACTCATAATGGAGGAAATGGGATTATGATGATTGCTCCGATAGATATAGTTTTTCTTTTGATTATACTTCTTTGTTCTGTCCTTGCAGCAATGAATGGATTTTTAAATGAAGTATTTGGAAAAGCAGCTCCTGTTGTTGCAGTCTGGGTTGCACTTATTTTTTATAAGCCTCTTGTAATCCCGATTCAGCAGTATGTAAAAAATCCTACGGTTTCAGTTATCCTGGCATTTGTTCTTGTTTTTGTGATGGCATTTATTGTAGTAAAACTGATGCAGTCTGTGATAAAAAATATTTTTGGCGGAGAAATCTTTACGCAACTGGACAGATTCCTTGGTGTTATCTTCGGGATTATTGAAGGAGTTGCTGTTGTATGCGTAATTTTAATTTTGCTTAGACTTCAGCCATGGTTTCCTGTTTCTTCAATTCTTGAAAGAAGCTTCTTTGATTCTATGCTGAATCCGTTTGTAAGGGAACCTTTGAATGGTTTTATTCAGTCGGTTAATTCTAAAAATATTGTAATTCAGTCAAAAGCAGCGTAGTAAAATGTTTGATAATATTTTAAATCAAAGTGCAACGACTCTTTTAACAGATGATATCCTGAATAACAGATTGCCGAATTCAATTTTGTTTTCCGGACCTGAATCAAGCGGAAAGCTTTCCTGTGCTTTAGAAACAGCAAGAATTCTTTCCTGTAAAGAAAAAGGTGAGTGGACCTGTAAATGCTCTTCGTGTTTGCAGCATAAGGCGATGGTCTCTCAGAATCTTTTGATTATGGGAAGTTCAAGCCGTACTCTGGAAATTGATGCTGCACGATCTACTTTATTGCGGCAAAGTTCTCAAAACTCACGTCATCTTGAAGCCGCTGTTTATCTTTATATAAGGGCTGTAAGAAAATTAACCGCAAGATTTTCTCCGATTTTATGGGAAGGCGATAAGGAACTTGCAAAGTTTTCTCCGCTGCTTGAAATTATTGATGACGGACTTGAGCTGATTCAACCTGGAAGAGTTTTACCAGAAGATGCTGATCTGAAAAAAATTGTTGATGATATAGGGGATGCATGCAAGAAGCTTGAAACCTCTTATCTTTACGATTCAATCCCCGTTTCTCAAATCAGAAAATTTTCTGCATGGGCACATCTTGCTTCAAGCTCAGGAAAAAAAGTTCTCATTATTGAACATGCTGAACTTATGGCAGAAAGCAGCCGTAATGCTCTTTTAAAGATTCTTGAAGAACCGCCTGAAGATGTTGTTTTTATTTTAACAACAGACAGACGTGGTGCAATTCTTCCGACAATTTTATCTCGTGTAAGAACTTATAATTTCTTTGAGAGAAGCAATGAACAGCAGCAGAATCTTATTTCAAGAATTTTTCATCATAATCCGCTGTTTAATGAAGAAAATAAATTCAATACAATTAATGAATTTCTTCAGTCGTATCTGCCGGTGAAACCATCTGTCGTTTATCAGTATTCATCGCAGTTTTATAAAAGCGTTTCAGAAGGCCATGTACCGCCTGTTGCTGATATTGTTGCAGGATGTTCAAATTTTACTCCGCGTGTTCTTTATAAAATTTTTCTTCAGGGGATAATTGCTGAACAGAAAAAACTTATTTCAACACAAGCAGGCTGTGAATCGTCAAAGAAAATTTTAGAAGTTCTTTATAAATCTTATGAAAATGTTTCTATATTTTATCAGAATCCGCAGGCAGCCCTTGAAGAACTTACACGCAGTCTGATGCAGATAAATTATTTGAATGGCGGGATTTTAAAACAATGACAGATTTTGTTGAAAAGGCTTATGGAAAAATAAACAAGCTTTCTGAAGAGCAGCTTGGAATTCTCATGAACAGAATCAAAGATGAAAATGAAGTTTTTGATTCAATTATCCAGGGACTTCCGTGTGGCCTTATCATCATTGACAACGATTGCCGCGTAATGAAAATTAATCGTGCTGCAAAAAGATTTATTCCAGTAAACTTTAAGCACCTTCAGAATGATGTTGTCTGGAATTATATTGAAAATGAAGAAATCGCTGATTTTATAAAACAGTGCGGTGAAAAAAAACTTGCAAATCAGAATAAAGAATTTTCTATTGCTGAATCAGATGGAAAATTCCGGTTCGTAGTTATTTCAGTTCTTCCTCTTTTGCGTAATTCTGAGATTGAAGGAAACATAATTTATATTGAAGATGTAACTGCGAAACGACAGCAGGAAATTCTCATGCACAGAATGAAGAGTCTTAAATCTTTAACGAGTCTGGCTGCATCTGTTGCTCATGAAATTAAAAATCCTCTTGGAGCTATAAGTATTCATATTCAGCTTTTGCAGAAGGCGATTAAAAAAAGTCGTGAAGGAGACGGACTTCTTCCCGATGAAAAATTCCTTGAAAATTATCTTGGCGTCGTAAATGAGGAAATAGATAATCTCAATAAAATTGTTATGGACTTTCTTTTTGCAGTTCGTCCGGTTCAGGCAAATATTGAACTTTCAAGTGCTGATTCTGTTGTTGAGAAAACTTTGAATTTCTTTAAGCCTGAATTTGATCAGAGTAATATTGATGTTATGATAGATCTTGATGATTGCGGTACACGTGTCTTGATTGATACAAAGCTTTTTAAGGAAGTTATTGTTAATCTGATTCAGAATGCAAAGGTTGCTGTTATTGAAAAAAATGGAAATATTGACGGACATATTGCTGTAAAATCATTTATTAAAAATGATAATTATGTGCTTACTATTGCAGATAATGGTACTGGAATGGATGCAGAAACCTGTGGTAGAATTTTTGAGCCTTATTACACAACGAAGGCTAATGGAACAGGACTTGGGCTTACAACGGTTTATAAAATCATCAAGGAGTTCCGCGGAGACATAAGTGTTAATTCTGAAAAGGGGACAGGTACGATTTTTACAATTTCCATTCCGGTTCCACAGCAGGATACTCTGCTTCTTGAGGAGTCAAAATGAAATTTACGCTTCTTGTAATAGACGATGAAAAAAATATTCGTGATGGTCTTGCAGCAAATTTTGAACTTGAAGATTATAATGTAAAAACTGCAGCCAGCGGACAGGAAGGTCTTGATCTGATTTCTAAAGGCGACATAGATCTTGTCATTACAGATTTGAGAATGAACGGAATCAGCGGAGAAGAAGTTCTTGAGCGTGTTGCAACAGAAACTCCAGGTATTCCTGTAATAGTTCTTACGGGACACGGCAGCATTGATTCAGCGGTTGATGCAATGCGGCACGGCGCTTATGATTTTCTTACAAAACCTCTTAATCTTGATCAGTTGAATCTGATTGTAAAGCGTGCTCTTGAAGGTCACCGCATGAAGCTTGAGCATGAGGAGCTTAAAAATCAGCTTTCAAGAATGGATGCTTTTAAAAATATGACAGGAAATTCTCCTGTCATGCAGAAGATTCAGGAAGTGATAAAAAAGGCTGCTTCTTCTAAGGCAAATGTTCTTATAACCGGGGAAAGCGGTGTAGGTAAGGAAGTTGTTGCGCGTTCCATTCATGAGCTTTCTGCCCGTCATGATAAATCTCTTGTAAATGTTCATTGTGCAGCATTGAGTGAGACTCTTCTTGAATCAGAGCTTTTTGGTCATGAAAAAGGTGCTTTTACAGGGGCGGATCATCTTGCGAAAGGAAGGTTTGAACTTGCTCACGGTGGTACGATTTTTCTTGATGAAATCGGTGAGATCAATAAGAGTGTTCAGATAAAAATTCTTCGTGTCCTTCAGGAGCGTAAGTTTGAACGTGTCGGCGGTGAACAGACAATTGAAGTTGATGTTCGTGTTGTTGCCGCTACAAACCGTAATCTTGAAGAAGAAATTAAAAAAGGAAATTTCCGAGAAGATTTGTATTATCGTCTTAATGTTGTGCATATACATGTTCCGCCTTTAAGGGAAAGAAAGGAGGATCTGCCTCTTTTGATTGCACGTTTCCTTGAGGAATTTAATAATGAAAACGGAAAGAAGATAAAGGGCTTTGAGTCAAAGGCAAAAGCTGCAATGTTTAAATATGACTGGCCTGGAAATATCCGTGAGCTTAAAAATTGTGTTGAAAGTGCCGTCGTAATGTGCAGTGGTGATGAAATTATGCTTGAAGATCTTCCGCCGAATGTTTCAAAGGAATCTGCGGAAAACACAATAAGTATTCCGCTTGGGATTACGCTTGATGAAGCTGAAAAAATTATTATACAGCAGAATCTTGCCGCAAACAGAAATAACAAAAGCCGGACTGCAGAAGTTCTTGATATCGGAAGAAAGACCTTGCAGAGAAAGCTTGCAGACTGGGAAATTGAAGAGTAGTGGAAGAAAAAAACAACGAGTCCATGTACGACCGTCTGGGTGATTTGTTAAGTAAGACTCTTGAAGATGGATTTGTAAAAATAATCAGTAATGAGCGTATTTCCCGTGAAAAAGAAGAACTTGAAAAAATAAATTTTGAAAAAGAAGCTGAAGAAGAAAGACAGCAGCTTCATGAAGAAATTGCACAGCGCCTTAAATCAAAAAAATTACAGGAAGAAAAAAGACGCAAAGCAAAAACATCAACTATTATAAAACACCTGTCTCCTGAACTTGAACGCGCATACAGACTTTTAAATATTACTTATGGAGCATCGGCTGAAGAAATAAAAAAAGCTTACAGAGATCGTCTTATGTATTTTCATCCGGATAAGCATAAGGATAGTCCCGTTCTTCAGAAGGTTGCGAATGACAAGACAAGGCAGATTCTTGAAGCTTATGATTTAATTGTTAAAAATCTTTAAAAAAGAAAAAGCACAATTTTATAACAGGTTTTGAATCATTCTGCAGATTCCGCCATTATAAAACTTGTGCTTTTTTTATATGCTCTCCATATCCTTGTAAAATGGAGTTACATTAAAGTTTGCTGTAAATTAGATTACAGTTCCGTCAGGGATAATTGCACCCTTACGTATAACGATGATTCCTTCTGCGCTGTAGAATAATCCATGATCACCGTCATCGTATTTTTTACCGCTTACATTAATACAACAGTTGTTTCCAATATGAGCATTTTTATCGATGATTGCGCGTTCAATTTTACAGCCTCGACCAATACCCATATCCGGCTGCTTCTTCTTTTTGTTTGCAGCTTTTTCTTCTTCTGTTTCGTAGAAGTCTGCACCCATCATGATTACTCCCTTGAGGTCGCAGTCTTCGCGGATGATTGAGCGTACACCGATTACAGACTTTTTGATACTGCTGTCTGAAATAACACATCCTTCACTTGCAAGAGTAGAAGAAAGTGTTGCATTGTTGATTTTGCTTGGAGGGAGATTACTCATCTGTGTGTAAACAGGTTTTGTTTCCTCGTACATATTGAATGCAGGTACCGGATTTGTAAGGTCAAGTGTAGCATCGTAGAATGAGCGGATTGTACCGATATCTTCCCAGTAATCATTGAAGATATAGCTTGAAACCTTTTTTGTTTTGATTGCCATTGGAATGATTTCTTTACCGAAGTCAGTCTTTTCGTTGTTAAGAAGTTCTTCCATTGTATCTGCGTTGAATATGTAGATACCCATTGAAGCAAGATACTCTAAATCTGCAGGAAGGTTTCCGCGTGATTTTTCAGGAATTTTCCAGTGGTCAATGTTAAGGTCTGCGGCTGGTTTTTCCATAAATGCAGTGATTTTATTTGAATCATCAACCTGCATGATACCGAAACCTGTTGCATCGCGGCGGTTAACTGCTTTTGCTGCAATAGTAATGTCTGAACCGCTTTCAATATGCTGATTCATGAATTCTTTAAGGTTCATCTTGTACAGCTGGTCGCCTGAAAGAATGATGTAATGTGTTGGTTTCTGAACGCGGAAGTGTCCGAAGTTTTTGCGTACTGCGTCAGCTGTTCCTTCATACCATCCGGAATGTTCGAGAGTCTGTTCAGCAGCAAGAATTTCTACGAAGCCACCTGAAAAACGGTCAAAGTTATAGGAATTATTGATGTGAAGATGAAGAGATGCTGAGTTGAACTGAGTCAGCAAATAAATCTTTTTATAACCTGAGTTAATACAGTTTGAAATAGGGATATCAACAATACGATATTTACCACCGAATGGAACTGCAGGTTTAGATCTTTCTTTTGTAAGCGGGTAGAGACGTGTACCTTTTCCACCGCCAAGAATAATTGCCAGAACTCTTGGTTCTTCTTTCATTGTGTTTTTTGATGCCATATTCTTAAATTCCTCCAATATTCTTATGCAACTTCATGTGATAAGATAATTATAAATCACATTTTCTAATTTGCAAGGAAAAGATTTATTTTGAGAAATTTAAATCGTTAAAATATGCTTAATTTGTAAGAATCAGGTAAGTGATTTTTTATTCTGCTTTGCCAGAGTTGAATTTACAAGAAGTTCGCGGAAGTTGCTCTGTGGCATCGGCTTTGCGTAGTAGAATCCCTGTGCTATGTCACAACCTATATTTTTGAGAAGATCGCACTGAGTTTTAGTTTCAACGCCTTCAGCTACAGTTGTAATATTGAGCTTCTTTGCCATTTCAATTACAGATGTAATGATAACATTTTCCTTGATATTTTCAGGTCCTCCAGAAAGGAATTCTTTATCAAGCTTAATTACGTCTGCCGGCATGTTTTTAAGAAGATTTAATGATGAATATCCTGCTCCAAAATCATCAACAGAAACGCCAAATCCTGCTTTTTTGATTTCACCCATCATCTTAATGAGGCGCTGCTGGTTGTCAAACATTACGCTTTCTGTAAGTTCAACTTCAATTTTGTTATCCCCGATTTCATACTGAGAGGCAATATCCTTGAGTTCCTTTATTAAATTTGTGTTGTAAAGGTGACAGCGGCTTAAGTTGAATGATATTGTAAGTGGCGCATGATTTTTTGATTCAGGAGATTTATTCCAGTCGTCAAGGAACATGCAGACTTTTTTCAGTACGTATTTGTCAATTTTTTCAATAAATCCGTTGTCTTCAAAAAGCGGCACGAATTTAGCAGGCTGAAGAAATCCTTTTCTAGGGTTGTTCCATCTGATAAGAGCTTCTGCACCGATTACGCTTTCATCTTCAAACTTGAATTTTGGCTGGAAGAAAACTTCAAATTCCATGTTTTCAATTGCCTTATCCATTGTGAGCGTAATTTCGCGGTTCCACTCGTGGGCTTCGTTCATTTCTGCGGTATATTCTATTACTCGGTGAGTTGCGTAGTTATTTTTGCAGAGCTTTTGGGCAAGATTAGCTTTATCAATCATCGATTCTACGGAAGAATCAGGCTTGTCGATGTAGTAAACACTTGTTGTAAAATCTAGATTGTAATCGCCATGAATAAGATCCTTTATTGCATCTTCTACGCATGTCATTGTAAATACACGTTCTTCTATGCTCCAGAAGAAATCCGGGCTTTTCATGAAGAAAATAAAATTATCCGCATAGAAACGGCATACTGCTTCATTCTGTTTACAGTGCGAAACAAAATTTCTTGCAAGTCTTCTAAGAACTTTATTACCGACTATTACGCCGTATGTTTCATTTATAAAGCGGAAGTTATCAACATTGAATGAAAGAATCAGGTATTCGTTTGGTTTTGCGTTTTTAAGTGTTTTTTGAAGGTGTTTTTCAAATGTAGAAAATGTAGAAATCCCCGTAATGTTGTCTTTGTCTGCAATTATCTTCTTTTTGTGAAGAACAAGAACCATTATGGAAATAATAAGAAGGATTACAGTTGTTGCAAGTAAAATAAAGTATATGTGATATGTAGATTTTGCAATTGTTACCGATTTTGATTCAGCACCGCAGACACCAGTAAAAATCAGTGAGAGGAAAGATAGTAGAAGGTATTTAATTGAAAAAAACGATTTGTTGCTCATGAAGCTGAAATTCCCTCTTAAATAGAAATATTTTCCTCTCTCACCACTTGAGCCAAGTATACAGTCAAAAAAAGAATAGCACAAGTAGATTTATAGTTTTTAGAGATTTAACTGCTTAATATAAACTTAAATAGTGTAAAAATGATAAAAAAAATAATACTTAACTAAATTTTTTAATATCCGATAAATAAATAGAGGTTATTTTATGATTAGAGGTTGGTATATTGGAGCAAGTGGAATGAATGTACAGCAGAACAGGCTGGACACTATTTCCAATAATCTTGCAAACGTAGATACTACAGGATTTAAAAAAGAAACTCCTGTCAGCAAAGAATTCAGCGAACTCCTTCTCAGAAGAACTCAGGCAGATGGAGTTTATCATACATCGCTTGGATCTGCAGATGCTGCACCTATAATCGGTACAATCGGTCTTGGAGCAGAAACAAATGAATTGTTTACAGATTTCACCCAGGGCTCTTTCAAAAATACAGATACAAAAACAGACTTCGCACTTGCAGATAAAGGATTTTTTGCAGTTCATACTCCAGACGGTGAGCGCTATACACGCAACGGAAACTTTCATCTTGGAAAAGAAGGAATTCTTCTTACAAAAGACGGATATCCGGTTCAGGGTGAAAATGGTGCAATCTATCTTGAAGATGATAAGTTTTTTGTAAATCAGGATGGAATGATTTACACTTCAAAAGACAATACTCTTGTAGACAGAATTAAAATCGTAAGATTTGATAATGAAAGATATCTTCAGAAGCAGGGAAATTCCATGTGGAAGACAACACAAACTTCTGGGGAAGCTTATATTGCTGAAGGAAATGAGCGTCCTCGTGTTATGCAGGGATATACAGAAACAAGCAATGTAAATGTTGTAAATGAAATGGTTCAGATGATTGAAGTGAACCGTGCATATGAAGCAAACCAGAAGACAGTTCAGACTGAAGACAGCATGATGGATACTCTCTGGTCAAAAGTTGTAACAGTTAACAGATAATCATTAATCGGGGGATAAAAAATGGTAAGAAGTTTATGGAATGCAGCTACCGGAATGAACGGTCAGCAGATGAATATTGATACAATTTCAAACAACCTTTCTAACGTAAATACAACAGGTTTCAAGCAGCATAGAGCTGAGTTTGAAGACCTTATGTATCAGAATGTAAAACTTGCAGGAACTCCTGCTACAGAAGATACAGTTACTCCTGTAGGACATCAGATGGGATCCGGTGTAAAAGTTGGTGCTACACAGCGCATCATGACACAGGGATCTTTGCAGGCAACTGGAGTTGATACAGACGTTGCTGTTGTCGGTGACGGATTTTTCCGTGTTCAGCAGTATGACGGATCATGGGCTTATACCCGCGACGGTTCTTTTAAGGTTGATTCAACTGGTCAGCTTGTAACTGCAAATGGTCTTAGAGTTCAGCCTGAAATTATTCTTCCTGAAGGATTCCAGCTTGAAACACTTACAATTACAGATCACGGAAAAGTAAGTGTAAAAGTAAACGGTGAGCTTGAACCTGTTGAAGTAGGTCAGCTTGAACTTTACAGATTCCCGAATGCTGTTGGTCTTGAAAATACAGGAGATAACCTGTACAAGGTAACAAATGCTTCTGGAGAACCTATCGCCGGAATTCCAGGTATTGAAGGAATGGGTGTTACAAAGCATAAGTTTATTGAAATGAGTAACGTTTCAGTTGTAAATGAAATGGTTCAGATGATTGTTGCACAGAGAGCTTATGAGTTCAATTCAAAAGCAATCCAGACAAGTGATACAATGCTTCAGACTGCAGCAAGCCTTAAGCGTTAAGATATGAAAACAAAATAATGTAAAAAATAAAATCTTCGGGTGAAGGGGAACAGCCGCTTTCTGTGGGAGGAAGGCGGCATTTTTTTTTGCTTAAATTTATTTTTATAATGCCGATAAATTTAGTGAGAGACTTTTTAGAGGTGATTTTATGGCAATGGGAATTTCAGGTTATGGAATAACAGGTACACTCGGCGACGGAAATGTCGGTGTTGATACATCCCTTATGCAGAAAGAAGCAAACCGTTTTGCAGATCTTGTAAAGGAAAGTCAGAGACAGCAGGCATTAGCTCTTGCATCTTCTCCATCTTCAGATACTCACATTGGGACTGGAGTTTCTTCAAGTCAGATTTCAAGAAATCATAGATTGAACGGCGATTACACAATGGGATTTGCCGGAACTTATACGTCTCAAGCTGATAAATCGTCTGCACCTAGAGGCTTTGCTATGGGGGCAAAAAATAAAGACGGTTCTAATGCGACGATTGACAGAACAAGTGAACTTTATGAACAGTCCATGGAACTTGAAAATTACATGGTAAAAATGATGATGTCTTCTATGCGCAATTCAATTACACATACATCTCTTGCTGAAGGAAACGATTATGCAAGAAAGATGTATGATGACATGATGTATGACAACATGGCTGAAGCAATGACAAAAAATGCAGGTTTTGGTCTTGCAGATAAAATTTATCTTGAATTAAGCGGTCAGAGATAAAATCTGTAAATATTAAAATTTAATTTTCAAGCTTGAGATTTATATTTCAAGCTTTTTTTTATTTGCTTTTATTTTTCTTCAAAATTTTTATCAACTGCTTTGAATGTAATTTCAAGGAAAAAAATATTTAAAAGTGAAAATAAGAGTACATAATACGGCATGATAAAAATTCCAAAGACCTGCTGAAGATGTCCAAAAATCATCGGCATAAAAGTTGTCCCCGTATATGCGGAAGCCATTTGTAATCCGATTACAGATGCACTGTATTTTTTCCCAAAGTTAACAGGTGCCATATGCTGAATTGCAGGATAAACCGGTCCCATTCCACAGCCGCTGATTATAAATCCTGCTGCCGCGTAATAATAATTTGAAGTGGGAATTATAATCAGAATAATTCCAAAAAGTTCAATTATAAATCCTGCTCTGATTAAAAGTCTGTCTCCTGCTTTATTTGAAACAATCCCTGAAATAATTCTTCCGATCATAAGTCCTGCAAAAATCAGGGATCCAAATGAGGCTATAACTTCTTCACTTATTCCTGATTTTGTTCCGGCAAAATAGCTTGAGGTCCATAAAAAACAAGTTGCTTCTCCTGAGCAGTATGAAAAAAATGCAATCATTGTAAACATAACGCCAGGATGTAAAAGAGTTTTTCGTATTCCTGCACTTTGATTTTTCTCTTCATTTTCTGTGGTTGAATTCTTTTTCCATAGAGGAAATGATAAAATACAGACAAATAAAATTCCAAGCTGAATAAAAGAAACCCATCGATAGCCTTCATTCCATCTTGCATATTTTAATGCTAGTGCCATGATGTTAGGACTTATTACAGCACCCATTCCGTAAAAACAATGTAAAAAGTTCATCACGGAACCGGAAAAATTATTTGCAACATAATGATTAACTGCAGAATCAATCGCTCCTGCTCCAAGTCCGTATGGAACCACAAAAATAAAAAGCATCCAGTATTCACTGCAGAAAGAAAATCCTGCAAGTCCGATTACGCTTAAAAAAACAGAAAAACTGATAATCCATTTTGTTTCAAATCGTTTTATGACTTTAGGACTTACAAGTGCAGATATTATCGTCATAAATGCAATTGCCATATATATAAAGCCTGCGTAAGAAGACGGAACATTAAACACTCCCTGCATTACAGGCCATGCAGATCCTAAAAGAGAATCAGGAAGTCCCAGGCTTATGAAAACAAGATAAATTATAGCAAGCAGAAGTGATGCCATTTTTTTTCTCCAGTAAAATGTAGAAACTTTTCATCGCGATTATAAACATTTTAAGTAAAAAACATAAGATATTCCCTATAAAAATTTCATTCTGATTTTTTATTTTCAACGATTATTAAATTTGTTATAATGAAGACATTATGAATAATAAAGATCTTCCCGTAGATTTGAACGGGGTAAAATTTCATTTTGTCGGAATCAAGGGAACTGGAATGGTAGCCCTTGTTGAAATATTAAATGCCCGTGGTGCTATAATTTCAGGCAGCGATGTCAGTGAACGGTTTTACACTGATGAAGTTCTTGAAAAACTTGGAATCAAGCCTCTGGAATTTTCTGAGAAAAATGTAACTTCAGATATTGATTTTGTAATTTATTCTTCAGCATATTCACCTGAAAAAAATCCTGATTTAATTTCTGCTGTTAAACAGAATAAGCCGATGATGCTTTACAGTGAGGCCCTTGGTGCATTCAGTAAAACTGCATACAGCTGTGGAATCTGCGGTGTTCATGGAAAGACGACAACTACGGGTCTTACAGGAACGTTGCTTAAAGAACTTCCGCTTAATACTCAGATTCTTGCAGGAAGTATCATTTCTTCTTTTGGAAATTCATGTACTTCTACAAATAAAAAAGAAGATTCAAGCGGTGTAAATTATTTTGTTGCAGAAACCTGTGAATATCAGCGTCACTTTATGGCATTTAATCCGCAGAAAATAATTTTAACTTCTGTAGAAAGTGATCATCAGGATTATTATCCGACTTTTGCAGACATCCAGAATGCTTTTGTTGATTATATCTGCAAGCTCCCGAAATATGGAACTTTGATTTATTGCGCTGATGATAAAGGTGCTGTTGAAACTGCGGAAATTGCAAAATCAAAAAGAAGCGACATTAAATATGTTCAGTATGGAGAAAATGCAGTTGGTGATTATAAGGTAACGTTAGGTTCTGTTGAAAATGGACGTCAGCATTTTAATATTGCTGTTGCTGGAGAATGCTGTCTTTGTGTCCCTGGTGCCCATAATGTTAAAAATGCCGCCGCTGCTTTTGCTCTTTGTGTTGAAATTATGAAGGAAGATGGTCTTAATGCTTCTGATTATTTTAAAAATTTAAAAGAAGGACTTGAAAAGTTTTCTGGTGGAAAAAGAAGAAGTGAAATTGTTGGAAGAAAAAAGAATTCAAATGGTGATGAAATAATTTTTATTGATGATTATGGTCATCATCCGACTGCAATAAAAACTACACTTAAAGGCTACAGGGATTTTTACAGTCATCACAAAATCATCGTGGATTTTATGAGTCACACTTACACTCGAACTGCAGCTCTGCTTGATGAATTCGCTTCAAGTTTTGAAAGTGCTGATGTAGTTATTTTGAATAAAATTTATGGAAGCGCCCGTGAAGATGCAAGTGCTGCAAATGTAACTGGAAAAACTTTAGCAGATAAAGCCCTTGAATATTCAAAAAAATACGGTAACAAAGTAATTTATGCAGAAGAATTTGAAGAGGCTGCAGAAAAAGCCTTTGAGATTTTAAGTGAAAAATGTGATTCAAAGTACAGTGACGGATATCTGTTTGTTACAATGGGTGCCGGCGATAACTGGAAAGTTGGTAAAAAGATTATTGAAAAATTATAGAATTAACGTTTGTTAGTTGACTGATGAACGTTAGTTTTGAGAGGTAAAAAATGAATTCAATGACAGGATATGGTTTTAAAGAAACCGTTGTAGAAAATACTCAGATCAGCGTTGAGATTAAATCTGTAAATTCAAGATTTCTTGATCTGAATATCAATATACCGTCTTTTTTAAATCCGATTGAAGCTCGCTTACGAAAGTTAGTTAGCGAAAAAATTGTTCGCGGAAAGATTGATCTTACGATTCGAGTGCATGATAACAATTCAACTGTAAAGGTTTCTGCTTCTCCTGCCGCAGCCAAAATGTACAATGAGGCAATTCTTGAAGTTGCAAAGGCTCTGGGAAAGTCAGAATCAGATGTTCCTCTTGGTCTTATAATTTCGCAGGACGGAGTTTTGAATGTTGTTCATGAATATGATGCTGAAACTTACTGGACAAAAATTGAAAAGATTTTTACTGAAGTTCTTGAACAGTTTGTTGCAGACAGAAGTCGTGAAGGTGAAAATTTAAAGAAAGATCTTCTTGAAAAGCTTTCTGTTCTTGATGAATGTGCAGCATTCTTTAAGGAATGGCAGCCGAAAATGGAAGGTAAATTCCGCGAACAGATTACTGCAAAATTTAATGAGCTTCTCGGTGACAGAGTTGATGAAAATCGAATTATGAGTGAAACTGCAGCGATGATTGTTAAGTATACAATTAATGAGGAAATCATCAGACTGCACAGTCATCTTAAGGCTTTGCGCGATGAAATAAATACGAATCCTGTTCCAGGTAAAAAACTTGATTTTATCTGTCAGGAAGCAAATAGAGAAATAAATACAATCGGCAGTAAAAATCAGTTTACGGAAGTTGGAGCAAAAGTTATTGCTGCAAAAGATGCTCTTGAAAATATTAGAGAGCAGTCAAAAAATGTTGAGTAAGACTGCATAATAATATAAGGAGAAAAATTATGAAGATGAATAAGGATCTTAGAATTGCGATCAGTGGAAAATCTGGATGTGGAAATACTACAGTGAGCACTTTACTTGCAGAAAAACTTGGAGTTAAGCTCATTAATTTTACATTTCGTCAGCTTGCCGCAGAAAAAGGACTTACTCTTGCGCAGGTAATTGAAAACGCAAAAACTGATGACAGTTATGATATTGCAGTTGATACTAGACAGGTTGAACTTGCTCGTGCGGAACCTTGTGTTCTTGGAAGCCGTCTTGCAATCTGGATGCTTAAAGAAGCAGATCTTAAAGTTTATCTTATGGCAGATGATGATGTACGTGCAAAAAGAATTCTCAACAGAGAAGGTGGAGATTTAAATGCAATCAAAGAATTTACTTCTATGCGTGACAGTGAAGACAGCCGCCGCTACCTTAAGCTTTATGATATTGATAATTCAAAATTTGATTTTGTAGATCTTAAGATTGACACTGCATTGTATAATCCGGAACAGATTGTTGAATTGATTCTTAAGGAGCTGAAAAATAAAGACTTTATTGAAATGTAAACCCAGTGGTAGGTTTTTATGGCTGATGATTTCGGTCGAAAATAAATCCCTTTGGTATATTCAGTAACACTGCGTATTCAAAGGAATTTTTTATTTCACAAAGAAATTTCTTCTTTGAATTGTTCCTGTATTATCTGTAATTGTAAGCGTATGTTTTCCTGAAGGAGGAGACACTTCTTTTGAATGAATGTACTGTGTCTGTCCTATAAATTCGCCGTCGATATCCCAGTATAAAACTGAATTACTTTTTTTTGCAGCTGCTTCAAAAACAACAGCCCCTTGTTTTCCTGTAATTTCTATCGGTATGATTATTATTGCGTTTTCTTCCGGGAATACAATTTCAAAACTTTTTGTGTCTGTTCCTTTATGCCATGGAACAAATGACGGAAGTTTTAAATATGAAACATCCTGCTTTACATACCATCTTTCAAGCCATGTTGGAAGTACAAAATATTTCTCTTTTATAAGTTCTGTGTTTTTGTATTCGTTAATCAAATCTTCCTGAGTTGCCTGAAACTTTTTGTCATGAGTCAGCGTAACTGTTCTGCAGTAAGGACATGCCGCAGACATTGGAGCTCCTTCCGGCTTATGAATCATTTTTATTGAGGTGCAGTCTGGTCCAGCAAGATATCCTGATTTAGCACAGATTTTTACATGCTTAAGATTCATGACTGGTTCCTGAGGAAATGACGTAGATGGAAGAATTGAGAAAATATCAAAAAGAACTGGAGCGGCTGTAGTTGCACTCGTAAGATTGATTGTTCCGTTTCCTTCTGCATTACCAACCCAGACACCTACTGTATATTCTGGAGTTGTTCCTATACACCATGCGTCTCTGTTTCCGCTTGAGGTTCCTGTTTTCCATGCAATCCTTTTTGAGTTTGCATAACGCTGCCACTGAGCTTCATCCAGAGGTCTGTTTCCTTCAGATAGAGTTTTAAGCGTAATGTATGAAACACCAACTGATGCTGGAAATGATGCTGCACTTTCTTCATCAAGGGCTCTGTTCATAAATGATGCGTAAACATTTGTAATTTCATAAAGCGTTGTTTCTCCGCCTCCAAGAATAAGCGGAATTCCGTAATAGGCTCCGGTTTTATTGAAGGTTGTAAATCCGCATCTTTTTAGGTAATCAAGAAATGGCGTAACTCCGTAAACCCTCAGTTCCCGTGCTGCTGGAATATTCAGTGACTGAGTTAAAGCTGTAGAAGCAGGTACAACGCCTGAATACTGTTTTATGTTATTTTCCGGGACATAGCTTCCCATACGGGTTGGAATGTCTATTACAAGCTGCTCTGGGAGCATTTTTCCGCTGTCAATCATTGCAGCATATAAAAATGGCTTTAAAAGACTTCCGCTGCTTCTGTGTGCCTGTACCATGTCAACATCTTTTGTTTTAAGGTTTCGTCTTCCCGAGTAAGTGTTTCCTACGTATGCAAGAATATTTTTTGTCTTTGTATCAATTACAAAAGCTGCTGCATTTTCAATTCCAAGAGCAGAAAATTTTTTTGACCAGTTTTCAGTTAATCGGGTAACTTTTGTCTGCAGGGAACTGTCCAATGTAGAATAAAATTTTGTCTGTCCTTTTGCGGCATGTGCTTTTTCGTAAAATAAAAAGTGTGGGGCAATCATCGGGAGATTATACGGTTTTCCCGGGAGTGATTCCTGAAGAGAAAGTTCAAGCGTCTTTGAATCAATAATTCCTTTTGAGTGAAGTTTCTGCAAGAGAAAATTTCTTTTTTTCAGAAGAATATCTGCATTGTATCCGGGTTTTACAAGCGAAGGCTGATTTGGAAGAACTGCAAGAGTTGCACTTTCTGCCCAGGTCAGATCATGCGGAGCTCTGTTAAAATATCTCCAGGACGCTGCTTCAAGCCCTATGATGTTTCCTCCAAAAGGCGCATTTGAACTGTAAATTGAAAGAATCTGCTTTTTTGAAAAACGCCATTCAAGAAATTCAGCAAACAAAGCTTCCTTTATTTTTTGAGAATATGTTCTTTTTTTGTTTCCCATTAAAAGCCGAGCAGTCTGCATTGTGATTGTAGATCCACCTGAAACAATTCTATTTGATGATGAATTGTCGCGGAATGCACGGGCCAGTGACAGAACATCTATTCCTCTGTGGTAATAGAATCGGCTGTCTTCAAACTGAATTATGCACTGTTCAAATTTTGTAGGAACAGTACTCGGTTCAAAACGCCATTGTCCGTCAGCTGCTACTTGTGCTCCGATGAGAATGCCTTTTTTGTCGTAGAGTGCGTATGCGTAAGATGATGCTTTAGGTACATACATGCAGGCTGCAATAACCGCTATTGTATATACCGCGCATACTGAAAGAATTATATAGGAATTCCTGAGGCTTTTTTTTACCTCAGAAATCCCCATAAATTTTTTATTTGTTGGAAGGAACATAAAGTCCAGGTTCTACAGCACCAATTGTTGCATCATACATTGCTTCTGCTGTTATAGCCGGAATGTAGATTGATCCGTCATAAACTGCAGTTGCATGGAATGTAAATGTCTTGTCACTTGAAAGGGTGAAGTATGTACAAACCTTATCATCCCTGAAATCCTGATAGTCGAAATTAGAATTGTATGACTTTTCTGTAGATCCGATTCTATCATTGCTGAATTCCCATGCAGTTGAAATTGGAACTGTGAGGGCAACATTTTCAATGCTCTTTTCTGTATCATTGATTACATCGATTTCGATTGTAAAGTTGTCTCCCTTCTTTATGTTTCTCTTGTTAAGATATTTTCCATTTTCATCAAAATACTTAACACTCAATCTCATGCCGTCAGCTTTTACAGTTTCTGTTCCAGGTTTTGATGTTCCCTGTGCAGTAAGAGTTCCGTAAAGAGTGCTCTTTCCAGTATTTGTGAATTTAACAACCTGGAATTCTGCATCAGTAGTTTTCAGAACTTCAAGTGAAGAAGTGTGCTTGAGTACGTTTTCACGTTTTTCTCCATTACTTTCACTAATCCATGAAGACTTGTCTGTTGCCTGTTTTGTATAGTATGGAAGGAGAGTCATGAGACACCATGCTGTTTCCTGTGTAGAAAGCCATTTGTCATCATTAAGAATTCCACAAACCTTCTTTGCATATACAGCAGCCTTTCTTTCATCATTAAGAAGAGTATAAGTAAGAAGTCTCATTGCAACTTCTCGAGTAGATGAGTTGAATGAAGCACCTGTGTATCTGTATTCCTTGAAGTCCTTTGATTTTTCCATGATTTCTTTTGCATAATCGCTGTTTCCGCTGAGCAAGTATGCTGCACTGATGAGATAGATTCCGTTGTTGTTGATATCTTTCATCGATGCAAGACGGTTCATGGCACCAAGGTTTGATTTTTTAGCAAGGGCAAGATCATAGAGTCTGTATGCCTGAACACTTACACTTTCTGCATTGTGTGTTGAGTACCATGAATTTGCCTTTGATGAGATGTATTCAAGAGCCGGGTCAAGAAGTCCTGATGGAACTGAGTAACCTGCTGCTTTTGCTTCAAGCATGAAGTGAACTGCATAACAAGTTCCCCATTCATGTGGAGAAGAATTTCCTGGCCAGTAGCCGAATCCACCTTCAGAAGTCTGGTATGTTGTATATCTTTCAATTACTGAATTTACATTTGACTTAACTTTTGCCAGTTTTTCATCAGAAAGATCAACAAAAGAAGGAATGTAAAGCTGAGGGAATCCGCCTGAAGTAATCTGTTCAATACAACCGTGTGGATATCCTGTAAGATATTCAAGTCTTGATGAAAGATTGATTGATGGAAGGGTAGAAAGCTCAGCTGTAAGACCTAAAGTTCCTTTTTCCATCGGGCTGTCAACTCTTACGCTCTTTGATTCTCCAGGGTTGAGGATAAAGTCTGTTTTGTAAGAAACATTTACGCCTCTTGACATAACAGGAACCTTGATTTTTTCTGATGCTGTAGTTGTAGGACCTGTTGCAGAAATTTCAATATTTGCTGTACCTGCTTTATCTGCCTTCAATGTAAACATTACATTTGAATTGTCAGACGGCTTGAGGGTAATTGTTTTTGAATCTGAAGCAATTGCTGCATTCTTTGATTTGAAGTTTACAGTAACTTTCTGTTCTTTTTCTGTTCCGTTGAAGACTGTTACTGGAACTGTAATATCTTCTCCAATTCCGATTGTTCTTGGAAGTACAGATTGAACCATAAGGTCTGATTTTACAGGAACTGATTTTTCCTGAACACCATAAGCACCCTTGTTACCTGCAACAACCATTACACGAACTTTTCCTACATATTCAGGCATTTCGAATTTTGTAGTCTTCTTTTCGTTTGCCTTGATTGAATATGGACCGAAGTATTTTACAACTGGAGCAAACCTGTTTGCTTCTTTTCCTTCTTCGCCACCGTTTCCTTCAGAACCACCAATAGAAAGAATAGTCTGAAGTTTTCCGGAATATGCGTTCATTACGTATGAGTACAAATCCCAGCTTTCAATCATTGAAGCTTCTTTCTTGTAGAATTCGTTCTTAGGATTTTGTGCACTGTGGTTTGTAAGACCAAGAAGACCTTCATCAACAACTGCAAGAGTATATGTCATTTCCTTGCCGTTCTTTTCAGCAACTGTAATCTGACAGCTCTTGTTTGGTTCAAACTTATCTTCACAAACGATTACAGGATCAAGATCTGTCTGAGGATCATTTACAAATACAGGTACAACGCCGTAAAGTCTGATTGGAAGACTGTTAGCTGTCTGCAAATGAGGCTGAAGAAGTGTAATGTGTGCGTAAGCATTCGGCGACATTTCTTTTGTAAGAGGCAGCTTGTATACTGTTGAGCCTTCACTTGTTGTAATCCAGTCCTGCTTGATTACACAGCCGTTTCTTTCAAGAGTGAGAAGAGCTCTCTGTCCCTTTGAAGAAGAGAATGTAATACTTGCAGTTTGTCCAACGTTGTACTGCTTTTTGTCTGTAATAAGAGGAAGCATAACGGCACTTCCACCGCTTCCTTCCTGTGCTCTTCCAGCCCATCCCGGCCAGTCGATGTATACGATTTTACCGGCACTATGATTTCCCTTTGGATCTGTAACTACAACAAGGTAGCGTCCCCAGTCAGGGTATTTAACCTGGAATTTAAATGCACCTTTTCCGTTTTTGATTGTAACATCTCCGGAAGAGATTTCGTTGTATGATGAGTCGTAAACATATCCTGCGTTTGTGAGTGCATCCTGTTCCCACCACCATTTCCAGCTGATTTTATATACTTTATAGCGGAGAATTGAGTTCTTTACAGGTGATCCGTCTGAGTTGAACATTACAACGTCTGCAGTATGGTCTGTATCTGTAAGAAGCATTCCGCGTGCAGCATCTCCCTTAGGAAGTCTTATACCTACATATTCATTATAAGGAGAGTAAACAAATGTCTTGTACTGAGTAGAGAAGTTTCCGCTAGGTTCAAAAATACGTGATACGGCATTAACGTTGATTTTTCCAGGAAGATCATCACTGTCATTAATGTCAGCACGGAATGTTGCAGTAGAATCATCACCAAGATATCCTGACCACAATGTTTTTCTTGATCCGGAAAGCTTTCTCAACGGATTTGTAAATGTATATTCTGAATATCCGTCAAATGTTGTGCTTGCATTTGAGAATGTTGCAGTAAGATCTGCTTTGTATCCAGGTGTTTTTGCACCGTGGAGCCATTCACCTTCGAGCTTGAAGTTGTTGTATCCAGGAATAAGTTCTTTGTATTCAGATGAAAGCTTTACAGAGAGCTTGTTTGGAATAACTGTTTCAACTCTAAGATTTTTTGTCCATGTACTTCCGCCGATGATTACCTTTGCAGTATAAAGACCTGTTGTTCCTTCTGCAGATGTTTTTGTGCGGATAGGGTAGAAGCCGTTTACATTTTTGAGTACTGACTTGCTTTCAATAACACGTCCGAGAGGATCTGTAAGTTCAAATGAAACCGGAATATCTTCTGGAAGACGTTTTTCGATGTCCTGAAGAATGAATGTGAGGTAAATATTGTCACCTGGTCTCCATACACCGCGTTCACCGTAGATGAATCCTTTTACTCCGTTTACTGATTTTTCACCGCCTGTATTGAAATGGCTTACACTCAGTGTAGTGCCTTTTTCCAGTTTGAGGAATGATGACTGTTCTTTGTAAGATGCAATTACGAATACTGCATCCTTTTCATTCTTGAAGTTAACGCAGCCGTCATCTCCAGTAACACCAGATTCAAGTTCTGTTCCGATGAAGTTATATGTTTTTACAGAAACTCCTTTAGCAGGACCTGCATTTTTGATGTCTGTTGTAGTAATGAAAAGCTTTCCACCTGTTTCTCTCTTTGCAATTATGCCGAGGTCTGAAACGAGAACATTCTTCTTGATAAGGCTGGCGCTGTTGTAGCTTTCCATATAGAATGCCGGGTGACAAGGATCGTTCTGATAGTTCCAGAATGTGCTTCTGTCTTCCCAATCCATTTCGTTGTACCAGTCCCAGTAGCTTGAGTCATAGTTGCTCTGTCTTTCTTCCGGGATTTTATCTTCCGGCATCTTGAATTTTGAGAAATCTCGGTGATTGTTTGAGCAGACGTATTTAATATCGTCTTTGCGGAATGAAATTCTGATCTGGAACATTCCGTTTGGATATTTTTTAATCAGCTGCGAAAGATTGATTCCCTGAGGTATGTATTGGTTCTTCATTGAATCATTCCAGCCAAAGTGAATTCTGCTTTCCCATACTGGTTCACCAACGCGGTAAAGTTCATTTGTTCCGTCAAGTCTGTTTACCTGAAGGAACTGATTCATGTTGCGTGCAGGAATGTCATAAACCTGAACAAGTACACTCTGAAGGTTGCGTGTCTGAATTGGAAGAACTCCATCCTGTGATGTTGGAAGAATATTTCCGTTGTTTGAGAATTTTACAGCTGGAACTTCCCATTTGCTTGAAACTTCATAAGATGAGTTTTTTGCAAGATATACTCCGTCTTTACTCTTAAGACCGTTGAGAATTTCAACCTTTGCTACATTTGCAAAATTGTTGTCGCTGTAGATTTTAAGAACGTTATTTGCTGCAATTGTATTTGTAACAGAGATGATTCTGTCATTCTGGTCATAAAAGCGGATAAATCCTTCTATATTCTGCTTTGTTTCGATTGCTTTAGAAAAACTGATAGAAATGAATGAATTACCGATGTTTGAAGTATTTACGTCGATGATTTTAAAATCGTCTTTTGATGGAATGAGGAATGATTTGTTTCCGGCAAACATTTTGTCTTCAACCTGAGACAAGCCGATGTTTGTTCCAGACCATGATACTTCAACTTCATTCTGCTTTGTTCCAGACTGAATAGATCCGATTTTAAAGTTGTATGTGCATGGATTTGAATCTTTTTCCCATGATACAGGAAGTTTTTCATTATTGATTTTTGCATTTACAACTGATTTAATTTCGTTTTCAGAAAGAGGAATATCTGATGTAACAGATCCGTTTAAATGGAACTGTTTGTTTGTTTCGAGTTCAAGAGTGTCGAATTTTACAGAATAATATGCGCCCTGAACAGCAAAAGGGTGTGTGAAAAATCCTTTTTCTCCCTTTGATTCAAAGAGCTTTCCGCAGTCAGCCTTCATAATCAGTGCTGAGTTGGACTTGTATGCCTTTGTAGGTGTAAATACTGCAGTCCTTGAATCAGCCATAGTCCATGTTCCCTGAGTTTCAGGTTCAAAAGAAATGGCTTTTTCCGGTTCACATTCAACATCGTATACGAATGAAACCCTGATGTCCGAAAGTCGACCGATTCCTGTTGCTGAAATTGCTTCAACAAGATGATCGTTTTCTGTAGAAAGAACTATTTTAGTTTCTTTCTTTTCTTTTCCCTTTGATTTGCATGATGCAAAAATTGCTGCACCTGCAACTACCAAAGCGGCAATAAGGTAAAATCGTCTCCTCATTTTAATCCCCATGATAATAAATTTTTATTTTTAAAACTTTTTGTCAGCGTATCCAATCCAGCCTTCATTTTCAATAAGGGCTTTTTCGAATCCTTCAAGATGGAAAATATAGCTTTTTGAAAGAGATCCTGCAATAAGCTTTACTTTCCATGATCCGTCTTCTTTTTCTTCTATTTTGCATTCAGTATCTTTGTCTGCAAATGTATGGAACATATCTTCAATATCTTTTTTGCTCATTTCAAGTGCAAGAAGTCCGCAGTTATACATATTCTGACGGAAGATTCTTGCAAAATTTGCAGCGATTACTGTATAAATTCCGTTTGCTTCCAAAGCCCATGGTGCATGTTCCCTGCTTGAGCCGCATCCGAAGTTTTCTCTTGTTATAATCACTTTTTTCCCGCTGATATCAGTTTTAGGATTGAAACCATCAAGCTTCAGGTCTTCAAGAAGATAAGGTTTAAGTGCCTGTTTTGAATTTTCTGTAAGATATTTTGCAGGTATAATCTCATCTGTGTTGATGTCTGATCTGTCCAAAAACAGAACCTGTCCGCCAAAATGTTTCATAATTTCCTCCTGTTACATGCTCAACATGCTTTTTAAACTCTATTCCCTATAAGTATAACTCAGAATTTACTATTTTCCCTTTTATTGCCGTTGCTGCTGCAGTTGCAGGACTCATCAGGTGTACCATACCGCCTTTTCCCATTCTTCCGTTGAAATTTCGGTTTGTTGTACTGGCACAGATTTCACCCTCAGAAAGTACACCGTTGCTCATTCCAAGGCATGCACCGCAACTTGGATTTGTTACGCAGAATCCCGCATCCAGAAAGATTTCAAGAAGTCCTTCCTTTAACGCTGCTTTGTAAACACTGCTTGTTGCAGGACTTACAATCGCCCTGATTCCCGGTGCAATATGTTTTCCTTTTAAAATTCCGGCTGCTATCCGAAGATCGCTGATTCGTCCGTTTGTACATGAGCCTATATAAACCTGATTTACACTGATATTTGACATCTGACTCACCGGTTTTACCTGGTCCGGCTTATATTCAACAGTGCACATAGGTTCAAGGTTACAGAGATTGAATTCAATCGATTTTTCGTATATTGCGTCATCGTCTGAAGCCCATTTTGAATACTCTTTAAGGGCTTCTTCCTTGCTGCAAAATTCATCTTTTATGAAAGGCCACAGATATTCTACAGTTGTCATGTCTGGCATACAGATTCCACTTGTTGCACCGCATTCTACTGCCATATTGCATACAGTCATTCTTTCTTCCATCGAGAAGTTTTTTATAATGTCACCTGTAAATTCTATAACGCAGTCTGTGGCTCCGTTTGTTCCTATCTGACTTAAAACAAAAAGTATGACATCCTTTGCAAAAACGCCTTTTTTTAGATTTCCTTTTAAGGTTATTTTAATTGTTTTGGGTTCTTTGAAGGAACATACGCCTTTAAGAATCCCGACTTCAAGGTCTGTTGTACCGACACCTGCTGCAAAAGCACCAAAAGCACCGTGTGTACAGGTGTGGCTGTCTCCCATAATCACTGTAAATCCGGGGCGGATAAAACCTTTTTCCGGGAAGAGTGCATGGCATACACCATTTGAACCTATATCAAAAAAATCTTTTATATTGTTTCTTTTTGCCCAGTCGCGCAGAATTTTTCCCTGTAGAGCAGTCTTACTGTCTTTGGCTGGACTTACATGGTCTATTACGGCTTTAATTTTAGTGCTGTCAAATACTTTATCTTTTCCGCGTTCTATAAGATCTTGAATTGCAAGCGGGGTAGTGATTTCGTGGCAGAAAACTCTATCAATCCTTAAAATTGAAGTATCTTCGTATGGCTTATCTACGAGGTGAGATTCAAAAATTTTCTGCGCTAAAGTCTTTCCCATTTTATTTGTTTACAACGTTCTGAGGATTACCCGCAAGATATTTTTTTATGTTCTCTACAACAACACCCTGTAATCTTTTTCTGGTTTCTGTTGCGGCCCATGCAATATGAGGGGTAATTATACAGTTCTTTGCCGTTAAAAGGGGATTATCCTTTGACATTGGCTCCTGACAGACTACATCTGCTGCATATCCTGCAATTTTTCCACTGTTGAGGGCATCTGCAACATCTTTTTCGTTTATGAGGGGGCCTCGTGCTGTATTGATGATGTAAGCTGTTTTCTTCATTAGGAACAGAGTAGACTTATTTACAACTTCTCTTGTTTTATCTGTTAGCGGTGCGTGGAGGGAAATGAAATCTGATTCATTAAAAAGAGTTGATACATCAACGGGATTTTCAATTTCCTCTTTTGGAGTTCTTGTGTTTACAATAACCTTCATACCGTAAGCTTTTGCAATTCTTGCTACTCTTGCACCAATTGAGCCGTATCCGTAAATTCCAAGAGTTTTTCCTTCAAGTTCAATCAGTGGAGTCTTCCAGTAGCAGAAATCAGGGCATTTTATCCAGTCTCCAGACATTACGCTGTCTGAATGGAGCTGTGTATGGCATGCAAATTCACTTATAAAAGCAAATACCAGCTGTGCAACACCCGCAGTACTGTAGGACGGCACATTTGTTACGACTACATTGTGTTTTTTGCAGGCTTCAAGGTCGATTACATTATATCCTGTTGCCATTACTCCTATATATTTGAGTTTTGGACAGGCAGAGAGAACTTCTTCTGTTATGTTGATTTTATTGAGGAGAATAATTTCACTGTCACCGATTCTTTCAGCGACAAGTTCCTGTGGTGTGCGCGGATAAACTGTAAGTTCACCGAATGATTTTATGCAGTCCCAGGATAAGTCACCTGGATTGAGTGCATTTCCATCAAGGATTGTAATACGCATTTTATCAACCTAAAGCCATTACGCCGGTTGAACTGATTGCTGCAGAAATTGCATCTTCAATTCCGGCTGTAGATTCATCGAAGTCTACACATACCTGACATTTTGCTGCTGAAGAAACAACATTTGTTACTCCTGCAACACCTTTTACTGCAGCATCAACTTTTGCTGCTGTTGCATCGTCATCCATGCCGGTTACGTAAATTTTTTTCTGCATATTTCAATCTCCCTTGAGAAACTCTTCCAAAAAGAATTATATATACTGTAGGGGATTTATTCAAGTAAATTTTTTCTGAAATGTGCTTTAGTCGGTCTCTGATCTGCCTAATTGACCACATGCACCGCCAATTTTTTTCCCTCGTGGTGTTCTTAAGTTTACATTAAGATTTGCTTTCTCTAGATACTTAACGAATGTATTGCATTCTTTCCTTAATGGAGTCTTAAATTGTAAATTTGGTACTGGATTCCATGGAATAAGGTTTATGTATACATCTGCACCCTTAGCAAATTCTATTAATTCGTCAGCACTTTCTTTTGATGTATTTTTCCCTGAAAGAAGAGCCGCTTCAAGGGTAACACGTTTTCCTGTTTTTTCTGCATAATATTTTATGGCTTTTTTTAACTCTGGCAGAGGATTTCCTTTTGTAACAGGCATAAGCTCTTCCCGTAACTGAGGGTTTGCTGTTGTTAAACTTACAGCAAGTCTCATCGAAGGACCATTGTCTGCAAGATCGTAAATTCCTTTTATTATTCCGCTTGTGCTCAGTGTAATTCTTCTGGCGCTTAAAGCTCTCCCTTTTGGATCTGTAAGTACAGCTACGGCTTTTCTGATCTCACTAAGATTTTGCATAGGTTCACCCATGCCCATGAATACAATGTTGTCGAGTTTTCCGGCTTCTTTTTCCATAAAGAGGAATTCTTCAACTATTTCACCTGCTGTAAGATTTCTTCCAAGACCAAGCTGTCCTGTCTGACAGAATGCACATTTCATGGCACATCCGGCCTGGCAGCTTACGCATGCAGTTTTTCTTCCTTCTTTATCAGTTAACAGTACTGTTTCAATCTGTCTTCCGTCAAAAAGCGTAATCTGAAGTTTTATAGTTCCGTCCGGATCTATAAGTGCTTTTGAAACAGTGGAGGTGCGAAGAGCTACTTTTTCTTCAAGAACAGCCCTTGTGTTTTTATCAATGTTTGTCATTTCATCAAAAGAAACTGCACCTTTTGCTATCCATTCGTAAATCTGCTTTGCACGGAATTCCGGCTTGAGCTGCAGTTTTTCAGCAATTTCTTTTGGAAAGAGGCCTGTGAGTGAAATTTTTTCCATAATTCGTCAGCTTGCCTGGATCTGATCCATAAAATCGTTTATTGCCTGGCTTTTTATACCAAGTCTCTGGAATGACTGAAGTATGTTTATTGCTTCCTGCTTTTTATTTGTCTTCATGTAGCAGTCTGCTATGTCAATGTATAATCTGTAGTTTTTAGGGTCATCCTTTACAAGTTTTGAAAGACGATCGATTGCTTCATCGTATTTTCCCTGACCTTTGCAGATTAATGCAAGACCAAGTGCTGCGTATACATCAAAGTCTATGTCCATAGCACGATTGTAATAATCAGCTGCTGTTGCATAGTCTCCTGTATTTCTGAAAGCGTCGCCTGTACGTGTAAGGATAACTTTGTTTTTAGGATCGATTTCAAGAATTTTGTTCCAGTATTCAATCGAACGGAACTGCTGGTTCATACCGCGGTAACAGTCAGCAATTCCGAATAAGGCGTAGAAATTTTTTGGATCTTTTTCAAGTGCTTTTTCAAAATATGGGAGCCCTTTTTCAAAAGTCTTGAGCTTTCTGTGACAGTTTCCTATTGATGTAAGAACGCGGATATCAACTCCATCTGGATTAATATCTACCATACGAGTCCAGTAGAAAAGAGCATCCTTGTATTCCTTAAAATCATAGTGCAGGTGTCCAAGACCGATGAGAGCATATGCATTATTTTCTTCCATCTCGAGAACTTTAAGATAAAGTGCCTTTGATTTTTTTAAGTCATGAGTTTTTCTGTAGGCATCTGCAACTCGTGTTAAAACCGTAATGTTTCTGTCATCATGTACAAGGTACTGTTCCCAGATTTCAATTGCCTTGTGATACTGATTAATTGCCTTATAGCAGTCAGCAAGACCAAAAAGGGCATAGTTGTTCCCCGGATGATGAGCAAGACATTTTGAATAATATTCTATTGCAGCATTGAAGTGTGACTGTTTTCTTTCACAGTCTCCAAGACCGACAAGTGCATAGTTGTTGTTGTCTTCTATTTCAAGAATTTCTTTAAAGGATTTAAGAGATTCTTCAATATTGTTTTCTTTTAGAAACTGATAACCTTTTTTGGAAAGATCGCTTATCTGCTTTGCTTTTGGATCATCTGTTTTGCCTGCATCTGCTACAGATTGAGCTGACATGTCAAATTCTGATTCGTTTTTTTGATTTTCCATTTTTTACTTCCTTATTTTTATTCTTTTAGCAGGGCTGATATGGTTTGTGAAACTTTTTCAATAAGCGGTTCACTTTTTCTTTTATTATGTGCAAGAAGATATAATTTTAGCGCGTCAAGAAATTCATTTTTTTCCGCATATTTGTCACCGACTCTTGTAAGTCCGTCTGAATATCCGGTTGTAATAAAAATTCTTTCCGCCATTTCAAATTTTCCCTCATTAAATAAAGCATTTGCTTTTCTGTTGAGAGCAACTTTCTGCGGATCTGAAAGCCCGGAAACTGGAGCATCTGTTGTTTTTATGAATGCGTACGAGTCCTGCTTTTTATCAATCTCATTTTTTAAATCTTTATTCATATAATAATAAATTGTAACTTGATATTTTCATTTGTCAAGTTTATGAAAAAATTAGGACAGATTTTCACTATTTTTTTCATATTCATAGAAATTTACAATCGAACGGCCATAGACTCGTTTGTCTGTAAGCACAAGATTTTCAATTTTGTCTGGAAGTGCATCTTCTGCAGGGTAGTGAATCATCAGCTGTCCGCCTTCTTTTAAGAGGCCTCTTTTTGCAGCTGTTGAAATAATCTCCTGACGGAATTTGTATGGAAACGGAGGATCAAAGAAAATAAAATCATACTGACCCTTGTGACGTTTTAAGAATAGCTCTACAGCCATAAAGTGACAGTTGATTCTAACTCCGACTTCTTCAGCCATCTTTACATTCTGAAAAATTATTTTTGCTTTTGACTTGTCCATCTCACATAGTGTTACGTCTTTTGCACCATGACTAACTGCTTCAAGAGCTATTGTTCCTGAGCCGGAAAACAGGTCAAGAAAAGATTTTCCTTCAAGTCTTGTAGAAAGAATGCTGAATACAGATTCCCTCATTTTATCCATTGCCGGACGAATAGCCATCTTTCCGTATGGAGTTTCCGTAACGCGTCCCTTGAGTTTACCGCCTGTAATTCTCATTGAGTGATCCTTACTTTGATTTTTTTGATGAACTGTTTAATGCCCAGTAAGTATCATCATGTGCAAGATTTTTGTTTGATTTTGCATAGTCAAATGCAGTTTTCCCAGAATCATCCATAATGTCAGTTCTTGCCCCGGAATCAAGGAGAATCTGAAGAACCTGTGTAGAAGTTGCATACTGTGCTGCATACATCAAAGGTGTCTGTCCTTTCCAGAGTCTGTTGAGAGGAAGTCCCATTTCTGTAAACAGTTTGATTTTTGCAAGTCTTATATGATCATTTCCTGAATTTCCTGTAATTGCAAAAATAAATGCGCGGAAAACCTCAGCTTCGGATGCAGAGCGGTTTTTAAGAAGAAGTGCAATTATTTCCGGATTCTGAGAGTAATCTGCAGCCATAAGGAGTGGTGTTGCGTTGTACTTGTTTCTAACTCGAACATGAGCTCCTTTATCAATCAGCATTTTTACGATGTTCAGGTTGTTCTGGTAACGGCATGCATACATCAGTGCAGACCATCCGTCTCTGTCTCTTCTATTTACATCAGCACCGCTTTCAATAAGTTTGCGGACATCCCAGTCATTTCCTGTTTTTGCTGCTTTCATAAGAAGTGTTACACCGTATTTATCTGCTGCATCAGGATTTTTTATGAGGTCTGAATTAAATGCTTTTGTCTCTTCAACTTCATCTTCCTCTGCATAATCCATGAGGAATGTCTGTGTATACTGTTTGATTTCAGCTTTTTTAGGATCTGCGAGAGGCTTTACTACAGGTTTTTCAACTTCTACCTGAGGTTCTTTTTTTTCTGTGATTTCTGTATTTTCTGCTTTTACAGGTTCTGCTTCTGTAACAGGTGGAACTGCGGCAATAGCTGGAGTTTCTGCAACAGGTTCTGTAACTGCTTCAGCTTCTGCGACAGGATCTGGTGTCTGTGCTTCAGTTGACGGAATTTCTGCTTCTGTAACTGGTGCGGGTGCTGTTTCTGTTGTAATTTCTGCTGCAGTTTCTGTCTCTTGTGTCTGTGCTGCAGTTAAAAGAGCTGCATCTTCAGCTGCTTTTTCTGCCTGAGCATTAGCTTCAAATTCTGCCGCTGCCTGCTGTGCTGCAAGAAGCTCCGGATCGATTCCTGTATTTTCAGCAGGTGCGTTTGCTTCTGCATTAGGATCGTCTGCGTATTCAAGAAGTTTTTTATAGATGTTTCTGTTTGAATTCATTGCAGCATATTCAAAACTGCATTTTCCCTGACTGTCTTTTGCAAGGACTTTCTTTTTTCTTCCGCTTTTAAATAAAGTGTCAGCCTTTGCAATTTCTTCAATAACCTTTATGTCTGAAGTGTACTGTGCCGCAAACATGAGTGGAGTTCTTTTGTCTTTTGCAGTAGCTCTTGTATCAGATTCATAATCGATGCATAACTTTATGATATTGTATCCGCGGTTGTTTTCAAGACAGAGCATAAGGAAAGTTTCTCTGTTATCACCGAAAACCTGGTCCGGGAGCTTTCTGTTTTTTCTGAATGCATCCTTGATGTTTTCTACGGATCCTGTTTTTGCTGTTTCAATGTAATCTACAGGATCATTTGATTTTGCAAAAATTGATGCAGTTAATATAAATAAAAGTGGCAGTGCTAAAAATGTCTTTTTCATGATGCTACAATTATAGGTTGAAATTTAAAAAAACACAATGATTAATTGATATGAATATAAGCGCACAAGATGTTTTTCGTCTATGAGTTTCCGCTGATAGTTAGTCCCTGTGTTTTTACTTTATTTTTCAAAATTGTTTTTCTGCTGAATTTTATGCGTGTTTTAGGGCTTCATGCTTTGACTTTTCTATTATCTCATGATAGAATTCACAAACTTTTTGGACTGTGTTTGCGGTCCAATTAATAAATTAATGAAGGAAAAAAAAATATGGAATTCGGACACTTTGATGACCAGAACAGAGAATTTGTAATCACAAATCCTGCAACACCTTGGCCTTGGATCAATTACCTTGGCAACGAAGATTTCTTCTCGCTCATTTCAAACACAGCGGGTGGTTATTCATTCTACAAAGACGCTAAGTTCCGCCGCATTACTCGTTACCGCTATAACGGTGTACCAATGGATAATGGTGGACGTTATTTCTATATCAATGATAATGGTACAGTATGGAATCCTGGATGGAAGCCATGCAAGACTGAACTTGACAGCTACGAGTGCCGTCATGGTATGAACTATACACGCATCACAGGAAGCAAGAACGGAATTGAAGCATCAGTTCTTTTCTTTGTTCCTCTTAAGACATGGGCAGAAGTTCAGAAAGTAACACTTAAGAACACAACAAACGCAACAAAGAAAATCAAGCTTTTCTCATTTGCTGAATGGTGTCTCTGGAACGCTGCAACAGATATGGAAAACTTCCAGCGCAACTGGTCAACAGGTGAAGTTGAAATCGATGGTTCTACAATTTACCACAAAACTGAATATAAGGAACGCCGCAATCATTATGCATACTATTCACTTACAAATGCAAAGATTGACGGATACGATACAGACCGCGAATCATTCATCGGTCTTTACAACGAATTTGCAAATCCTCAGTGCGTAATGGCAGGAAAGCCAAGCAACTCACTTGCTCATGGATGGTCTCCGGTTGCTTCTCACTATGTAGAAGTTGAACTTAAGGCTGGTGAAAGCAAGGATTATATTTTTGTTCTTGGTTATGTTGAAAATGCACAGGAAGAAAAATTCTGTGAAGCTGACATTGAACGCAAGAAGAAGGGAACTCTCATTTCTTCACAGGACAGCGATGTAACACTCGTAAACAAGACAAAAGCAGAAGCACTTATCAAGAAGTTCTCTACAGTAGAAGCTGTTGATGCTGCATATAACGAACTTCGCGCAATGTGGGATGCTCTCCTTGATAAGTATGTTGTTAAGAGTGATGATGAAAAGCTCAACCGTATGGTTAACATCTGGAGCCAGTATCAGTGTATGATTACATTCAACTTCTCACGCTCTGCTTCATTCTTTGAAAGCGGTGTAGGTCGTGGAATGGGCTTCCGTGATTCTAACCAGGACCTTGTTGGATTCGTTCATCAGGTTCCTTCACGTGCACGCGAAAGAATTATCGATATTGCTTCAACACAGTTCCCTGATGGCGGATGTTATCACCAGTATCAGCCTCTTACAAAGCATGGTAACAACGACATCGGTGGCGGATTCAACGATGATCCTTGCTGGCTGATTTTCGGTACAGTTGCATACGTAAAAGAAACAGGAGACTTCTCAATTCTCGATGAACCTGTTCCATTTGACAACAAGGCTGGAACTGAAGTTTCCCTCATGGAACACCTCAAGATTTCTTTCAATCATGTTGTAGAAAACCTCGGACCTCACATGCTTCCACTTATCGGACGTGCTGACTGGAACGACTGTCTTAATCTTAACTGTTTCTCTTGGGATCCAAACGAATCATTCCAGACAACAGAAAATAATTCTGAAGGTTCTAAAGCAGAATCTCTTATGATTGCAGGTCTCTTTGTTGTTACAGGAAAAGACTACATCGAACTTTGTAAGCAGGTTGGAAAGAATGACGAAGCTGAACGTGCACAGAAATGTGTTGACTCAATGATTGAAGCTGTTAAGAAGCACGGCTGGGACGGAGAATGGTATCTTCGCGCATACGACTTCTACGGAAACAAAATTGGTTCAAACGAAAACGAAGAAGGAAAAATCTTCATTGAATCACAGGGCTTCTGTACAATGGCTGGAATCGGTCTTGAAGAAGGAATGGTTGATAAGGCTATTGATTCTTGTAAGAAATACCTTGACTGTGAACACGGTATGGTTCTCAATAATCCTGCATATACTAAATATCATGTTGAAATGGGTGAAATTTCTTCTTATCCTGCCGGATACAAGGAAAACGCTGGTATCTTCTGCCACAACAACCCATGGGTAATTATCGGTGAAACAGTTGCAGGCCGCGGTAACGATGCATGGGAACTCTTCCGCAAGATTTCTCCGATGTACCTCAAGGATCAGCAGCTTCACAAGGTTGAACCATATGTAAACTGCCAGATGGTTGCAGGTAAAGATGCAGCAAAACCTGGTGAAGGAAAGAACTCTTGGCTCACAGGAACTGCAGCTTGGATGTGGCTCACAGTAAGCCAGTATCTCCTTGGAATTAAGCCTTCATATAAGGGAATTGTAATTGATCCATGTCTTCCTTCAGATGTTAAGGGCTACAAGGTAACACGTAAGTTCCGTGATGCAACATACAACATTGAAATTGTAAACAACGGTTCTCAGAAGGGAATCAAGGAACTTTACATCGACGGTGCTAGGGCAGAAGGAAATCTCGTTCCAATGGCTAAGGCCGGCGAAACAGTTAATGTTAAAGCTGTTATGTAATAATTAAAAGATAAATATTTTTATCTTATTAGATGTACTGGGATGCTGATGGGAAAACTGTCAGTATCCCTTTGTTGTTTTTAGGTGTTGTGGAAATAAAATAACATTTATTATTGAAGTTTTTGAAACATAAGGAAAAGAAATTAAAATGAAAAAGCAGAAGGGAGCAACAAAAGCAACTTTATTGTTGAGTATTGCAGGTAAAGTTCAGAAGAAGCAGCTTGATAAGGCAGCAAAAAACGTAAAAAAGACAGAAGAAAAAACTCTGCGTGGAATTCTTGAATACGCTAAAGATACAGAATGGGGTAAAGCTCACAATTATGCAGAAATTTTAAAGGCAAAAACTCCGGAAGAACTTTATGCTTTGTGGCAGAAAAATGTTCCTCCTTCAGATTATGAAGATATCCGTCCGTTTGTTGAGCGTCATAAAAATGGTGAAGCAAATATTCTTTTCCCTGGAAAGCCGATGATGTATGCAACAACAAGCGGTACAACAAAAGAACCAAAATGGATTCCAATCACACATGAATATTATAAAAACATCTACAATAAGATGACTAAAGTCTGGCTTTATACAATGATTATGCATCGTCCTAAAGTATTCTGGGGGCAGATTGTATCTATCGTTGGAAAGTCGATTGAAGGTGCTGCTCCTGATGGAACTGTATTCGGTTCTGTATCCGGAGTTACACAGAGAGACTGTCCTAAATTTGTAAAGGCTCTTTATTCAGCACCAGCTGCTGTTTTCCGCATTGCAGATTATAAAGCAAGATATTATGCAATCATGCGTATGGGAATTGAGCGCGATGTAACTCTTATCGTAACTGCAAATCCTTCAACAATCGTTGAAATGCAGAACAACGTAAATGAGTTTTATGATTCATACGTTGAAGATATTGAAAAAGGTATAATCAACTCAAGCCTCAATATTCCTCAGGATATCCGCGATGAACTTCAGCCTTATCTTAAGCCTAATCCAAAGCGTGCGGCTGAACTTAAGGCTCTTAAAGAAAAATACGGCACGGTACTTCCAAAGCATTACTGGCCGAACATGCAGCTTTTGAATACATGGTACTGTGGAAACACACACGTTTATCTTGAAAAATTCAGAGATTCATTTAATCCAGAAATGCTTCACATGGAATTCAGTTATTTTGCTTCTGAATGTCGTGCAGGTCTTGTTATGGACGGAAAAGATAATACAACTCTTTTTGCACACATGCATTATTTTGAATTTGTGCGTGAAGAAGATATGGATAAAGAAGATAAGGTATTCCTTCAGCTTCATGAACTTGAAGTTGGAAAGAGATACTGCATTTATGTAACAACTTACGCTGGTCTTTACCGCTATGACATGAACGATCTTGTTGAATGTACAGGTCACTACGGAACAATTCCTACAATCAAACTTATTCAGAAGACAAACGGAATAATTACTTTGACTGGTGAAAAGCTTCATGAAAGTCAGTTTATCAATGCCGTTCATCAGGCAGAAAAAAATACAATGATTAAGACAAAGTTCTTTGTTGGTTTTGCATCTGTTGCAGAATCAAAGTATCATTTTTATTTTGAATTTGCAGATGAAAAAATGACTCAGGAACTTGCTGATAAATTTACGGCAGAAGTTGATAAGCTTCTTAAAGAAAGCAACATTGAATATGCAGCTAAACGTGATTCATTCCGCTTAAAGGATCCTGAATGCCATTTGCTCCAGCCTAATTCTTTTGAAACTTACAAGGCAAGATGTATTGATATGGGCGCTCGTGACGGGCAGTTTAAACTCAATCTTTTGATGCAGGATGAAAAACGTCATGCGATGTTTAAGGATCTTGTAAAATAAAAAAAACAGGCTGTTCACTGAATGAACTTAATCATCCTTTGAACAGCCTTTTTTATTTATTCATCGTAATTGGCAGGCCATTTGTTCTGCTTTATACCAGCCAGTTTTATCATTTGTGCATGTGCTTCATTTCGCATTTTTTCACAGGCATCTTTTCTGCTTAAAGTTTCATCAGGAAAAATTAAATCGCCGACTGTAAGGGTTATAAGCGGATGATTTTTTGCAAACAGTCTGAATATTCCGGTCGGTTTTCTGTAGGAAAAAGCCATCGGTATCATAGGAACATTCCACCGGTGTGCGAAAGTAAAGGCTCCTTTTTTGAAAGGTCTTATAGGCTGATAAAAGTCCCATCTGGAACCTTCCGGGAAAATATGAATCCACTGTTTTTTTTCATGTAGTTTGTCAAATGCTTCGTTGAATTTTCTTCCGCCGCCTAAATTTTGAGCCAGAGGAATTCCTCCAATCCCGCGGATTAATTTTGCATCTTTTCCTTCAAGATGCTCTGTTCTTACAGGAACCCACATGCGTCTGTAACGGCATGCATAAAGAATTGCAAGAAAGTCCCAGCGGTAAACATGATTTGAAATCGTTATTGCACCGTTTTTAAGATATTTTTTTGCTTTGCGGATATTGCTTCTGTTTTTTATTTTAAGGCCGAATAAAAGTCTGTTTGCAGGAAATGCAAAAAAGTAGGATGCCAGGTAGATTCTCAATCTGAGGAATCGGCCTTTAAATGAATTGTCTATAAAAGGGTAGTGTTCATCAACATTTACTTCCCTGATTTTTTCTGCTTTAACAATAAAGTCAAAAGGATTTTCGGGATAAGTGATGTTTGTTTCCGGTATATATACGTCGTCTTCTACGATATGTTCTTTAATCATTATGAAAGCATTTTAATGAAATTTAAGATTTATTTCTATACGACTGAAAGTTTTTGTAAATGCTTTAAAATCTTATTTTGAATTTAAAATTAAAAAAGCCCTTACTTTAAGAAGTAAGGGCTTGCTTATGTGGGGAGTGAAGGTGAGGAAAACAAAGTTTTCCGAAGCGGAGGGAGCGCTCGCGGCGCGAGGAGGAGCGACCGAAGCTGAGAACCGTAGGTTCGGATCCTTCTAAAAAAATGTAGGTATTTAAAATTAAAAAAACCCTTACTTTAAGAAGTAAAGGCTTGCTTATGTGGGGAGTGAAGGATTCGAACCTACGAAGGAAAACCAACAGATTTACAGTCTGCCCCCTTTGACCACTCGGGAAACTCCCCAATTCTTTCCAAGGAGAACCCCTTTTCAAGAAGAGCTGCTTGTAGGACTTGGACCCACGACCCCGAGATTACAAATCACGTGCTCTACCAACTGAGCTAAAGCAGCTTGTTTCAAGTTCAACTTTCATCGTTCCTGATGTTTAGTATATTATCGGAATCAGTATTTTATGTCAAGCGGTTTTCTGTTTTTTTAACAAAAATTTTGAAAATAATTATAAGTTAAAAGTTTGTCGAATACATTTTCCTGTGGTATAATATTCCACATATATTTTAAGTACAGAAGGTAAAAAAATGGCAATCGCAAAGCATATTAAGGAAACAATTACAAGTCCAAGTGCCGGTGTAATCCGCAAGATGTTTGAAGAAGGCATCAAACTTAAGTCAATCCACGGTGAAGATAATGTTTTTGATTTTTCAATCGGTAATCCTGATTTGATTCCGCCAAAAGAAGTTCAGAAAAAAATAAAGGAGCTTGCATTAAGAGCAGGTGAGCCTAATTTCAGCGGTTATATGCCGAATGCCGGTTTTGATTTTTGCCGTAAAGCAATGGCAGAAAAAACAAGTAAAGAACAGGGTGTAAAAGTTTCAGGCGACTGTGTTGTAATGAGTGTAGGAGCAGCTGGTGCAATCAACAGCCTTTTTAAGGCAATTTTGAATGAAGGCGATAATATCGTTGTTCCGTCTCCATTTTTTACAGAATACAGAAACTACGCAAAAAATTTTAATGCTCAGTTAATTGAAGTTCCAACAAAAGCTGATTTTTCACTCGATGTAGAAGCAATTTCAGCAGCATTAAATGAAAAAACAGCAGCAGTTCTTATCAACTCTCCGAATAATCCTACAGGACGAATTTATTCAAAAGATGAAATTAAAGCATTGGCAGAAGCGCTTGAAAATCATGCTAAAAAATGCGGAAGAAAGCCATATCTGATTTGTGATGAACCTTACCGCGCAATTGCATACGATGGAAAAGAAGTTGCTGCAACATTCCCGATTTATGACAGTTCTGTAGTCGTAACTTCATTTGCAAAAAATTTAAGTCTTCCTGGAGAACGCATCGGTTATATCTGTGTAAATCCTGCATGTCCGGATAAAGATGAACTTATTTCTGCATGTATTTTTACAAACCGCGTAATCGGCTATGTAAATGCACCTGCTTTCTTCCAGCGTGTTGTTGCAGAAACCTGGGATGCCCCTGTTGATTATTCACTTTATCTTGAACGCAGAAACCTTCTTATGGATATTCTTGATGAAGCGGGAATTGAACATGTAATCCCTGAAGGTGCTTTCTATATGTGGTGTAAGGCACCTGCATGCTTTAACGGAGACGACATGGCTTTTGTTGATTACCTGAAAAAATACTTTATCCTTGGTGCACCAGGCAGCGGTTTTGGTGGAAAAGGCTGGATCCGTCTTGCATATTGTGTAAGCAAAAAAAGCATCGAAAATTCACGAAAAGCATTCATTCAGGCAATGAAGGATTTGAATAAGTAGGATGATAAGTAAGATTCCCGCTGGAAATTGATTTCTGGATATTATTTTTGAGCCTTGACATTTGATTTAATAGGAGGTAATTATGAAAATTTTGATGGTCAGTTCTGAAGTAGTTCCTTTTGCAAAAACAGGTGGCCTTGCCGATATGGTAAGCGCACTTTCAATTCAGCTTGTGAAAATGGGACACGATGTAAAAATTGTTCTTCCGCGATATTATAAAATTGATAAAAACAAGCTCAAGCATCTTGAAGGACCTATGGCAATTGCTGCAGGAAATCAGGAAACATGGTCTGCAGTTTATGAAACAAGCATGCCTGGCTGTGATAATCTTCCTGTTTATTTTATAGATCATGAACAGTGTTACGGTCGTGACGGAATTTATGGCGTTGCGGGTGAAACTGATTTTCATGATAATCCATACAGATTTGCTGTTCTTGCTCACGGTGCATTCCAGCTTTGTCGAAAACTTGGCTGGTATCCTGATATCGTTCATTGTCATGACTGGTCTTCATGTCTTGTACCGGTACTCTTAAAGCATGTATGCCGTTACTGCGGATTTGAAAATACAGCCAGCGTCCTTACAATCCATAATCAGGGCTATCAGGGACAGTATTCAAAAGATTCTTACCCGGCACTCGGAATTGACTGGGGACTTTACTATGGTGCAGGTTTTGAGCATAACGGCGGAATCAATTTCCTTCAGGCCGGTGTTTCAAGTGCAGATATGATTACAACAGTTTCTCCGACTTATGCAAAAGAAATTCAGACTGCAGAAGGCGGATTTGGAATGGATGGACTTTTGCGTGTTAGAAGTGAAGTTATCCGCGGAATCCTTAATGGTGCAGATTTAAGACAGTGGAATCCGGAAGTTGACAAAAAGATTCCGTATCAGTATTCAGCAAAAGACATGAGTGGAAAAGCAAAGTGTAAAGCTGAACTTCAAAAACGCATGGGACTTGAAGTTAATCCTGATATTCCTGTAATTGGAATTGTTACCCGTCTTGTTGATCAGAAGGGAATTGCAGAAATTTTTGCACCGACATACGGCTCGATTTTCAACATCTGCCGCGACATGAAAGTTCAGTTTGCAATCCTTGGAAGTGGAGAGTCATGGTGTGAACATGAAATCAATGTGCTTCAGTCAAAGCTTCCTAATCTTAGGGCATATATCGGTTATGACGATGCATTGAGCCATCTTATTGAAGCAGGTTCTGACTTCTTCCTGATGCCTTCAAAATATGAACCGTGCGGACTTAATCAGATTTATTCAATGCTGTATGGAACACTTCCGATTGTAAGAAAAACAGGCGGACTTGCAGATACTGTTGATAATTATAATCAGAAAAACGGGGATGGAACAGGATTTGTCTTTGAACAGCTTACACCACGCTCAATTTACGATACAGTCGGCTGGGCTGTGTGGGCTTATTACAACAAAAAAGATCACATCAAAAAAATGCAGCAGACCGGCATGAAAAAAACATTCGGCTGGGATGAAGCAGCAGAAAAATACCTTGACGTTTACAAAGAAGCTCTCTTCCGTGGCTGCGGCCGCTAAAACTTCTTATTATCCACTCACACAATTACGCTCGATCCATTGACTGTGGATAGTCCATTCCATTGACAGTGGATAGCCCGTAATTGAGGGTGTGGATAAGACGTTTTGTTTATAATGTGTAAAGAAAAACTTGAAAATGGTGACCTTCTTTTTATGAGCGATAGTTCGGAATTTTCTAAGGCTATCATTGAGACTACAAATAAATACAGTCATGTTGGAATATATTTTGATGGTATGATTTATCATGCAACAAGAAAACATGGTGTGATAAAACAGACGCTGGAAGATTTTTTGAATGAGGGGAACTGGAATATTGATATTTACAGATACCCGGAAATTGATTGTGAGACTGTTTATAAGCGTGCTGAGAAATATTTAGGTTGTGAATATAACCACAGCTTCTATCCTGATAACGGGAAGTTTTATTGTTCACAATTTATTGCGGAAATTCTTCCTGTTTTTGATTCTGTTCCAATGAAATTTAATGATGATGAAAAGGAAGTTTCTGATTACTGGAAAAAATATTATAAAGAACTTAATCTGGATGTTCCGATTGGCGTGATGGGAACAAATCCTAGTCAGCTTTCTGAATGTAAGAAAATTATGTTTATTGGGAAATATAAATGAAATTATTAAAAATTAAGGATTGAATAAATATGGATTACAAGAAGTTACGAGAAGAACCGTTAAAAAGTGCGGTTCAGCAAGATTATTTTAAATCATACAAATATACACAACTTGGAAATATCGATTTTGTAATTGCAAAGCATAATACTGATAAAGGAATGCTTTCACTTTTCTAGGAAGAAGGAATCGATGGAAGTATAAAATCTATTCTTTGGGCAGAAGCAAAACAAGGTACAAATCACGATATCTATGAAAGTTTTGTTCAACTCATCCTTACAATAGGAAAAGAAAAACTTTTGAAAAATACCTACCGCCCAAGTATATAGGTGCTTTTGATGCAGAAAAATTTGCATTTATCGAATATCACAGCATACAGGAAGTATTTTACCAGAACGATTTTAACTGGAATGTAACACCATCTAATCATGAAACAAAAGAATTTAAGCAATTACATGAACTTTGCGAGAATATTTTAGAAGATAATTCGATTCTTTTTAAATATGAAACACAGGGCGCAGAACTAAAAGAATTCATTAAGCTGAATTTTAAAACTGACAAAGACATTTCTGAAAAAATCAGTGTTACAAAAAATAATTTTACATTTGTTTTTCAGCGTTGGTCAGAAGTAGTAAAGCCTACAATTAGCGTAGATTTGGAAAAAGCAAATAAGGCTGGTATTATTAGTGCAGATTTCTTTTTGGCAGATTTACTTTCCAGTGAAAATGAATCACTTAAAGATTCGCTATATGTTGCCCTTAAAAAAACAAAGTACGAACTTGCAAAAAAAGTTGATGAACTTGGTTTTGAGACAGCAAGTTATGTCGGTTTTACCGACAAACAAAAAGCCTATAAAGAATTCTGGTCAATTTATAGCCGTCCCCCAAAAGAAGAGTATTGGGATTATATTATTGGTCGTCGTGATTTACTTGTTTCGCAGGATATTCGAGAAAGTAAAGGTAGTTTCTTTACACCACAAATTTGGGTTGAAAAAAGTCAGCAGTATCTGGCTGATGTTTTAGGAGAAACATGGCAGGATGAATATTACATTTGGGATTGCTGCGCCGGAACTGGAAACCTTTTGAACGGGCTTACGAATTATCGAAATGTTTGGGCAAGTACTCTCGACAAGCAGGATGTCGATGTAATGAAAGACCGCATTTCTAACGGCTGGAGCATGTTTGAAAATCATATCTTTCAGTTTGATTTTTTAAATGATGAATTTTCAAAATGTCCTCAAGAGTTGCAGGATATTCTGAATGATGAAGAGAAGCGGAAAAAGCTCGTAATTTATATAAATCCACCGTATGCGGAAGCTGCAACTACAAAAACGATTTCAGGTACGGGCGAAAACAAAACGAATGTTGCAGTTAGGCAAAAAACTTATGAAAAATATCTTGATAGTATTGGAATTGCAGGAAGAGAACTTTTTGCCCAATTCTTCATTCGAATTTACTGCGAGATAAGCGGTTGTATTCTTGCGGAATTTTCAAAATTGAAAATGCTCCAAGCTCCGAATTTTGATGGATTCAGAAATGTATTCCGTGCAAAACTTGAAAAACTGTTCGTTGTACCTGCAAAGACATTTGATAATGTAAAGGGGAATTTCCCGATAGGTTTCTTTATTTGGAACAAGGTTCCTTATTCTGTTAATAGCAACGAAACTAGTTCGTGTGGCAATATTTTTTCTGTTGATGCTGATGCATATGATGAAACTGGCATTTTCTTACAAAAAATGACATTTACGACCATTTCTGATTTCAAATCTATAAACGACTGGATTATCACAACTAGAAACAGAGCTGGAGAGCAACCTATTGGTTACATGTCGGCTAAAGGTGCTGATTTTCAAAATAATGGATTTAACTACATCGTAAATGATAAATCTCAACTTCCACATCCGCGTGGAACAGTTGTAACAACGAAAAATGTTTTGGAAATAGCAATTTACCTTTCAGTTCGTCAATGCATTCCGCAGTCTTGGCTTAACGATCGTGACCAGTTTTTTTTTCCAAAAGATGACTGGCAGAATGACCGTGAATTTCAAAGTGACTGCATAATTTATACTCTTTTCCACGGACAGAACCGCATTTCTTGTGAGGAAGGTGAAAATAATTGGATCCCGTTTAGATATTGTAAATCCAACTCAATTTAAATTGATATAAAAAAAATAATAAAATAGTATATTTTTTTCTAATTTTTTTTTCCCATTTACCTGAATTTTAAGTTATTATGGGCTTAAAAAAGAGGTGTGGTTATGAATCTTAAGATAAAGCTCAATGTTGTTCTTCTTGCTATAGTTACTGTTTCTATTGGATTAATCATTTTTGCAGCATACAATATGTCAAAATCAGAACTGACAGATTCTGTGCTCAAGTCAAATCGAAATCTGGCGGAAAAAACTGCAAGCGATATCGAAAAGATTGTTGAGAAGGAATTTTCTATGCTTGAGTCGCTGGCAAAGTTTCCTTCAATTACCGACCCGAAAATCGACATATATGATAAATGGAAGGAAGTAAGTGTTGTAATTCAGGGAAATCCACGATACAGCGGTCTTGCTTTTTACAATAATAAGGGTGTAGGCTACAATTCAAAAGGTAAGCTTGCTGATAATCACTCAAAAGATTATATGATTGGTGCTTTGTATGGGAAGCGGGGCATGATGGATCCGCATACAAACATGTTTGGTACTTTGGTTACAAATTATGCCGTGCCTGTTTTTGCTCCTAACGGGGACAGAATCGGTGTTCTCTCTTCGGCTATAGAAGCTTCTGAAATGGCTTCTTCAATGCAGGATATTACAATCGGAAAATCTTCTCATCCGATGATTGTTAACAAGGTTTCATGTAAGGTTGTTGCTCATACAGATATCAATATTTTAAATGGTGAGAAGTCGCTTCGGGATGTTGTCAGTGAAGATTTTATGAATGCTGGAAAAGACTGGCAGAAGGGTGCAACTAAATCGATTATTTATTATGACAGCAGTAAAAAAATGAAAATGGCGGCATCTTACTGTTCTATAGAAAATACTGACTGGGCTGTTATTCTGATTGCTCCGTATTCTGATTTTTTCGGCGGCATTTCAAATCTGTTTAGAATCATGCTTGTTATTATGGCTGTTGCTTTGATAATTGCGGCTGTGATTGTTGTGTTCGTAGTTAACAGTGTTGTAAATCCTCTGCGTAATCTGCGTGGTGCAATTCACGAAATTGCTACGGGTGAGGCTGATTTAACAAAGAGGCTTCCTGCAACATCAAAGGATGAAATCGGCGATGTTGTTGACGGCTTCAATTCGTTTAGTGAAAAGCTGCAGATTATAATCGGTGATGTTAAACATTCTAAAGAAGCTCTTGTTGTTGCCGGCTCAGATATGTCAGAAGCAAGTGAAAATACTGCAAGTGCAATTACTCAGATTATTGCAAATATTTCAAGTATAAAGAATCAGATTGAAAATCAGGGACATAGTGTAAATAATACTGCCGGTGCTGTTAATGAAATTGCGGGTAATATAGAATCGCTTGAGAAAATGATTGGCAGTCAGGGCGAGATTGTAACGGATGCTTCTTCTGCTGTTACTCAGATGATTGGAAATATCAGCCAGGTTAATATGTCTATGGACAAAATGTCTGATTCGTTTGAGACTTTGCGGGCAAATTCTCAGGATGGATTTAGTAAGCAGCAGTCTGTTAATGAGAAGGTTAAGGAAATTGAAACTCAGTCGCAGATGCTTCAGGATGCAAATGCTGCAATTTCATCTATTGCAGAACAGACAAATCTTCTTGCAATGAATGCGGCAATTGAAGCGGCTCATGCGGGGGAAGCAGGAAAGGGCTTTGCTGTTGTTGCAGATGAAATCCGTAAGCTTTCTGAAACTTCTAATTCTCAGTCAAAAACTATCGGTGACCAGTTGGAGAAAATTAAAGATTCAATTAATTCTGTTGTTTCTTCTTCAAATGAGGCTAGTGCAACCTTTGAAAAAGTTTCTGCTCTGCTTCTTGAAACAGAGGAACTTGTTATGCAGATTAAAGCTGCAATGAAAGAACAGAATGAAGGTTCATCTCAGGTTATTGATATGCTGAAGAAAATGAATGACAGTACTGCAGAAGTTCGTGCTGCCGGTGCAGAAATGCGTGAAGGCAACAAGATGATTTTATCAGAAATGAAGTTGCTTCAGGATGCAAGTACAAAAATGCTTGAGAGTATGGACGAAATGAGTATCGGTGCCCGTAAAATCAGCGAAACAGGTACTGCTCTTGGTGAAATTTCATCTCAGGTTCAAAGTTCAATCAGCGAAATCGGCACTCAGGTTGATTTGTTCCGTGTTTAATCAAAATGTATTATTCTGAAGAAAGGAAGTTATAATGAAAAAATTATTTTGTTGATAAAATGTAATAAGCAGAAGAAATTGATTCTTTTGAAATCTATGTTAAAATTGTTAGTGTAATCATGTTTTTGGAGGTCTGCTATGATGACTCGCGAAGAATTAATTTTAAAATTGAATTTAGCTTCTCCCGGTGATTATTCTGACTGGAATATGGTCGATTTACAGAATCAGGCTATGTCTTTTGGCATTGACTGTTTTACTCCGCCAAACTTTAATAATAATATTAATAATAGCATTTTTCCGTCAAATAATTTTGGTATGGGGTCATCTTTTCCTGGTTTTGGAATGTAATTTTAGTTTCATACGGTGAAACAGAGTGTTTCATATGTAGAAACAGAATGTTTCATATGTAGAAACAGAATGTTTCATACTGAGAAACAAAGTGTTTCATACAGTGAAACAAAGTGTTTCATACAGAGAAACAAATTTAGAATTCAAACCATTCGCCGTTTACAGTAAGGTACCAGTCTGAAACAGGTTTCTGCTTGTTCTGGTCATACCATGAGATGCTTCCGTTTGAATTTAAAACTGCAAGAATTCTGTTTGTTGCGCGTGCCTGCTTTGGAACGGATGCTGATCTGTCGTAAACGGTCGTTCTTCTTGAATCAGTGTTGCAGCCTCTGACTTTGCTTTTTCCGATGTTTGTATAGATGTATTTATTGTTCAGCGAAGTAAAGGCTGAATTATCTTCGTCGTTCATGTAAAATAAAACAGAATACTGTGAAGTTCTTTTTTCATAGCTGAAAACTTCTGTTCTAAGCTTGTCTTTTTCTGTTTTAATCATTATCCCGTATACCATTGGTCTTTCGCTGTCGTAGTCGTAGCTCAAAGAAAAGGCAACTGCACCTGCAACATTCATTCTTACAGTTTCTTTTGTCTGGATGTTTACGGAAATTAATGCAGAGTCACTAGCTCCTGTTTTTGTTTTTGCAACATAAAGTGTGTTGTCGTCTACAAGTACTGCATCCTGAATTGAAGTTCCTGTGTAAATAGTGCTTGTCTTTCCTGCAGCAAAATCATAAATTCCGACTGTAGTTGTTCCCTGGATGTAAACAAGCTTGTTCCCGAATACTTTAAGATTTTTGAGTTCTGATGTTGGTGTAAAAAGAATTTTTGGTTCTTCTGATGATGTAGAAAGTTTTACCTGACTTACCGGCTTCTTTGTGTTCTTTGACCAGAGGATTGCAGAGTCGTTGAATTTGATTATGTTCTTTGCGTCTGAATTTGGTGCGACTGTTTTAATCGATCTTGTTTCATAAGAAGTCTGGAGAATTGAGTTTCTTGTAAGAATGTAGAAAGTGTCTCCGTCGCAGTCAATGTCGTAAATTTTTTCATAGATATTTTCTGTCTTTGGTTCAAGACTGTAATGCTCTGATTCCGGGAGATCGCTTAAAGTATAGATGTTTCCGTATGCTGTGCCGAGCATTATTGTATCCATGTTTTTTGCTGCACATGTAAAATAATCTCTTCCTGTAAGGCCGGAAAAAGTTTTAAGCGTCTGAGGCTGTGCTGTTGAGATTCCGTTTACAAGTCCTTCAAGAATTGATGCATCAACAAGCTTAAGTGCAAAGTTTCTTCCTGAAGTTGATGTAAAATAAAGTCCTGCTTTTTCTTCTTCTGAATTTTTTGATGCAAAAATAAACGGGCTTGAAGCAGAGTAGGTTGTTAAAGTTTTTCCTGATGTTGCATCAATGATGTAGATTGCATTGCTTTTTACACCTGCAAAAAATCTGCTGCCACCAAAAATCACTGTCTGTTCAAGCATTCCAACTGTTGAAATTTTTTTCTTTATTGAGCGTTTTGACATGTCGTAGTAATAGAGCTGTCCGTTCTGAGAATAGAGTACGGCAGTTTTTTCTGAAGGACTTGTCTGTGCCATTGTAATGATTCCGGAAATCCCTGATATTGTTGAAACAACGTCTCCAGTTCTTCCGTTTAGAATGTAGGTTCCGTTTACTGTTGTTGTTCCTGCTAAAATGTAATTTCCTTTTTCAGAAAAATTGAGGGAAGCAACCGGGTCCTGAAATCTTTTTGTAAATTTTTTGTTGTAGGTTTTGCAGTCGATTAAAGAAATTTTATGTGTTGAAATTCCGTCTGTTTCATAAACTGCAATGTCTCCCGTTACAGGGTTATTTGTGATGAGGTTTATCTGAAGATCCGAAACCTGATAGTGATCGCCGTAATTGTCTCTGTTATTCCACTTAATGATAAATCCGTCTTTTCCGATTGAATAAAAATCATTGCTGGTGTTGTTGTATGTTTCAAGAGGCAGAATTGCGTTTACTTTTCCTTCGTGAGATTGTGAAGAAGGGTGCTGTGCAAATACTGCTGATGTTGAAAGTGCAGCTGCAATTAAAATCGATTTATTAAGTTTCATTTTGTTCCTCGTTATTTTTTTATAAAATATAAAATATCACTGCCGATGGCAAATGTCATCATAAGTGCAACGATTGCAACTCCTGCAATCTGAATGTAATACATTATTTTTGGATTAATTTTTTTTCGTCTTATTATTTCTATTATCGAAAAGAGAATCAATCCGCCGTCTAAAACCGGAATTGGAAGTAGATTTGTTAAAAATAATGATATACTTATTAAAGCAATAAAGTTTAAAGTGGTTACTATTCCGGCTTTTATTCCGATTCCAAATCCATCCTGAACCGTTTGTCCGAGCATTCCTGTAATTCTTGCCGGTCCTGAGACAGCTTTCTTTGCATTGATTTTTGCTGTTATAAGATACGAGATTCCTTTGACTGTAAGAGAAATTGTTTCTGTTGTTTTCTTTGCGCCTTCTGAAAATGCTTCAAAAATATTATCTGTTTTATATTCTCTTTTTATTTTTGATGAGGAATCGCATTTAATTCCGATAACTCCAGCTCCTGTGTCTTTGTTTAAGCCTGTGTGAAGTTTTATTTCAAGCTTTTCTCCGTCCCGTAAAACTTCTATGCTTACGTCTTCATCTCCATGCGTCATAATGAATTCTGCTATGTCCGAGAAGTCATTCATTTTCTTTTTGTTGATGCTTAAAATTTCATCTCCGCTTTGCATTCCGTTTTTGTGTGCAATTGATTCGGTGCATTCGTCGTCTTCATCTGCCATTGTAACTTTGCATCCTGCACTGTAATAAGTGTAACCTGCTGCTGCAATAATAAAGAAGCATATAAAACCTATCACTAGGTTTGCTAAAGGGCCTGCGAATGCAATCATAAGTCTTTTTGCAGGATGAATTCCGTAAAATGAATCTTTGTCTGCTGTAATTTCTTTTTGATCTTCTTCCAGCGCTTTTTGAAAATCTTTTTCGCCTTTCATTGCGCAATAGCCGCCGAGTGGAATTGCAGAAATTCTGTAATCAGTATCTTTAATTTTTTTGTGGAGAAGCACAGGTCCCATCCCGATTGAGAATGCTTCTACTTTAACTCCTGAAAGACGTGCTGCAATAAAGTGCCCGAGTTCATGAAAAAAAACTAGAGTTCCTAATCCGAGTATGCCCCAAATGTAAATCATGAGTTCAATTCCTTTAACGCGATTTCCCTTGCTTTTTTGTCTGATTCATAAATTTTTTCAAGGGTGTCAGGTTTGCTGCTCCAGTCTTCTTTGAGTGTGTTTTCAACGATTTTTGCAATCTGTGTGAAGCTGCATTTTTTTTCAAGGAAGGCTGCTACTGCAATTTCGTTTGCTGCATTGAAAGCGATTGTATAAGCATTTCCTTTTTCTGCACAATCATATGCAAGTTTTAAAAGAGGGAAGGATTCTGTTCGTGGCGGGAAAAATGTCATCTGATCACATTCTGTAAGATCAAATGGTTTGAGGTATGTTTTAGAAAATTCCGGCCATACAAGTGCACTGTAAATCGGGTGCCGCATATCAGGATCTGAAATCTGTGCATAAAGTACACCGTCGTTTGTTCTTACAAGGGAGTGAATTAAACTCTGCGGATGAACTACAACTTTTACTTTTTCACTCGGAAAATCAAAAAGTCTTACCGCTTCAATTACTTCAAGCCCTTTGTTTGCAAGACTTGCACTGTCGATTGTAATTTTTCTGCCCATGTTCCAGGTAGGATGCTTGAGTGCATCTTCAACAGTTACATTTTTTAGCTGTTCATCTGAAAGCTCTCGGAAAGGGCCGCCGCTTGCTGTGATTACAATTTCTGAAATATTTTCAATTCCAATTTTTTGTGTAAGGTTGAATATTGCAGAGTGTTCGCTGTCAACAGGAAGTATCCGTGCGTTATGTCTTTTTGCAATTTCTTTTACAACAGGCCATGCCATTACTACGGTTTCTTTGTTTGCCAATGCAAGATCAATTCCGTTTTCAAGAACAAGAACACTTGGTTCAAGTCCTGCTGCTCCTGCAATTCCGTTGACTGCAATGTCTGCGTCTGTTGATTTTATAAGCTTTTTAATTCCTTCAATTCCGTCTTTTGAAAAAACTGTTCCCGGACAGTTGAATTCTTCACAAAGCTCTTTTACTTTTGATTCACTGGAACCTGCAGAAATTCCGCAGACTTCAAATTTGTCACTCATATTGCGGCAAATATCCAGAGTCTGGCTACCAATAGATCCTGTGCAGCCTAAAACAAGAATTCTTTTTTTCATTTTATGACTTCCTGATTTTTTTAGAATGGTCCGTATAAAATTGAAACAAGAAGATAAAAAATTGGTGCTGACATAAGGATTGAGTCTACAGAATCAAGTACACCGCCTCTTCCAGGAATAACTTTGCCAGAATCTTTTACGCCTGAAGAACGTTTGAAAACTGATTCTGCCAAATCTCCAATGATTGAAGAGAATGCCATACACACACTTATGATGATGATTTTATAAACAGGTCCCTTGAAAATCTCAGACCAGAAATAATATGCTCCGATTCCAGCTGCAATTGCACCGATGAAGCCTCCGAAGAATCCCATCAGGCTTTTGTTTGGACTTGCCTTTACAAAGCCCTTGTTGTTTTTTCCGAAGAGAACCCCCATGAACCAGGCGATACTGTCGCACATGAAAACCATCAGAACAAATGTTATGAACATTGGAACGATGATTGTTTTTCCGTTAAGTTTCCATGCAATCATTCTCTGAATAAATGTAATGAGAAATCCTGTGTAGGTGATTGTGAAAACCGATGTTGCAATTTTTGTGTTTGAATCTTCGAATGTCTGTGCTGTAATAGCTTCTTTTGCAAGAATAATCAAAAGTGTGATGATATAAAAATAAGTGATTACTTCGCTGCCCATAATCTGGAATGGATTATATTTTCTTGGCAAAACAGAGTGAAGTGCTGCAACGAGTGAAATTAATGTACTTAATGTAACTACAAGTTTTTTTGAATGAACTTTGTGCTTTAATGAAAGCATATGATGAAGTTCACTTGCTGCACCTGCTGTAATCAAAAGAAGCATGATATGGAATGCAACATGATTGAAATATGGAAGATAAATGATTCCCATTACAATCGGAATTCCAATAAAAAATACTAAAAGTCGTGATATTACATTGCTCATACAGGTACCGCTCCAAATCTTCGAGTTCGTTTCTGAAATTCCAGAATGTCTTCATAGAATTCATCCTCTTTGTAGTCTGGCCAAAGAGTGTCTTTGAAAATCAGTTCAGCATATGATGCATGCCACATCAGAAAATTACTGAGCCTTTTTTCTCCACCAGTGCGAATCAATAAATCTGCATCCGGCAGTTCTGGTATGTCAAAATTTTTTGAAATTGTTTCTTCTGTAATGCTTTTTGAATCGATTTTTGAATCAACTATTTTTTTTACGCTTCTTACAAGTTCGTCTCTTCCACCATAGTTTATGGCAAGATTCAGTGTAAGTCCGTCAAAGGATTTTGTGTCATTTTCTACTTCTTCAATGTCTTTCTGGATGTTCTTCGGCAGATTGTTTTTGTCTCCAAGTAATCTTACGCGTATTTTATTTGTTTTGTAGAATTCAAATTCTTGCTTAAGATGTACGTGAATCAGGTTCATCAGAAATCCGACTTCCTGTTCTGTTCGTTTCCAGTTTTCTGTTGAAAAAACGTAGAGTGTAACAAACTTGAGTCCCAGATCAGCAGCAACTTTTGCAATTTCTTTGGCACGTTTTAAACCTTCGCTGTGTCCGTTTGTTCTGAGAGAATTGCGCTGCTTTGCCCATCTGCCATTCCCATCCATTATAATTCCGACGTGTACAGGCAGCTGGTCCTTGTTAATCTGGGATTGTGCGTTCACGAAATTATTCCATTATTTCTTTTTCTTTTGCTTCGAAAACTTTGTTAATTTCGTCAATATATTTGTCAGTGAGCTTCTGAAGTTTGTCAGTTTCTGTTTTAAGCTGATCTTCAGTGATTTCACCAGCTTTCTGTTGTTTCTTAAGATCGTCGTTTCCGTCGCGGCGAATATTTCTGATTGTTGTGCGGTAATTTTCAGCAGTAGTCTTTGCCTGTTTTACAAGTTCCTTTCTGCGGTCTGCTGTTAGTGGTGGAATTGAAACACGGATTACTTTTCCATCGTTATTTGGATTAAGTCCGAGATCTGCAGTCTGAATTGCTTTTTCAATTGCACCGATTGTTCCCTTGTCAAAAGGAGAAATTACGATTGTTCTTGCTTCTGGAATTGAAATTGTTCCTACCTGATTAAGTGGAGTAGGTGTTCCGTAATAATCAACGCGAACCTTGTCAAAAATTGATGCACTTGCTCTTCCTGTGCGGATTGAATTGAATTCTTCCTTCAATGCGTTAACTGTTTTTTCCATGCGGCTTTCATTGTCTGCCATATTTTTCCCCTTTCAAAAAAAATCTGCTTCCCGCCGGATAAGACGGAAAACAGATTCTTATTAAATTATTTTCCCAAAACGAAAAGGTTGATTTCGCCGAATTCGAGAGTTGCTCCTGCAGCCTTTCCAACTTCGTCGAGTTTTGCCTTTACAGTTTTCTTATCATCTTTTACGAACATCTGGTCAACGAAACAGATTTCTGCAAGGTGCTTGTTGATTTTTCCCTGGAGAATTCCGTCTTTAACGTTCTGTGGCTTTGCTGCCATCTTTTCGTCCTGATCCATCTGAGCCTTGAAGATTTCCTTCTGTTCGTTGATGTATGATTCAGGTACTTCGTCAGCCTTGATGTAAGCTGGTGTGAATGCTGCAAGATGCATACAGCAGTCACGTGCAAATTCTTTCACAGAATCTGCTTCAGATCCCTTAACAACTGTGATTGCAGCTGTCTTGAAGTCTGAGTGAACGTAGATTCCAGCAACAGAGTTAGCTGGTACATCGATAATCTTAACCTTGTTCAAAGACATGTTTTCGCGTGTACGTGTAGCAAAGTCGAGGAGAAGAGAATTTAGTTCTTCTGTCTTTTCTGTGATGTTCTTTGCAAATACTTCATCGAGCATTTTTTCACCAGCAGCGATGAATTCTTCATTCTTTGCAACGAAGTCTGTTTCACACAAAAGTTCTACAACTGCAATTTTGTTTCCGTTCTGGCGAACGAAGATACGACCTTCAGATGTTGCACGTTCTGCACGCTTTGCAACTGCTGCAAGTCCTTTTTCCTTAAGAAGCTTTACTGCTGCATCGAAGTCACCATTTGTTTCAACGAGAGCTTTCTTACAGTCCATCATACCTGCGCCTGTTGTTTCGCGCAATTCTTTTACTTTAGCGGCTGAAATGTCTGCCATTTTCTAATCCTTATTTGTTAGTGTAGTTGTCTTCGTCGAGAAGTTCGCTTTTCTTTTCTTCTTCTACATCTTCTTCTTTTGCTTCTGTTGGAGTGTAGTTAGAATAGTCAACGATTTCTTCATCTTCTTTCTTTGTTGAAGCATCTGTAACGATTTCTTCATCACCATCAAGAGTATCAATGATCTTGAGACCCTGTTCATTGTCAGCTTCGATTACAGCATTTGCAATGATTGATGTAAAGAGTGTGATAGCGCGGATTGCGTCGTCGTTACCTGGAATAGGATAGTCGATTCCTTCTGGGTTACAGTTTGTATCAACGATAGCGATGATTGGGATACCCATGCGGCGTGCTTCAGCAACAGCGATCTGTTCCTTGTGTGTATCGATTACGAAGATAGCTCCTGGGAGTTCCTTCATATCTTTCATTCCGCCGTAGTTCTTTGTAAGCTTATCTTTTTCTTTGAGAAGCTGAGCAACTTCTTTCTTTGTAAGATTTTCGAAAGTTCCGTCAACTTCCATCTTTTCAATTTTCTTGAGACGGAGAAGTGATTTTTTGATTGTTGTAAAGTTTGTAAGTGTACCACCGAGCCAGCGGCTGTTTACATAGAACATTCCACAGCGTTCTGCTTCTTTTGCAACTGCCTGCTGTGCCTGTTTTTTTGTTCCTACGAAAAGAACTGATTTGCCAGATGATGCAACTTTGCGGATTACATCGTAGCTGTCTTTGATTGCAGTGATTGTCTTCTGCAAGTCGATAATGTGGATTCCATTGCGTTCTGCGAAGATATACTTCTTCATACGTGGATCCCAACGCTTAACCTGGTGACCAAAGTGTACACCTGATTCAAGCAAACTCTTCATGGTTACTACTGCCATTTGAGTACTCCTTCACCGGAAAATCTTATGAATTGCACTTTTGCAACAGATTTTCCATCTAACCTTGATTCTCGTGACTGTTAAACAGTCCGGATGATTTCGTAACAATGCTTCGGGCACACAACCTTTAACATTGTCCGGCAGAATATAATTTTGACAAATCTAGTCCTCAAAACTATAATTTTGCTCGCTAAGCATATCATAAAGCTCAAATATAGGCAACCCCATAATAGAGCTTTCTGTTCCTTCAATTTTTTTTATGAAGCATGAACCCATTCCCTGGATTCTGTATGCACCTGCAACCCCATGCCATTCACTAGTATTCAGATAGAAATCTATTTCTTTATCTGTCATTTCTTTAAATGTTACTTTGTTGATACTTGTTCTTGTTGACATGTAATGAATTTTACCGTTATAAAGGGCAAGTCCTGTTATGACTTTATGACTTGTTCCCTGAAGTTTTTTTATAAAATTCCTTGCTTCGTCAATATCTTTTGGTTTCCCGAAAATTTTATTTTTGAATAAAATAACTGTGTCTGCAGCCAGAACCCAACCCGGTTCAGTAGTCTGACTTATTCTTTTTACAACGGCTTCTACTTTTTTTGCAGCAAGAAATTCCGGTATTTCTTCCGGTTTCATATCATGAACAGTTTCATCAATGTCAGCTGGATTTACAACAAACGGAATGTTCAGAGTGTGTAAAATTTCCTGTCTTCTTGGTGAAGAGGATGCTAAAATAATTGGTTCCATAATTCTTTATTATCTCTAATTTGTTTAATATCTTTATTTAAATTAGTGTTTTTAAATAAAAAATAACGTTGATCCAATGCTGAATCAACGTCATATAAAATTAACAGTTAACTGTCATTATTTTGTATTGTTATTGTTGTTTCCACCCTGGAGTGAACGGAGAAGCTGCAAAGCTTTTGTTCTTACAGGTGTAACGTATTTGTAGTTTGTTCCGATTTCAGAAATAGACTGAATCATAGCGCCTTTATCCTGAACTGTTGGAGCAAGCTTTTCGTATGCAAGAAGAACTTCAAGTGCAAGAGAGCTTGTTGGGTTGAGTGCTGCATATCTCTTGTGGATGAATTCAATCATGTTTACAACTTCATCGTTTTCATTCAAGCCGATATTTCCGAGTGAACGGATAGCTGCTGTAACAACCATTGGTTCCTTGTCTTCTACAGCGATTGAAACAAGCATGTTTTTTGATTCTTCAGTTTTAATTTCACCAAGGATATCACATGCCTTTGCACGAATATCAGGGTAGTTGTTCATTACGCGACCGTTTGTAGTTGACTGTGTCTTGATTCCTTCACCTGCAAGACGGCTGAGTGCTGCAACCATATCTTTAGATGATCTTCCTTCATTAACAGCATCTTCAAGATACTGGAGTGCAACCAGTTTATTATCATATTCGTCAGATGCTGCAAGTTCTGAAACGATTACATCTTCAACACTGCTTAAGTAGTCTTCTTCAACGCTAGTTTCTTTTCTTGAATCTCCGCTCTTTACTGACTGTTCCTGTGCAAATACAGACTGTGCAATAAACATACAACAAACACCAGCAATCAGCTTTGTTACTTTCATTTTTGTTCCTCCTCGTGGAATCTAATTAATCATTGTAAGATATAATTTATAAAAAATCAATCATTAATTGGTGGCAACCTTAATTTCCATTTTCCGTCTTCACGAAGGAAATTATAGTACACCATATCAGTGTTGTTTTTTGTTTGAACTACTTTTACCTGTGTTTCCGTTTCATATCGGATTTCATCCACTGTTCTGCCAACGCGTGATGGAATGAACACATATTTGAAATAATCCTGAAGAGACTTTAACTGGAAGCCTTTTTTAGGAAGCCTGTTTGAAGCCTTCTGGAGATTTTGCTTTTTTGACCAGTAATCCTTGCTGTTTTCATCGAGGTACTTAAGCCATCCGAAGTAATCCTGGTTCTTCATTACAACTGCAAGTTCGTCAATGATTTTAAGGATCTGTGTTTTGTCTTCCTCAAACTTTTCCTTAGTAACCATAACGTTTGTTGTTGAGCGGGAATATTCTTCGTCATATGCTGATTTAACGACATCTTCTTTGTCTGCATCAATTTCTACAGGTTCTTCAGGAGTCTTTTTTTCTTCTTTTATGATTTGAACCGGTTCCTTCTTTTCCGGCACAACTTCTGTATCTGTTGATGCACATCCAGAGATCACAACTGCCACAATTGAGAGACCAAGTGTTTTAAATATTTTCTTTTTCATTCTTTAATTTTAATACTATAAACTTATTTGGTCAATTTTTCTTGTAAAAAAAAATAATATTTGTTAGATTTTAATGAATGAAAACTGCAGTTTATGCCGGGTCTTTTGATCCACCGACTTATGGTCACATCAATATTATTGAAAGAGCTAGCCGTCTTTTTGATCAGGTTGATGTCCTTGTATCTGTAAATCCAGATAAGAAATATCTTTTTTCTGATGAAGAGAGAAGGTGTATGCTTGAAGAGCTTACTAAAGATTATCCGAATGTTACAGTCAGAATCTGGAATTCTCTTATTGCAGATTATTGTAGAAAAACCGGAGCGAATATTCTTGTACGTGGTGTAAGAAATGCCATGGATTTTGCTCATGAATTTGATCTTTCGTTAATGAACAGGCATTTGAATCCGTCTATTGAAACTTTGCTCATCCCGACTGAACAGAAGTACTTCCTTATCCGTTCAAGCAGTATAAAAGAAGCTGCCAGATTTGGAGGAGATGTCAGTACGATGGTTCCGCCTCTTGTTGAATCAAAATTAAAAGAAAAATTTGCTGCAAAATAATTATATTTTAATTTTACAAAATATAAAAAAATGTCAGAAAAAAACTTGACAAAAGATTATATTTGTTTAATAATTATTGACATAAAAAGGGAATCTGTAGTAATATCATCTACCGTTATACAGACGACTAAAAATATATAGCGAGGTTATATTATGGCAGTACCTAGATCTAAAGTTTCAAAGGCTGTAACAAAGAGAAGACGTGGCGTTAACATGCATCTCGACGCACCAAATCTTGTTGAATGTGCAAATTGTGGAAACCTTGTACTTCAGCACCATGTATGTCAGAAATGCGGGTTCTACAAAGGACGTCAGGTTATTACTCCAGAAGTTAATGGCTAAGTAGGAGATTAAAATGGACGAATTGTTTGAAAAAATTCAGAAGCTTATTGCTGACAAGTTGGGACAGGATGTAGAAAAGGTAACTATGGAAGCTTCTTTCCGTGGTGATCTTGGTGCAGATAGCCTTGATACATACGAACTTGTATACGCTATTGAAGAAGAAATGGGCGTTTCAATTCCTGATGATAAAGCAAATGAATTTGAAACAGTTAAAGATGCTTACGACTTCATCAAGTCACAGCAGCAGTAATTGTTCTGATTAATAATTATTTTTTTATGAGCACAGTTTAATGACTGTGCTTTTTTTTTACGACGGATGATAAATGAAAATTAGCGAAGTTTTTTTGACAAAAACAAAAATCTCAAAGGAGCGTAAAGGTCAGCTTCTGGAATTCTGTGGAAATTTAAAAATTCGTTTTAAGAATCTTGAAATCCTTGATCTGGCATTTCATCATAAATCTTTTTCAAATGAAAATCCTGGTGTAAAGGTGTACAACAATGAGCGCCTTGAATTTCTTGGAGATAGTGTTCTTGGTCTTGCTACTGCGGCTTTTCTTTATGAGGATATGGACACTGAGCGGGAAGGTGAGCTTGCAAAGATAAAGGCAAGTGTTGTAAGTGAAAAATCTCTTGCTCCGATTGCGCTTAAAAAGATGCATATTGACCGTTATCTTGTCCTTGGTAAAGGTGAAGAAAATTCCGGCGGAAGAAAAAAGGCTGCGATTCTTGCTGATGCAGTTGAAGCCGTAATTGGTGCGTTATATATTGATTCCGGTTATGAAGCGGCTGAAAAACTTGTAAAAGAGCTTATTGTTCCTGAAATCCGTAAGGCACAGTCAGATGAAGGAGATAAGGATTTTAAAACTATTCTTCAGGAATTATGTCAGAAAAAATTATCAGTCTGTCCGACTTATTCTCTTGTAAAAACTACAGGACCTGATCATGACAGAACTTTCTTTGTTTTAGTAAAGGTTGGTAATGTTTATTATGGGCCTGCTGAAGGGAAAAATAAAAAAACAGCAGAACAAAATGCTGCTAAAATTGCGCTTGAAGTTTTGAAAAAATAATTTGAAAGTTTATACGATTATAAATGCGGTGGTTGTCAGATTTTTGTTTTGATTGCTGCCGCATTTTTTTTGATTTATGAATATTGATTTAAAATAAAAAAGCTCTGGTAAACTGAAGTGCACCCCAATTATTGAACACTTTAACTAGGCTGATTTTAAGGACTGATTCCTGAATTGTAAAGGGGTCAGTCCTTTTAATTTAACCTTTATTCTCTTTTCGTTGTACCAAGACAAATATTCAATCAATTCTTTTTTGAAATGTTCAACTGATTCAAA
>JAILEY010000039.1 GCA_024687165.1 Treponema sp.
TGTTAGCAGCACCGTAAGCTTCGAGTGCCCAAACCTCCATTTCTCCAAGACGCTGACCACCAAACTGAGCCTTACCACCAAGAGGCTGCTGAGTAACGAGAGAGTAAGGTCCGGTAGAACGAGCATGCATCTTATCATCAACAAGGTGATGAAGCTTCATGAAGTATGTACAGCCAACAAATATTGGATTGAGGAATGGTTCACCTGTAAATCCGTCGTGAACAATCTGCTTACAGTCAGCACCGATTCCTGCTTCGTTAAGTTTCTTTGCAATAAGTTCCTGATCTGGAGTCTGGAAAGCTGGTGATGAGTACCATTCATTAAGAATATGACCTGCAAGACCAAGTTCGTTTTCCATAATCTGACCAATGTTCATTCGTGAAGGAACACCAAGAGGGTTAAGACATACATCAAGTGGTGTACCATCTTCGAGGTATGGCATGTCTTCAATTGGAAGAATACGTGCAACAACACCCTTATTACCGTGACGACCGGCCATCTTATCACCAACAACAAGCTTACGTTTGTCTGCGATGATAACCTTAACCTGTTCATCAACACCTGGCTGAAGATCATCTTTTTCACTTCTCTTGAGACGCTGAATATCAATAACGATACCCTGAACTCCATGAGGAAGTCTCAATGATGTATCACGAACATCCTTTGCTTTTTCACCGAAGATTGAAGCCAAAAGCTTAAATTCCGGAGTTGTTTCAGTTTCCGATTTTGGAGTTACTTTACCAACAAGAATATCTCCTGAGTGTACCTTTGCACCAATGCGGATGATACCTTCAGAGTCAAGATTATCCTTGCTCTTATCAGTTGTATTTGGAACATCACGTGTAATGCGCTCTGGACCAAGCTTTGTTTCGCGGATTTCTGTTGAGAATTCATGAATATGTACAGAAGTATACATATCTTCACGAACAACGCGCTGTGAAATAAGAACAGCGTCTTCGTAGTTGTATCCGTTCCAAGGTACGAAACCAACAAGAATGTTGCGTCCAAGTGCAAGTTCACCGTTGAATGTTGCAGAACCGTCAGCAATTACATCGCCTGCCTTAAGCTTCTGTCCAACAGTAACAATCGGTCTCTGGTGATTACATGTATCGCTGTTTGTCTTCTGGTACTTGAGGATCTGGTATTCATCAACCTCACCCTTCTTTCCACCTTCAGGCTTAACCTTTACGAGATCACTTTCAACCCAGATAACTTCACCGGCACGTTTTGCCTTAACAAGAACACCTGAATCGTAAGCTGTCTTCTGTTCCATACCAGTACCAACGTGTGGTGGCTCTGGGAACAAAAGTGGAACTGCCTGACGCTGCATGTTACAACCCATGAGGGCACGGTTAGCATCATCGTGTTCAAGGAATGGAACGAGAGATGCAGATACAGAAATTACCTGACGTGGAGAAACGTCCATGTACTGAATGTCTTTTGGAGAACGGCTTGTATAATCACCGCGGTGACGACATGAAACAAGATCAGTTGGGAATGATCCGTCTGCCTTCATTCCTTCTGTAACCTGACCGATGTAGTACTTGTCTTCATCCATTGGATCAAGATATTCAACTTCATTAGTTGCCTTTCCGTCCACAACCTTGCGGTATGGTTCTTCAAGGAATCCGTATCCGTTAACGCGTGTGTAAATAGCAAGAGAAACGATAAGACCGATGTTTGGTCCTTCAGGAGTTTCAATAGGACACATGCGTCCGTAGTGTGTGTAATGAACGTCACGAACTTCAAAGCTTGCGCGGTCACGAGTAAGACCACCTGGTCCCAATGCTGTAAGACGGCGTTTTGTTGTAAGTTCTGACAATGGGTTACACTGATCCATGAGCTGTGAAAGCTGGCTTGAACCAAAGAATTCACGGATAGATGAAATAAGAGGTTTGATTGAAACAAGATCCTGTGGCTTCAAAGTCTCAGTTTCTTTAAGATTCATTCTGTCTTTTGCAATGCGTTCCATGCGGGCAAATGCCTTCTGGAATTCATTTGTAAGAAGTTCACCAACTGAACGGATGCGGCGGTTTCCAAGGTGATCGATATCATCAAGAATCTGGTCGCCTACATAAACTTCAATGAGGTGCTTCATTGTGCGGATGATGTCTTCTCTTGTAAGAACAACTTCTTCAATCGGATCATCTACAGCAAATTTCTTATTGAGCTTGTAGCGTCCAACACGGCTAAGATCATAGCGGCGTGAACTGAAGTACAATGTGTTCAAATCACGTTCTGCTGCTTCAACAGTGATTGGTTCACCTGGCAAAAGAACCTGATAGAGCTTTGTAATACATTCTTCTTTTGTAGGTTCATCTGCATTTTCAGAACCTTCCTTAGAGAAGAGAATTTCTTCGCGTTCAAAACAATTAACAATGATTTCGCTGTCCAGAGAAGGATTTTTTTCATCCTTGCTGTCAGGATTTTTCTTTGCGTTGAATTTAATTACATTGATTTCCTTAATTCCGTTTGCAATAAGGTCATCGATATCATGCGGATGAAGTTTGTCACCGGCACGGAAGAGTTTCTTTTCTTCACCGGATTCTTCATCTTTAATCATTACAGCTTTTGCAAGTACGCGTCCTGAAAGATCTTCATTCTTTGATGCTTCAGGGAAAACTTTTACATCTTCTGAAAGATAGAATTTCTGAATGATTTCTTCACGTGTTGAATATCCCAATGCACGAAGGAATACAGTTCCGAGAATCTTCTTCTTGCGGTCAGCCTTTGCGTAGATAATGTCTTTCTTCTGATCGATTTCAAATTCGAGCCATGCACCACGGTAAGGAATAATTCTTGAAGAATAAACTCCCTTGTCATGCTGGAAAATAACTCCAGGCGAACGATGAATCTGTGAAATTACAACGCGTTCTGCACCATTGATGATGAATGTTCCGCGGTCTGTCATGAGTGGAATATCACCCATGTAAATGTCTTTCTGAAGGATTGCACCTGTTTCCTTAAATACAAGATTGATTCTTGCCTTCAAAGGTACAGAATATGTAAGTCCTTTTCTTTTGCAGTCGTATTCATTGAACTTGATGTTGCTGTAGTCAAGTTCATAGAATTCGTACTCGAGTGTCATGTCACCGTTTGGACTTTCAATAGGGAAAGTTGATGTGAAAACTTCCTGAAGTCCCTGATTAAGCAGTGGCTCACCCTTTTCTAATCTGTCTTTCTGGATAAATTCTTCGTATGAAGAAAGCTGAATGTCGATAAGGTTAGGAAGCTCCATGAAGTCCTTGATGTCCTTACCAAAGTACTGTCGAACAATATTCTTGCTCTTTGCAAACATTAATTCATCTCCGTTAATGTTGTGTATATTCTGGTACCATAAAACCGCTACAAACAAAGACTTTGTTCAGCACGAGAATTACAGTCCGCTGCTAACTGTTTCAATTGTGTTAACAAAAAAACCGGTGAAAATTCACAAATTTTCTTTTTAATACAATTTTTTAAAAACGACAAAAAGCCTCAGAGAGAGAATTGTCTTTCCCTGAGACTTATTTATGCTTTATTTAAGCAATCAAATTATTTCTTTGATGCCTTTGCACCTGCAGCAACGAGGTCAGCAACCATCTTGTCTGCATCTGCCTTAGAAACACCTTCTTTAATTGCCTTTGGTGCACCTTCAACGAGTGCCTTTGCTTCACCAAGTCCGAGACCTGTGATTGCACGAACAGCCTTGATAACAGCGATCTTGTTAGCACCTGCATCTTCAAGTGTAACTGTGAATTCTGTCTGTTCTTCTGCTGCTCCACCTGCTGCTGGACCTGCTGCTACTGCTACAGGTGCTGCTGCTGAAACACCAAATTTTTCTTCCATTGCTTTTACGAGATCAGCTGCCTGCTGAACTGTCATGTTTGCAATTGCTTCGAGGATTTCGTCGTTTGTAAGAGCTGCCATATTGTCTTCTCCATAATCAATAGTGATTAGTATAAAATTCGCTGCTGAACGGGAACAAACTGAACCCTAATGTTTAGCTAGCGATGTGCTGTGGACAGTCGACAGCTATGAAGCCTGACCACAGTGAAAAAAGTTCCACTCTAGGACTTTCGCCCTGCTGAAATTATTCAGCTGCTGGAGCTGGTGCTGCTTCTGCTGCTGGAGCTTCGGCTGCAGGTGCTGCTGCTGCAGGACCTTCTTTTTCCAATTTTTCAACATATGCTTGCAATGTACCAGCAAGTTTTCTTGCAGGGCCATTGATTGCAGACATGAGCATTGCGATGAGCTGTTTCTTTCCAGGGAGTTTAGAAAGAGCTTCAATCTTTGCTGCATCGTAAATTTCATTTTCTACCCATGCACCTTTAACTACGAGAGTTGGAGCTTCCTTGATAAAGTCAAAGAGAATCTTTGCAGATTCGTTAGCTTCACCCTTAACCATAGCGATAGCTGTTGGGCCAGAAAGGTACTGAGCAACTTCTGTGTTCTTCATTTCATCGAATGCAACACGTGCAAAGTTATTCTTGATAACCTTGAGCTGTGCTTCACTCTTTGCCAAAGAATGACGAAGTTTTGTAATCTGTTCTACTGTAAGTCCACGATAATCGATAAAGATGTAATCTGTGTATTCACCAAGAACTTTCTTTGCTTCTTCAATAGCAGCTGTCTTAGCTGGCTGAAGTTTTTTAGCCATCATTGCCATTATTCTGCCTCCTTGAAGTCGATCCAAACGCCAGGACCCATTGATGAACTGATTGATACTGAGCGAACAAATCCTGCTTTTGCATCAACCGGCTTCTTGCGCTGGAGTTCAGCGAGGAATGTAGATACGTTTTCTGCTGTCTTTGCAGCGTCCATTGATACTTTTCCTACTGGAATGTGAACAACACCTGTCTTGTCAGCACGGAATTCTGTACGTCCCTTCTTGAGTTCTGCAACAGCACCTGCAATGTCAGTAGTAACTGTACCAGTCTTTGGGTTTGGCATCAAACCTTTGCGACCGAGAACCATACCAAGACGACCTACGTCCTTCATCATGTCTGGTGTAGCAACTGCAACATCGAAATCAAGCCAACCACCCTTAACTTTGTCAAGGTATTCTGTTGAACCTGCGAATGTTGCACCAGCGTCGAGAGCTTCCTTTACGCGTTCTTCTTTACAGAAAACGAGAACGCGCTTTTCAGCTGTAAACTGGTGTGGGAAAACCAAAGTATCACGTACTGTCTGATTCTTTTCGAGTTTGAGTGTTACAGAAAGTTCAACTGTTTCATCGAACTTAACGTAATGGAGTTCTTTTACGAGTTCACAAGCTTTTTCAATATCATAAGCCTTTGTTGCGTCGTATTTTGCCAATGATGCGCGGTATTTCTTTCCGTGTTTCATAACTTATGCCTCCACCTCTACGCCCATACTGCGTGCAGTACCTGCGATGATTTTCTTTGCTGCTTCAACGTCATTTGCGTTGAGATCAGGAAGCTTCTGCTTTGCAATTTCTTCAATTGCTGATGCTGAAATCTTTCCAACCTTGTCGCGGAGTGGATTTCCTGCACCCTTCTGAATTCCTGCAGCCTTCTTGATGAGAACTGCTGCTGGAGGAGTCTTAAGGATGAATGAGAAAGACTTGTCCTGATAAACAGTGATTACAACAGGGATAGTAAGTCCCTTTTCCATGTTCTTAGTACGATCATTGAATTCCTGTACGAATTTTGGTGCAGGAACACCGTGAGGTCCAAGAGCTGGTCCAATAGGTGGAGCTGGAGTTGCAGCGCCGGCAGGGCACTGAAGTTTAATAACAGCTGTAACCTTTTTTGTGGCCATAATGTATCTCCTTACATTGGTGTGAGATATAAGAATCAAGCTTCTAAGAAACTGTTTTCCTTACCTCTAGCGACATGCCTATGTCCAACGGACCTGCACATCTCCCAAAATATAAGATCAAAGGCTTTCGCCTTAAACCTACTAAAAAAAGCAAAAGGTGGTTTTAAGCCCAACCACCTAAGAATAATGAATTATATTTTTTCAACCTGAAGAATTTCAACTTCAACCGGTGTTGCACGTCCAAAAATCTGAACATTAACACGAAGCTTACTCTTTTCAGCATTAATTTCTTCAATCTGTCCGCTGAAGGAACCGAATGGACCGTCAATAATCTTAACAGTTTCACCGATTTCAAAGTTCTGTGTAACTTTAACAATCTTTTCGCCCTTAAGTTCACCAGCCTGCTGGAGAATTTTCTTAGCTTCTTCTGTTGAAATTGGGCGCGGCTTTTCAGTTGGTTTTACACCGACAAATCCGTTAATTCCCTGAATACGTCTGATTTTTGAACAAGTTGCCATCCATCCCAGCTGTGGAAGATCCATTTCAAGCATGAGATATCCCGGAAGAATCAAATTTTCTTTTGTACGCTTCTTTCCGTTCTTAATTTCTACAACTTCTTCAGAAGGAACTTTAACCTGAATAACAACATTCGGATCAAGAGTTCCGTCTCCAATCATCTGATTAAGAGTTGTCTGGAGTTTCTTTTCATACCCAGTAAAAATCTGAAGGATATACCAGCTTCTTGCCATTAGTTACTCCTGATTAGAATACGAGACTATAGCCCTGTGTGAAAACCCAGTCAAGAAGTCCAAGAAGAACAGCTACAACGATTGTAGAAATGAAAACAACTTTTGTTGAAGAAAAAACTTCAGATCTTGTAGGCCAAGTTACTTTTCTAAGTTCACCAGCACATTCTTTAAAAAACTGAAAAATCTTTTTCATTTTCATTCCTCTTTATATTGATTTTAACAGGCCAGGCAGGACTCGAACCCGCGACAACCGGTTTTGGAGACCGGGACTCTACCAGCTGAGCTACTGACCTAAATATAGTCAAACCCCATAAAGGCTGATTATAAACTTATTTTGCTTTGCATTCTTTGTGCAAAATTTCTTTGCGGCAGAATGGACAGTACTTGTTCTTTTCAAGCTTACCAGTGATGTTTTTGCGGTTTTTGTATGTAGTATAGTTCTTGCGCTTGCATTCTGTACACTGTAATGCGATGATTTCTACCGCTGACTTCTTCTTGCTTCCCATAAATGGCTCCTCTATATTTTTTCACAGCTTCCAAGCGGAATCGGACCGCTGACCTCATCGTTACCAACGATGTGCTCTACCGACTGAGCTATAGAAGCATGGGATTGAAATTCCCTAAAAAATGATAATGTTTTGAGAATTTACCAAAATAAGTAAATTATGTCAATAGAATTTATTCTTCGTTGTACAATTTTGTTCCAGGTTCTACTGATTTTGTAACCCATGTATTTCCGCCGATTACAGAACCTTTCCCGATAATCGTTCTGCCACCAAGAATAGTTGCATTGGCATAAATAGTAACATCATCTTCAATGGTCGGATGTCTCTTCTTATCCATAAGTTCCTTTTTTACACTCAATGCACCGAGCGTTACACCCTGGTAAATTTTCACATTATTTCCAATAATACAGCTCTCACCGATTACAACGCCCGTACCGTGATCAATAAAAAAGCTTTCGCCGATTTCTGCACCAGGATTAATATCGATTCCTGTATGACCATGAGCATATTCACTCATAATGCGCGGAATCACCGGAATGCCGTTTTTGCAGAGAACATGTGCAATTCTGTAAATTGTGATTGCCTGAAGTCCAGGATAAGAAACAATTACTTCTTCAGTTGATTTTGCAGCCGGATCTCCTGCAAATGCTGCCTGAACATCAAGACCAATTTTACGACGGAGCTCAGGAATTTCTTCAACAAGTGCAATAGCGGCTTTTTCTGCAAGTGAAAAACAATGTGATTTACTTACATTATCATTTTGAATTACAAAGCGAAGTGCTTTCTGAATTTCTTTTGTAAGCATTGCGATTATACGGTTTACACGCTGACCTGTTACATAGCGAAGATTATCAGAATCGAGATCTTCTGCAATACGATATCCGGGAAAAATCAAACACTGAAGATCCTGAAGAACTGCAATAACATTCTGTCTGTTTGGAAAATTTGAAGCTTCCTCAAGATTGATTCCGCCGTATTTTTCATACGATTCAAGAATCTTGTCTACCGCATTATCGATTGAAGAATTCATTTAATACCTCGCTATAAAAAAATAGCGACGTCAGAACAAGGTCCCGGCGCCGCTATCGTCCGATTGCTCGGACATCGGAGAGAGTTTATTAGCTTTTTTCAAGCAATTAAAGTATACCTTTTTTATCTAAAATGTCAATAGTTTATTTCAATCTGTTATAGAAAATTCGCTTAAATTTCCAATTTTATTTAATTCTGAAATCAATTCTGAATAATCATCACCGCGGGGAGCCTGTACTGAATAATGAAGAATTATTCTTTTTATAGAAATAACCCGGCTTGTGTTTACGTCTGCAATTTTCATTCCGTGTTTTTCAATCGCCTCGCTGATTTTATTCATATCAAGCTCTTCATTTTCAAAGCACAGATGAAGGCTTTTGCTTCTTGTCATAGGGAAAAATTTTGTATTGATTTTTTCAAGACCAACAAGAACGGCAAGAACTATAGCAAGTGCAACTCCAACCTGAACATAAAGTCCTGCACCAACAGCAAGGCCAAAAGATGCTGCAGTCCAGATTATTGCGGCTGAAGTAAGTCCCTTGATATTAAGCCCCTGCTTCATAATTGCACCACCACCAAGGAATCCGATACCGCTGATTACGCCCGCAGAAATTCTTGTCGGGTCACCACGTTCTGGAGGTGCAAAAACAGAAGCTGTTGCCATATATGCAGAAAGGATAGAAAGAAGTGCAGAAGATACAGTAATCAAAATTAAAGTTCTCATGCCGATAACCTGATTGTGATGCTTTCTCTCAAGTCCAAGAAGAGCCCCGCAAGCAGCAGCGGCAATAAGTTTTACAATACATTCTTCTGTAAAAGTAAGTTCCATTTTTATCCCCTTATCTTCTGAAGAATCCGAATCCGCCTGACGAAGGTTTTGCTCCAGGCTTTATCCATGTAACAGATTTTTTACCGTCTGATTTTTTTCCTTCATAAGAATTTAAATATTCTGCGAGCCATCTTCCGGTTTCATCATCACGACGGAATCCTTCTGAATCACTGCTTCCGCGGATAAGAAGAACATTTACAAAAATTGAATCAATACAGACAGCAGCAAGATTTTCTGCAAATGCTTCAAAAGCAGCAGCGCCAGCTGAAACTAAAGGAGACGCAATTGCACTCAATCCGTCTTTGAGAGCTGGAGTTTTTACAACATCAACACGATCAGGAGTTTCCTTCAAAATAAAAACAAGAGTACCTGCTCCCTGAGAAGTTTCACGCTTCTGAAAACTTGCAAGAGCTTCAAGTGCAAGATACTGATATCCTGAAATCATTTCATCTGTAGCACGGGCAATTTCTTCACTGTTCATCTGCTCAGCCTTTGATGCATACCATTGCTCATCAAAATAAAGAACAGCTTCATCCATGGAACCGAAAATTGTTGCAGTCTGAAGCACAAGGGATCGGGCAGAAAGAGGAGAAGATTTATTCCATTCAATAGTTACAACTCCGGATTTTGCCTCAAGATTTTTTTCTTCTTCGTATGCAGCCTGATTTGCTTTTCGTTCTGCAATTGTAAGTCTCTTTCCTTCATTATTATCAGACTGAAGTCCTGTTACAATTATCTGTCTTCCTGAATGCGCAATTCCATCAACAAAAGATGTGGCATCAGGCATATTCTTACCTGCGATTAAAGTGGTTCGTTCCATAACAAGCATTATATCATTGTTTGTCTAAAAATTGAATATTTAACCCTAACTTCGAGTTTCTGTAAAAAATATGAAATTGGCTTCCTGTCATGTTGATCAGTCCAAAACCGATGCTATCGCATCTATATAATTTCCAGCGGATTGTAATCAATAAAATTCAATGTGTTCTGCATCGATTATATCTGAACGGCTTAAGATGCTTCCGCGCCACATGCAGTTTTTCAGCTGACGGATATTTCCAGGCCAGTCGTACTGAATCAGTTTATTAATGGCATTTTCTGTCAGTCTCTTTCCGTATTCTTCCGCAAACTTTACAGCAAGAGGTGCGACATCCTGCATATGTTTTCTTAGTGGCGGAACTTCAATCACAAAAACAGAAATTCTGTAATACAACTGAATTCTAAACAGATGCTGTTTTACTATTTTTTCCAGATCCGCATCAGTTGCAAAAATAAATCTTACGTCAACAGGCTGCTCCTTTACAGAGCCGACTTTTCTGTACACAAGATTATCAAGAAGCCCAAGAAGTTTTCCCTGATTTTCAATGCTCAATTCTGCAATTTCATCAAAAAATACTGTTCCTCCTTTTGTCTCTTCAAGAACGCCTTTTTTTTCCTGGGCATCTGTAAATGCACCTTTTGTTGTACCGAACAAAGAACTTTCAAAAAGTTCATTATTTATTTCTGCTACATTCTGATTATAAAATTCACATTTTTTACGCAAAGAATGTTCGTGAATATAACGGGCAGCAAAATCTTTACCACTTCCGCTTTCACCGACAAGAAGAACAGTTGTATCAGTATTGCAGGCAATTTTAATTTTACGCTCAAACTCCTGCATTTCCGGAGTGTCGTATAAAAATTTTTCTTCAATTGTTGAAATTTCTTCTGCCGCTGAATCTGACTGACACTCAGAATGAATGAAAATTTCCGCCTGAACAGAATCAAGCTCCTGCATTCCATCAAACGTAATTATATTTGAAGCTCCATATTCACTTATAAAACTTTTGTAGCGGTTAAACCAGATCAGCGGAATACAATTTACATCAACGCAGACAAAATCAACTTCAAGCCTGTGTTCACAAAGTACAGAAATATTTTCCGGGACGATATGATGCACGCAGTAGAATCGTTCAAATTTTCTGGAAAAGAAAGAAAATAGTTCGTAGTCTCTGGTAATCAAAAGTAAGTTCGGTGACTGCAAACAAAATAACTATCTATTCTTTAAAAAGTCTGTACCAAATCAGACTCATTATATATCCGATGTACGGGAAAAGCAAAAAAAGTTTAAGCGGATTCTTAAGGATTTCTGACCAGATTTCAAGTCCGCGGTCGAAAGTTTTTTCACTTACTCTTTTTACGCGCTTGCTGAAAATCCCGACAGAATCTCTGTAATACAGGAAAATGCTCGGAGGAAGCTCTGACTGTCTTGAATATGCCCAGCAATCCTTCTCTTTAATTCCATCACTTAAAAGTACTAGAGATGGGGAAGCCTTGTTGATTGCCTGAATTATATCTTTTTCAACTTCCTTTTTATAATATCCGACATAACGGCCAACAATCGGCAAACCTGTAAATGTTGATTTTATATTTCTGAAAGCCTGATTCAAGGATTTGTTTCTTCCGCCAAATATATAAAAAGATTTGTTTCTGCTTTCAAGAAGCGAAAGAATTCTTATAAGCGATTTAAACTGATTGTGACGGACAGGAATTTCTTTTTTAAGAAATTTTGCGCCTTTTAAAATACTTTTTGAAACAGGAAGAATTAAATCAGCTGAGCGAAGACATTCCGAATACTCATTCTTTCTTCTGGCTCTTAAAAGATCCCAAACAGAAATGAACATGATTCTTTTTGGACTGCTGCTTTCAAGCATTTCAAGAACTTTTTCTTCCAGGGCAGACAAAGAACATACATCCACCGGCACTCCAAGAACACTAATTCTTTTCACTTCCATTTTTTTCCCCACTCAACAAAACCTGCAATGCTGCAGTTCCATATAATGATGCTGTTTCACAGCGTAAAATATTTGTTTCAAAATGAACAGGCATGAATCCTGCTGAAGAAAGAGCTTCTACTTCAGCCTTAGAAATTCCGCCTTCTGCACCGACGACAAGAGCCGCTTTTTTTATACCGTCGCCATAAACTGCATCTTTTACAGCAACGGTTCCCGCAGTACATTCATACATCACTATGCCGATGCTTCCGCTTTCTTCCGACTCTTTTTCCCAGAAAGAACACGCTTCATCAACCGACATGATACCAAGAACATTTGTTTCCACAGGTGAACCACTTTGTTCCCTGGCTTCTGTAATTATTCTTGCAAAACGCTCATCTGAAGAACAGCATCTTTTTTTTGCTGATTCAACATTCCCTTTCTGACAGAATTCTCCGTCTACAAGAATTATATTTTTTACTCCGCACTCACAGGCCTGCCGAACAATCAGGTCAAGCTTCGGTGATTTTGGAATAAACTGAAAAAGATAATATTCTGTTTCAGGTATCTTGCATGAAAATTCAGGCGTAGAACTTTCATCACTACCCGCATTCTGCAAAAGAATTTTTTTTGCAGAAGTATCAATTTTGCATACGGTCATCGGCTGAAGAATTCCATTTGCAAGCCGAACCTGAATCATATCACCAGCTTGAACACGAAGCACCGAATTCAGATATTTAAATTTCTTTCCTTCAACAACGAGGCAATTATTCAAATCTGTTTTTTCATTTTCAACAACAAACTGCCGCATTTATTTTTTTACGCTGTTTTCTTCTGACTGCTGTTTTAAGGTCTTTGAGTTTTTAATAAGCTTATCAAACACAGGAGACTTTACAATCTCAAGAGCACGCTTAAGCTGAAGATCATAATCAAGGTCATAAAGGCGTGAAGGCTGCATTGAAAGTTCGTTTTCATTTCTTACAAGCTTGCGCAAAATTCTGTCTTCAAGATTATATTTTGATTTAAGCTGTTTTGCATAAGACGCAATTTCCTGTTCAGTCATTTTCGGATGTGCAGCAACGTACTTTTCTATTTCTGAACTTTCAAGGAGTTTTTTAAATGCTTCCTCTTCTTCCTTTGTAAATTCAGGACTTTTAACTTCTTCATCAGGGAGGATTCCGACTTTATCAATATTCACATCGCTTGGAGAATAATATTTTGCAACAGTGATTTTAAATCCGTCATTATTGATAAGACCTGTTGGAACCTGAACGCTTCCCTTACCGTAAGTTTTTGTTCCAACAAGATAAGCTTTTTTTGAATCCTTTAGAGCACCTGCAAGAATTTCACTCGCACTTGCACTTGCTTCATTCACAAGAACAACAACAGGAATGTTTCTTACAACTGTATCTTTTTTTTCTGCATAGAAAGTTGCATTCTCATATTCAATTCTGCTTTTTGTAGAAACAATCACGCCTTCATCAATAAATTTATCCGCAATATCAACAGCACTTGAAAGAAGCCCGCCGCCGTTATTTCGAAGATCAATAATCAGTCCTGTGTATCCCGCTTTTTTGAAAGAATCAATTGCTTCTTGAACACGGCCTGCTGTTGCTGTAGAGAATTCAGTAAGCAGAATATAACCGGTTGAGTTGATCATTCCGTATTTTACAGTTGGATTTTCAATCACTGCGCGAACAAGAGTCTTATCAAATTCAACAGTGCTTCTGCGGATTCTAACAGTCACACTTTCACCGACAGTTCCTCGAAGCATTCCAAGAACTTCTTCCATGCTGATTGTAGATGTATCAACTCCATCAATTTTTACAATGAAATCTCCGCTTTGAATTCCCGCTCTTGCACCAGGTGAATTATCAATTGGAGCTGCAACACGGACATATGCCGGCTTCTCTTTTGTAGACTGTGCAGGCTTTGTAATTGAAAGACCGACACCGCCAAAGCTTCCAACTGTTGTATCAGTAAGGCTTCTCCAGTCAGATTTTCCCATATAGGCTGAATAAGGATCATCAAGTGCCTGAAGCATTCCTTTTATAGCGCCCTCATAAAGAAGCTGAGGATCGACATCATCAACATAATTCTGCTGAATATAATAATAGAGGGAATTTATAACCTCGAGGTACTTTCTGTTTTCTATTTCTTCTTTTTTCTGACTTGCTGCGGGAGATTGTGCAAAACACTGTGATGTAATGATTGAAACTAATATAAAAACTGATAATGAATCAAAAAACTTGCGGATTTTCATTCCATTATTTTACGTCTTTTCTATTTACTATTCAAGCAGAATTGAATAGACTGATTTTCATGAACCGGTTTGCAAGAATCACAATTTCATCATTGATTTTTTCATCTCTAATTTCTTTCTCTGGATGCAGCAACTTCAATTCAACGGCAAGAAGACAAAAAAAAGCAAGATCTGTAAGCAGAAAAGTTGAATTAAAACAGAAAAAGCTGAAAAAAAAGAATCTTGAACACGCAATCATCATTCAGTACAGACTCAAGGAAATGGAAAATAAAATGTCGCGCGAAGAAATGAATGTTCTTTCAAAAAAAATCGGTAAAACAAAAGCAAGATACGAAAAAATCATTAATGAAGCAGACTGATATTTTTACCTTTAAAATCAGATTCTGATTCTTCCCCTGAAACTTCTCGCCAGTGTAAGATGGTCAGCATACTCAAGATCCCCGCCAACAGGAAGTCCGCTGGCAAGACGAGACACTGCAACTCCGGTATCCGCAAGCACGCGCTGAATGTACAAAGCCGTAGTATCACCTTCAACAGTTGGATTTGTTGCAAGAATTACTTCTTTTATTCCTTCTGATTTTACACGCTCAACAAGAGACTGAATCCTCAGTTTGTCAGGAGTAAGCCCTTCAAGCGGAGAAATTACGCCGCCAAGCACATGAAAAAGCCCTGAATATTCATGAGAATTATTGATTGTTGCAACATCCTGAGGCTGCTCAACAACGCAGATTACTGTTCTGTCACGAAGCATATCGCTGCAAATAGGACATGGGTCTGTTTCAGTCCACGCGCCACACACAGAACAGGCTTTTATTTTATCCTGCAAAGTCGCAAGCTGATCCGCAAATCTTAAGAGAAAAGCTTTATCCATTTTCAACAGCGATGCAGAAATTCTTGCTGCCGATTTTTTTCCAATCCCCGGAAGACGTGAAAAACTTTCTGTAAGCTGATCTAATGCATTCATTTATTACATTCCCGGAATATTCATGCCGCCGAACATAGGTCCAAGCTGATTTTTTATTTCTGTCTGAACATTTTCAAGGGCCGCATGATGAGCAGATTTTATTAAATCCTGAAGCATAGGAACATCACGGTTATCAACACAAATCGGATCAAGCTGAATATCGACGATTTCAAATTTTCCGTTTACAGTTACGCGAACCATATTTCCACCGCTGCTTCCGCTTGCTGTAATCTGTGCCATCTTTGACTGAGCCTCTTCAAGCTGTCCTTTTATATTTCCAATATTCTTAAGCATTTCAAATGGATTCATAAAATCTCCAGTATAAAATTATTTTTTTTGATTAAAGCAAACCTGTAGTTTCATCAATGCCCATCATAATATTGAGGCACTGAACTGCTGCACCGCTGGCTCCTTTTCCAAGATTATCCAATCGGCTTGTGAGCATAATCCTGTCATCATTTCCGTAAACAAAAATCTGCATGAGGTTTGTACCAGCCAGTGTGTTTGCCGGAATAAACTGTTCAGTCAAAGTTCCTTCACCCATGAAGCCTGCAACCTTTACAAAATTACATCCGTCGTAGTGAGCAGCCATCATTTCCCAGACATCATGTGCAGTAACTTTTTTTCCAAGAAGTCTTGAATGAAGCCCGATTGTAACTGTCATTCCTTCAAAATAATCGCACACATACGGATTGAATACAGGCTCAAAATCAAGACCGCTGATTTTTTTCATTTCTGGAAGATGTTTGTGTGCTTGAGTAAGTGCATAAAGACGCGGTGAATCAAGCTCAGGATTTCTTGCAGGATCCTCATACTGCGCAATTGCTTTTTTACCAGCCCCGGAATATCCAGAAACTGCATGACACACAACAGGATAATCTTTCGGCATAATTCCAGATTTTACAAGAGGATAAGCGAGTACATTGAAGCCGCTTGCATAACATCCCGGATTTGCAACTCTAGAAGATTTTTCAATTTTTTCGCGGAATGATTTGTCGAGTTCAGGAAAACCGTATGCCCAATCAGGATTTACGCGGTGTGCTGTTGAAGCATCAATAATTCTTGTTGAAGGATTTGTACAAAGACTTACTGCCTCAATTGAAGCCGCATCAGGGAGACACAGGAATGTAAAATCCGAAGCGTTGATCATTTTTGCTCTTTCTGCAGGATCCTTGCGCTTTTCTTCGTCAATAAGAAGAATTTCAAGATCCTTTCTGTCTGCAAAACGCTCATAAATCTTAAGACCCGTAGTTCCTTCTTTTCCATCAATAAAAACTTTAACTGCCATATTTTTCCTCGCTGATTTTTATCCGATTACTGTACCCTTGAAAACATCCCGCAGAAGTTCAACCTCTTTTGGAAGCTCCACAGTCTGCTGATTTTCAACTTTCTGTTCATATTTTATTTCAAAAGTAACATCCCGATTATAAATTTTTGAAAGCTTCTGTGCAATTTTCTGAACGCTGTTTTTTATCTGCATCTGGGCAAACTGATTGTCAGTAACTGCAGAAACAGAATTTCCCTGCAAAGCCCATTTTTCAGTCTGCATGAGATTACTTGCAAGCATCGCATCATCAATAGAAAAATCTGAAATAAGCGACTGCCTGACTGTTTCAATATTATTTACATCAACTGCAACTTCCTGCGGGATAAACGGCTTAGGTTTTTCCTCTACAGGCTCCTCATATGAAGATGCAATTTCATTCTGTCTTTCTTCTTCAGAAACTGCAGGCGAATCAAGTTCTTCTGTTTCAGCATCATCCGTAACATTTACATCCTGATCCATAAAATTTTCTTCAGAATAATCAGGGGCATAAGTTCCTTCTTCCGCTTCAACTTCTTCTTTTTGAACCGGCTCATCAAGTGCACTAAAATGAATGATTCCACCAAAAGGCTTTTGCTCTGGTTTTACATTATCGGCCTGCCTGGGAGACACCTGATTTTGAGAAGGCTGAGAATTTACTGAATCATTTTTTTTTTGAGCTTCTGCTGAATCCTGAGGCTGTACTGAAATCTGTCTTGAAACCGCTGCGGCTGAAAGTAAAGGCTTAACTGCATCAACAGCTTTTTTTACTTCTGCAGGACTAACGTAATCCTTCAACCAGCATAAGCGGCTTACGGCAAGCTCAAACTCATAGCGCGGACTTAAAGAATATCTTATGTCGCGGTAAAGCTGCATGAAAATACTCATTGCACGTTCAATCTGCACAACCTTCCATGACTCAAGAACCTCTGCTGAAAATCGTTCTGCACTCTGCCCGAGAAGAGCTTCTTTTTTTACACCACTTTTTATTAAGAGAAGTGAGCGCAAATAATCTGTACAATTTGAAACGAGCTGTTCAACACTTACACCGTTCTGAAGATATTCATCAAGCTTCAAAAGAGCAGTTTCGCTGTCTCCTTTTACACACAGACCGAAAAGTTCATTCAAACGATCAACGCCAACAAGCCCAAGCTTATCGCGGATTTTGTCATAAGTAAGCACACCGTCACTGAATGCAGCAACCTGGTCAAAAAGAGTATAACTGTCGCGCATTGAACCGCCGGCTTCTCTTGCAATCCAGTAAAGGGCTTCATCATCAGCTTTAATATTTAATTCTGCAGCAGCCTGTGCAAGCTGTTCCTTTACTTTTTCAGGCGGCACAAGACGGAAATTAAACTGCTGGCATCGTGATTTAATTGTTGCAGGAACCTTCTGAAGTTCTGTAGTTGCAAAAATAAAAATTACATACTCAGGAGGCTCTTCAATAGTTTTAAGCAAAGCATTGAAAGCTCCCGTTGAAAGCATGTGGACTTCATCAATTATGTAGATTTTATAACGACATGAATTTGGCGGAAAAAGAACTTCATCCTTAATCTGTCTTACATCATTTACACCAGTATTTGATGCACCATCGATTTCTATAACGTCAAGGGAAGAGCCCGCAGTAATCTCACGGCATGCAGGACACTTTCCGCATGGAGTTACTGTCGGTCCGTTCTGACAATTTAAAGCCTTTGCAAGAATACGCGAGGTTGAAGTCTTTCCACAGCCACGAGGTCCTGTAAAAAGGTATGCATGAGCAATCTTTTTTGACTGAATGGAATTTTTTAATGTTTCTGCAACAAATTCCTGTCCAACAAGATTTTCAAAATTCTGCGGTCTGCGCCTTGTAGCTGTTACTTCGTATGCCATGAGTCAATTATAGAAAAAAAGGTAAAAAAAAACAATTTACCAGATTTATTTTAAAAATTGCTTTATCTTCCCTGAAGCTGCTGCTGGAGTTTTTTCTGCTTCTGGATTTCTACATTGATATCATCCATTGCCTTTGCCGCATCTGAAAGTCCGCTTTCTGCATAAACCTGCATCATGAGGCTTCGTGCTTCTTCAAGATTTCCCTGTGCACGATAAAGCATTGCAGCATTATATCCTGCTTCCGGCCAGTGCTTTTCTTCATAACACTGCATGAAAAGTTTTCTTGCACTCTCAAGAGATCCGTTTTTTGCAAGTTTATTTGCCTGTTCCATGCGTGCATCTTTTGTCTTATCTTTCAAAAGTTTAAGATAAATTTCTTCTGTATACGGCTGAATCTGGTGGCTTACTTCAACTGCAAACTGTTCAACGCTGTTTCTTACAACATAAGCTGCAGTAGGAAGACTCCATTCAGAATCATATTCACTTGATTCAACTTCAAAATCTTTTGATCTTGATGAAATTACCCTGCTTGTAGATGCATCGATAACTTCATAAAAAACTGTCATGATTACGCGGCGCTTGTAGGCATATTCCCAGTAAACGTCTCCGTCAGAATCTTTTCTTCTATATTCATTTCTTAAAACATCATCCCTAAAACCATAAATTGTTCCAGTAAGATATGCGTCACATGGAGCCGGATTTCCTGAAGAAATTTTCTGCTGAACGACAGATGAATCAATGATATCAAAATATCCGCCGTCTGAAATTTTTGACTGAAGAACTCTTGTAATATTCTGTGCAATATCTGAAATATCACTTCCTGTGTCATTCTGATTTGAAATAATCTCGAGAATTCCAGGAATACTCAAAACTGTATCTGCCTTTCTTTTTTCAGTTGCACGGAATGGCAGAACAGAAATACTTTTTGCACCGTTCATATCAAGTTCTGCAGGGCGCTGAACCGTTGTCTTTACAGAAGTTGCACAACTGATTGTTAATGCACACAAAAGCGTTGAAATAGAAAAAATTACTGACTTTCTCACACTGAACTCCATTTTTTTTAAAATCATTATTTATAAGGTAAATAAAAAAGAATAATAAAACAAGTTACAGAACTTAATCTTAATTTTGAAATTTCAAGAGACATAATTTGTTAAAAATCAATTCCCAGCGTGAATCAATCACGAAAAAAGGCTTCCGCGCTACGCCCTTCGGCACGCCGTACGCACTTGCTACGCCATGTGTGCAGAATTTTTTTCGAGCTTAATTCACGCTTCCATTGATTTCTAAACTTTATCCCAAAAATCAATATTAGATTTATAAAATATAAAGGATTTAAAAAAAGATACGGGCCGTTGTAAGGAGGAAATTCACGGCCCGTCAAAACACTTTAGTATTTGCTGCTGATTAAAAAATATATTATAATGTCCAAAATGTCAAGTATTTTTAGAAGAAATTTTAAGAAAAATTTTGCATATTTTAACATATTTCGCAAGGAGTAACATTTTATGGAAAAACGAATCGGAATTATCGGTGCAATGGCTGTTGAAGTAGAATTATTAAAATCAAAACTATCTTCTGCAGGCAAAAAAGAAACAAAAAAGGGCGGAATTCTGTTCACGGAAGGCTCAATTGACGGACAAAAAGTTGTAATTGTTCAGTCTGGAGTAGGAAAAGTTAATGCAGCATTATGTGCACAGCGTCTTATTCTGGAATTTGGAGTTACTTCCATCATCAATACAGGAATTGCTGGTGCAATGGCTCACGGATTAAAAGTACTTGATTTTGTAGTTTCAACGGATGCCGTTTACCATGATATGGATGCAACAGGATTCGGCTACAAGGTTACTGAAATTCCACAGATGAAGTGCAGTGATTTTATTTCAGACAAAAAGCTGATTGAAGCCGCAGAAAAATCCTTCAGCAGCATAAAGGAAGCAGAAGGCCACTCTTTAATCAAGGGAAGAATTGCAACAGGTGATCAGTTCATCAGTGATAAATCTATAAAAGCAAAAATTATGGAAAACTGTAATCCATCCTGTGTAGAAATGGAAGGTACTGCAATTGCACACGCATGCTATCTGAACGACACACCGTTTGTAATCATCAGATGTATGAGTGATATGGCAGATGACAGCGGAGAAAACACATACAGTTTCAACGAAAATACAGCAGCATCTCTCAGCGGTCAGCTTGTCCTTGAAATGCTTAAACATATTTAATGATTCTGATATAATTTCTGCATTATGAAAATTTGGTTAAAATATCTTATAGGGATTGCAATCGGCTTTATTTCGTTTATTGCCATTCCTGTTAAAAACACAGCAACTCTTGATTACTTTGTAGAACTTACAGTTCATGTAGGCCGTTACATTCTTCTGCCTGTACTTTTCTTTTCCATCACGTGTGCTTTTTTTAAACTCAGGGATGAAAAACAGCTGCTGAAGGCTTCTGCATGGACTTTTGGGACAATCGCAGTTTCAACTCTGGGACTTACACTTTTCGGTCTGATTACTGCACTGATGATAAAGCTTCCGCGCATTCCAATCACTACGGAAAAACTTGAAGAAGCATCTGTCCTCACATGGAAAACTGTAATCATGAAGCTTTTCCCGATTTCAGGCTTTGATGTGCTTCATGACGGTGCATATCTTTTACCATGTTTTGTTTTTGCAGGACTTGCAGGTGCAGGTTGTGTAAGCGATAAAAATGCTTCAAAACCAGCTATAACTGTTTTCACTTCAATGAGCAAAGTTTTCTACAGCGTCTTGAGCTTTCTTACAGAAATTCTTGCAATCGGAATGATTGCCGTTATGTTCAGATGGATGATTACATTTTCTTCTGTAATTTCAACAGGAGTTTTCAATAAGTTGATTTTAATGCTTACAATCGATCTTCTGATAATTGCATTTGTTTTTTATCCGCTGATTTTAAGATTCCTCTGCCACGAGCATCATCCCTACAGAGTTCTTTATGCAAGCTTCTGTCCCTTCCTTGTTGCATTCTTTTCAGGAGACACAAACCTTACACTCACATTAAGCCTCAGACACGGAAAAGAAAGTCTTGGAATCAGGAGAAGAATTAATGCGTTCTCTTACACTCTCTTTTCGATTTTTGGAAGAGGCGGTGCAGCACTCGTTCAGTGTATTGGATTCGTACTTATAATCAGATCATACTCAAGTCTTGGAATTTCAAATGCAATGTGGATCGGAACAATTTCTTTTGTTTTCTCATTCCTTCTCGGCGGAATTCCATGCGGCGGTCCTTTTGCGGCAATCACTTCAATGTGTATTGTTTACGGCGCAGAATACGAAAGCGGATATCTTCTTTTAAAGTCAGTCTCACCGATTATCTGTGCATACGCTGCAGCAATTGACGCACTTACAGCAATGTTCGGAAGCTACATCGTTGCAGTAAAGACAAAAAATATTCAGCATCAGGAAGTTAAAAAGTTTATTTAAAATTTAAATGAAACAGACGGCTTGCCCAAAACTGAGCAAACCGCCTGAATCGATTTTTAAGCAATCTCTACAATTTCAGAAATTGCTTCCACAAGATACTTGCGCTCATAAGCGGACTTACCAGCATAACGGGTGCGGACAATAATTTTGTATTTACCGCCCGATATGCTCTGAGGAATCGAAAACAAAAGTTTTGAAGGCAGGTTGTAAATCAAAGCAGATTCAACTTTTGTCCAGGTACTTTCATCGCCAGAAAAATTTCCGTTTTCATCAACAGAGGCAAACCAGATTCCAGAGGCCTCTCCGCCGACTTTAAGGCTTGAGCCTTCAAGCAAAACGGAGCCGTTTACAGAAAGCGTTCCGTCAGTCTTACCGGTAGAAACATCAGTAACGCTTGAAATAACACCACTTGGGGCAACATACCCAGAAGAAGCAATTTCAACATTCTGAACAGCATCTTTTAAGGTCTGCGTTGCGGTGAATTTTACGGTGAGTGCAGGCTTTCCAGTTTCTGTGTCTACCGTGCCTTTTCCAGCGATATAGAAAGTTCCAAGTTCCCCAAACTTAACAGCATTCCCTGCAGCAAGTACTTTAAGAACAGTGTTTGCGTAAGCGTTTAAGACACTCGTAACCGTTCCCAAATCCACCAGAGGAACAGCAGAAGACATAGCATCCAGAATGTTCTGTGTGCTGTAGGTGTAACGTTCCACTTTTCCGTAGAAGCTTTCAGTTCCGTCTTTTGCGAACTGATTTTTCTGTAACTTAACGGAAACTCTTCCGTTAGCCGATTCCTGAAGTTTAATAAAAGCGTTATTATCGCTCATGTTGTTCTCCCCCACACTCTGCTGTTTTTGCCGCGCGCATAACAAAAACTCCAGAGTGTGGTATAATAATTTTGTAAGCAAGAAAGTTTCAGAAACTCTGTTTTTCCTTGCTGACTAAATAATAAGGGGAGCAAAGAAGCTCAAATCGGGCTTATTCAAAATTAGGTGAGAGAAAAAGTGGTTAAAAATCAGAGTTATTCAAGATTAGTTATAAATTTTGCTGATTTTATGAATCAGATAGACGATGATATTATTTCTAATGAAGATGGACTTGCTTTTAAGCTTAAATTTATAGATCATGCCTTAAACGATGGAATTCCAAATCCATTGCGTGTAAAAAATAAGAGTAATCAGGCAAGATTTTTTTCAACAGATGGTTTAACAAAGCCTGTCGCCCGCACTCTCTTAAAAAATTTTAATCCCGAAAAGCTTACAGATTATTTAAATGAATTGCTGGATGAAGATGACAATGATTATTCTTCCATTGATTTGTGTGACAGTTTCTTTCCAGATAATGAAGAAGTGGTTGCGGCTAATATAGCAGAATATATAGTTGAAATTTACCGGAATATATTAAAGGACCGAATTGCTCAAAAAGACGAGAGGCCTAATGCAAAGAAAGAAATAAAAGAAAAAAATATCCAGCAGTCAAGTAATGAAATACGCCCCTTTGTGGAAAAACGCCTGACAGATGCTCTAAATATTATTTTTACAAAAAATCCCAAAACTGATTTGGCAGATTTTAGAATGGTTCCGGCATGCATTAAAGATAAGATTGTTGCAAATCCACCGTTTAAAGAAAAAGTTGATAAAATGATTCTGCCATATTACAGATATATAGAAGAACTTCTAAAGATAAAATGTGAAGAAAATCCAGCAAATTTTGAGCATATTGCTTCTTACATTCAAGAATTATATGAGGACTTAAAAACAAAGTATTCAGATCAGGAAGATATTTTTAATAATATCACAGATGCTTTTGTTTTTCTTACCCATCAAAAAGCAAAAAAATCAACATGCGAAATTCTTACTTCTTTTTTTATTCAGAATTGCGAGGTGTTTGATGTTATTGCCAAATAAAGTAATACGATATGAAGAATCTGTAATTTCAAAGTTTCCCATAATTCTGCAAATATTAACAGAACACAATTCATTGAGTCCTAAAACTTTGTTTGAGTCATGTAATGAAAAATTTTCGGGAATAAACATTTACCTACAGACTTTAGATTGCCTTTTTGCAATGAACAAAATTGAATTAAAAGATGGAGTGATTAAATTATGCTGAAAGAGATTTGGAGTGAACGTTTTAAAAACCATGATAGCCCGGAAAAGGCAATTTCATTAAAATCTGGTCTAAATGTTGTAATAGGTATTACTGAAACTGGAGAAGAATCAGGTAATTCACTTGGAAAATCTACTTTTCTGCATATAATCGATTTTGTCTTAGGGGGTGAAAGTTTTCTAAAAACCAAAACTGTCAAGAATGCCGGCGACCATAAGATTTATTTCATGTTTGAGTTTTCTGGGGAGGAATATCGTTTTTGTAGAACAGTTTGCAAACAATCTGCCGTCTATAAGTGTCAAAGTGATTACTCATATACGGAAGCAGATAAATACGACAACATAGATGCCTATAAGGATTTTCTTTCAAACCAGTATAAACTTGATACCTCAGAAATTTCATTCCGAGAGTTGATAAGTCCATTTTTTAAGATTTTCAATAAAAGTCCAAACTTCAAAGACCGTCCTTTAATGAATAATGGAAGTTCTTCTTCTCTGGAAGAAATCCATACTCTTGAAAAAATATTTAACAGATTTTCAGAAATAAAAGACATGGTTGAAGTAACAACCAGGAAAAAGAATCTGTCCGATGTAAAAAAATATGCATCAAGGCACAATATTGAACTAAAAGAATTAAGACCAATTACAAATCCTAAAGAAACTGAAAAAGAGATAGAAGCATTAGAAACTAACAAACAACAATTACTGGAAAATCAAAATGCCTATATCAAAGAGCTGGATACCAAAACTTCTACAAGACTTGCAGAAATCAATGCACAATTGGGGTTGCTTAGACGGAAAAGAAACCGTCTCAACAGTCAGATTTCAAATCTAAAAAAAGAAAATACAAAAGAAAGTGCTCCGACTGCTAAATCTTTTGAATTATTGAAACAGTTTTTCCCTGACGTAAATATCCGAAAAATAGAAGAAATTGAAAACTTTCATTCTAAACTTTCTGAGATACTCAAAACTGAATATGATGAAAAAATCAATGAGCTAAATACACAACTTATGCCTATTGATAAAAAAATACGTGAACTCCAGAATGAATTCTATTCTTTAAGCGGAAACAATGATTTTCAAACGCCTTTTTTAAAAGAGTATTCGAGACTTCAATCTGAAATTGACAAAAAGAAAGCAGATCTTGAACAGTATTTTGAAAATCAACGAATAACAAATGCTGCAAAAGAAGCTAAGCCTATTTTGATTCCAAAAGAGACAGAAATCCTCAATGATATTGCAAAAGCAATAAATCCAATTCTTGCTGATTTTTCAGAAAAAATACTAGGAACAAATTACAGAAAAATACAACTTTATTTCGAAGATACTTCTAAATATTCTGTATCGGTAACAACCGATGACGGAACAAGTACAACGTACCTTGCTCCAATAGCTTTTGACCTTGCAGTATTGCAATTAACATCTATTCCTGCGCTTGCACATGATTCTTATTTGTTTTCTGATACAAAAGGCAAAAGATTTGACTCTTTGATGAAATATTATGATTCTTTGAATTCTCTTGAAAGTAAACAGATTTTTATAAGTGTTCATCAACGAAAGGCTCCGAATGAATTTTCTGATGAAACAAATGCAATTATTGAAAGGAATAAAATTCTTGTGTTGCAGGAAAATGGTAATGAACTATATGGGGAAAACTGGTCAATTGCCAAAGGTAAATAGTCTATTTACCTTGGTATCATAGTCTATTTACCTGAGGAACAAAGCTTATTTACCTGAGGTAAGCAATCTATAAACCTATGGTAAATACTCATCTTTCTGCACAGCCGGAAACTTCTTTTCCACCATCTCTTTCATTTTAACGGAAAGTTCTTCGTCAAAAAACTTTCGCACTTCTTCCCGGCTCTGGCTGGTATTTCGCAAAAACAAATCAGCAGGGTGAATTTCCAAGGCGTATGCGATTTTCAGAATAAGTTCAAAAGACGGAAAATTCTTTCGGGATTCAATTCCGCCGATTGTGCTTTTTGCACAGTCACATATACCAGATAGCTCCAGTTGAGACATTCCTTTCTGTGTCCTGTAAAAAATCAGGTTTTCAATAAAATCTTCTTGATATGTACTCATACGGTCAAAATACCCGTTCAAAACGCTTTAGAAGTGGGCAAAACTGTCCGATTGTATATTAAAGGTGGGGTTAGCCGTATTTTTTATAGTAAAAGTACAGTTTTACCCAACTTTTAAGGAATCCAATCATGAAAACCGATATTCAGAAATCAAATGAAGCAATTACCCCAAACAGCCGGGAACTTAATATTCTGAAAAAATACTTTCCCCAGTGTTTCTCAAAGCCCGACACAGACGAAAACGGCAATATCATAAAAGAACATTTTGACATAGAAAAACTTACCGAACTTTTGAACAAAGACCAGGTTGATATTAAAAAAGAAGGTTTTACCCTGAACTTCCTTGGCAAAAGCTACGCTCACTACCAGTCGAACCTGGACAGCGAGACTGTGATTGTACCTGATGAAAAGAATGCAGAAACTGATAGTGAAAATGTCTATATCGTGGGCGACAATCTTGATGCCCTGCAGCACCTCAAATATTCATACGCAGAAAAGATAAAATGT
>JAILEY010000043.1 GCA_024687165.1 Treponema sp.
TTTTACATATAAAGAAGGTCTTGCAAAAGAAAAAATGCTTACAGCTCTTACAGTAAGCAACAATGCAGATGAAAGCTACGCATATACTTTTGACTATAATAAGCCTAAAGTTGTTGATGGAAAAGTTGAATATTTTGCAGAGGCAGAAAAGTGGGGCAATGGCATGTCCTTAAAGGCCGGAAGATCATCAAGTGGAGGCGCAAATTTTAACGCAAGTTCTGGAGTCGGCATAGGCAGTGATATGGCAGACGGAAGGCTTACTGGCGGTACGCAGGGCAGCAGCACGAATTCTCAGAGTGAAACAGAAAGCATGCTTGCAGATATTGACGGAGACGGAAGCCCTGATTATATAAGTGTCAGAGGAAGCACATTATATTATAGACTCAATACAAAAAATGGTTTTGCAGAAGAGAAAAAAGTAAGTTTAGAAGAAATCAAATTAAATGCAGAAAGTTCAAGCAGTTTTTCAATCGGATGGAATATCTATGGCGGCGGCGGATATAAAAAGACATTTGTATCGGGTGGCGGTGCGACATATTCTTATGTAAACCAGAAAACGACTTCAAGATCCACCGTTGAACTTTGTGATGTAGATAGTGACAGAAAAACGGACATAATTCTTTCCGGAAAAAACTATTACCTTAAGAATACGTCAGAAAACGGAAAGGTCAGTTTCAGGCAGGAATTATATGACGGTAAAAACAGCACTGTAATTGAAAATAATATAAAGAAGCCTACGGCTGACGAAATAAAAAGTTATAAGGAAGAATATAAAATACAGACACCTTTCAGACAGTGGAAGGCAGAATATGATGGAAATGTGACTGTAGTGCAGAATTTTTCTACAGCGGATTCTTTTAATAAATCTAATTCTGTAAAGGCTCATGTCTATAAGGGAAAATCTGAAAACGCAGAAAGCTCTCTTGAAAGTACAGTTTCCAAAAATTTCTTTTCACAGAAAACAAAAGGTAATCTTTCTGTTTCAAAGGGTGAAAACTTATACTTCATTACGGAAACAGAAGAACCGGCCGGAGCTGATGTAAATTATAACGTAAAAATTGATTACACTGATATTTATTCATACAGGCCGCGTCTGAATGCTCCTGTATTTTTCCCTCAGAAGGAATTTTTAAAAAAATATGATGATACTTACAGTAGTATTTCTGTCATTAAAAAATCAGATTTATCATGTCCGAAAGATTTAGAGTCGATTTATGATAACCCTAAAACTGTAAGCATCAAGGAAAATGGAACGGAAAAGAAATATGCCGTCTGTACACTGAAGGATAACTGGATTAAGAAAGCAGATGAAAAGGTCTATTCATATCTTATTAAAAACGGAATGTTTTTGCCTGAAGCATTTACCGAAACTCAATTTGAAAAAATTCTTGAGAGCTTTTATTCTCATTCCGGTGAAGTTATAAGTCGCGGATATTTTAAGAAAGAGGATGAGGATAAAATAAAGGAAGAAGTGATTTACGAAAGGTTTGCAGAAAAATTCATTCATGATCTGACTGACAGAATTTATGTCATCAGAAAAAATAATGACCGTGAACTTTTTGACCTCATTTATAATATCCTGGATCAGAAAAAAATACTCTCTGAATCATGGAATAACTACAAGCTCTTTAATGTTGATGCAGTTTATGATGGAAACAGAATCATCTATGAGCAGAAATCAAATGTAGCTGAATATAATAAAGTCAGAAAAAATAACGCTACCGGTACTCAGTTGCAGGACGGAAACTTAATAGTTCTTGCTGATTATAATGATAAGCTTCTTACGGCATCAAGAAAAGACGGAAAGGTTTTCCTTGACGGTATTGAACAGCCTGATTTCAATGCGAAATTTGATTTAAAAGAGTTTGAGGATAAAAAAGAAAATAAGCTTACTGTTTCACTTACTTATATAACATCAGGTGAAAAAATCATTTATGAATTCTCCGGCTATATGCCGAAAGCCTGGAATATTACAAAGGATGAAATGCAGTCTATTGCTAATGATTACAGTATGACTGGAGAGTCATTAGATGATCCTTACTGGAACTGGAATGAAAAGACAGAAGATGAAGCATATGGATTTCTAAAATCTTTTGGTATGGATACAAATCAGCAGGGAAGATTTCTTGAACTTGCATATGATAAATCTGTAAAAGAAATTACAGAAGATGGAGAAGTAAAAGAAAGCTCAGTATTTACAAAAAAGCAGAATATAAGTGCAGACAATTTTGCAGAAGCAGAAAATATTCTTTCTGCTGTAAAATTTAAGAGGGTTACGGAAAATGAATTTCCTTATTATGAAAAACTTAATGAAGAAGAATTTATTCTTAAGAAAGAATATGATGACGATGAAGCGGATGCTGAAGAATTAATTGAAAAGTGTAATGAGCATGGTCTTGGAAAATTCTGTTCTGTACGGGTTTTAATACGCTACGATGAAAACGGTCTTTATAATCTTGACGGCAATGGAGAATTCTTAACAAAAAGAATCATTGAAAATTCCATTTCTGTAGCTGATAAAAATTATTCTCCGGGACAAATATCATGGGATTCTGCATCTGCATGGAATGGTCGGGAAAATGAGGAAGAAAAGGTTCTTTATAAATATGGAACTGATGAAAATGAAAGTTTCATTCAGCTTGAACGACGTGAAAAACTTTATCCGGGAAATTCAAACTGGTTCTTCGGCATCTGGATAAACGGCAAGAAACCGTTCAGCGGTCAATATATGGAAGAACTTCTTTCTGCAAAATATGGTGAACAAATTAATTACGATGCTAATAAATTAAGTAAAATGACTGAGAAAGAGGCGGAAGGGAAAAAAGGTAATAATAAGGAAATTCCTTTTTATCTTCCTGTCTGCAATACGGACATTGAAGGTTCCCAGATTTATCCTGTAAAAAAGGAATACGGCACAGGAAAAGAGGACGTGGAAAATACTCTTGTCGGCCAGATAAGCATGAGCAATCAAAAGGAGGAATATGAAGACGGCTGTTGTAAAATGGTCATTCACTATTATTTTCCTTTCATACAGTTTGACTTCATACATGCAAGTCGTATGGGCGGAGATATTTTCTATAATATTGAAGGCATAAAGGAAAGCCTCACGGACAGCACAAATTTTGTTTTCCCTGATGTAAGGATGTCACGGAATGAAGGTGAGGACAAAACATTTGGCGGCAATGCTGAAGTTAATGCATTTAATAAGCTTGAAAAAGGTTTTTGTCTAAAATTAAGCGGAATATATAAAAAAATAAAAGAGAGTTCTATAAATGTTGAATTGGGCGGAAATAAAAGTACAAATATAACTACAGGCAAATTGACACAGACCGTTATGGATTTAAATGGTGACTCAATACCGGACATAATACAGGAAACTAAGTCAGGAATAAAAGTATATCCCGGAATGAAGTCAGAAGATGGCATAGGATATGGAAGCAATTATTCAGTTTCCGGCATCAATATAAACTCAACTTCATCTGATACAAAAACTAAAGGGGCTTCCATATCACCGAATGGTTCTATTACAACAAACTTATCTAAAATAGGTAAAGTAGAAGGTATAACAGTATCTTCTTCTGTAAGTGGCGGTGCAGGATACACTTATTCGGATGGAAATTCTTTCGTAGATACCGGCTTTATAGATATTAATGGTGACGGCTTGCCTGATTATTTTACTGGAACTTCCGTTCTGTTGAATAAAGGGAAAGAATTTTCATCAACTAATCTGGTTACCGTCAGTGAAGGTTGCATGAATAAGTCTTCGTTAAATAGCGTTGCAGTCAATTTAAATATAGGAAAGTCTTCAACCAGGGGAGAATCAATTAAATCCGGCATAAGCGCAGGAACAGGATTAAGTTACAGCGTCTCATCAAACACATCAAAGATTATGTACATTGATATCAACGGAGACGGTCTTGCTGATAAGCTTATACAGAATGACGGTTCCATTGAAGTTATGTATAATACCGGAAGCTCTTTTAAAAAGTCAGATGACATTTTACTTCCGTCTTGGAAGTTAAGTGATGATGAAAAGTCATCGCTTAAAACTGAAAAAGACATCAGCTTTGATCTTGGAGTTTTTACCGACCTTCCTCTTGTAGGGAAACTAGTAAAAGAACTTTCTGATGAGTTCAATATATATAATCCGTATGGAAGTGATGATATAGATAACATGGAGTTTTCTTCGACCATTTCTTTATCCATGAGCGGAAGTGGTGGAGTGAATTTCAATATTTCAATTCCTGTTACTTTTACAAAAATGAATGTTACATGCTCTGGAGGCAACGGATTTACAGGTTCTTCATCAATAAATGTTGTAAATGTTTCTATGACAGATCTTGACGGTGACGGACTTGTTGATCATGTACTTAGAATACCAGGAGATTGTACATATTGGAAACGTAATATAAGCGGCCTTTATGAAAAACTTTCAAAAATTAATTTTCCTCAGGGGGGAAATGTTGAAATAGATTATGCTGAACAGTTTGGAACAATTTATAATCCAAATTTCAAATATGTGTTGAGTCGTGTTACAGTAAATGATGGTACGGACAAAAAAGATGTTCTGCCCGAACTTAAGCACGGTGCTCATGCAGTTACTACAACTTATAAATACAGCGACGGTTGTTATGACAGAGAGAAAAAGGATTTTTATGGATATGGTACTGTAAGAACAACTTTTGCAGACGGTAACTGTCAGACAGATATTTATTATAATCGTGAGTATTATTCTAAAGGCTGCTTAAAATCAAGTTCTCTAAAAACAGCTGATGGTACATTACTTTCTGAAAGTAGCACAACATTAGAAAATGCCCCTTATGCATTGCCTGTACAGGAAGAATCAAAAATTTATGAAAAGACATCTGGAACAGAAAATTATATTTATTCTGCAACAAACTATTCATATGATCTTCTTTACGGTAACTGCATAAAGATTATGCAGAATTTTGGAGATTCAGAAAATTTAACCGGAGAGATCACATACAAGAATATTGATACAGAAAGTAAATATATAATTGGTTTACCGACAAAGATCCTTGTTTATGGTAAAAACGGGAAAAATTCCCCTACCCGTTTACGAACAGGAGATTATAATGAAGCAGGTCAGCTTATAGAATTAAATCAATATTGGGCAAATAATGAAAACAGCTCTTCTGTAAACAAACTGACATATGATGAATACGGAAATATAAAAACAGTTTCTGATAGCCGTGGAGCAACATTGAGTTACAAATACGATGATGTTGAACACATGTTTGTCAAAGAAATTACTCAAAAAGGAAAGGACACAGAAAGTTATACAAGCTTTATTGACTATGATGTCCCAACACAGACTAAAACATCTGAAACTGACTGTAACGGTAATACGCTTAAGTATGAATATGACCACTGGCAGAGAATTGTTGAAATAAGAACAGACTATGATAGTTCAGAGAAAAGTAAAACTCCTGCCGTAAGTTATGAATATAATACGGGAGAGAGAAATATAGACGGTAAAATGGATTTCTGGTACACTGTGACAAGTAATAAGGTTACATTCGATTCAGAAGATTCAGATATTATTCAGACTGTTATTCAGGTTGACGGACTTGGACGTGCTGTAAGAACTGCAAAAACAGGTTTTGTAAATGGTGTTAACGGATGGAATGTAAGCGGTGCCGTTGAGTATGATGAAAAAGGTAGAACCGTAAAGTCAGGCATGACGGAATTTATTAATGGTGATTTTAATGACCTGCTTAATTCAGAGCCAGAAATGACAGATTTGTTTACACTTTATGAATATGATGAGAAAGACAGACAGGTAAAAGTAACTCTCCCGGACGGTTCTGTTGAGAAAAACTTCTTTTATATAGAAGATAATAAACTAATCTCAGAAACAAAGGATATGCTTGAAAATGTCAGTGTTCAGGAATCAGACTGTCGTGGAAACATTATACGTGTCGCAAGACTGGACAAAGACGGCAATCAACTTACACAGGTAACATATCAGTACAATGAGATGGGAGAAATGCTTAAAGCATTTGATGCAAAGGATCATCCTATAACTGTAGAATACGATATGCTTGGCCGCAGGACTGCGCTTGAAAGCCTTGATTCCGGCAGACAGGAATTCTTCTATGATGAATGCTCTAACCTTGTCCGCGAAAACAACAGCGTACTTAAAGAAAACAATAAGCAGATTGTTTATGAATACGATGGTTTGAATCGTCTTGTGCGTATAGATTACCCGGACACTGAAGACACTCTTTATACTTACGGAAGTTCATCTGATAAAGCAGTTAAAGCTGCAGAAAAGATTTTAAAGGTTCAGGATGCCTCAGGTACTATTGAATATGAATACGGAAGCCTTGGTGAAGTAACTAAGGAAGCAAGAACCCTTTCAACACATCTTAATGCTGATAATTCGACTGAAACTGCTGTTATGGAATACCGCTCAGATTATCTTGGACGCATGCAGTGGATTATTTACCCTGACGGTGAAAAAATTACATACGGCTATGATGACGGAGGCCAGGTTATTTCCGTTACAGGCGAACATTACGGACACAAGTTTGAGTATGTTACAAACATTCTGTATGATCAGTACGGCCAGCGTACCCGCATTGACTACGGCAACGAAACGTTTACTGAATATACTTATGATCCGGCAAGAAGATGGCTTGATTCAATCAAAACGGAAAATAAGTGGGGGCAGAATTATCAGAATATAAGTTATAAGTTTGACACAGTCGGTAATGTTCTAAGCTATGAGAATAATTGTCTTGATTCTGTAAGTGGCAATTATAAGACGAAGCAGTCATATTCTTATGATAATCTCTATCAGCTTGTTAAGGCAGAAGGTGAAACAACTTATAATCCTTATCATTCAAGTGTGCCGGAATTTGTTTCAAAGTACAGCCAGCTTTTTGAATTTGATAAAGATGGTCTAGGCAAAATGCTTTCAAAAGTCAGCACGGAAGCAGTAACGCCTCATAAAAATATCGGTGACAATTTGAATTACAGCTTTAATTATGTTTATGATGAAAACTATGCTCACAGATTGATAAATGCCGGCGACCGTTACTACAAGTACGACTCAAACGGAAATATCATCTGTGAACAGGACGGAAGTTTTGAAAGCAACGGTGATGATACCGCTTATCACAAAATTAGCCGTGAAGCAGAAGGTGTTTATTCTACTGATTATGGCTGGGGTCTGTTCAAGGATGAAGATGCGGATGATATGCACAGAAAAACTCGTTACCGCAGAACATACAGCTGGAATGAGCGCAATCAGCTTGTTTCAAGTGTAGATGAAAATTACAACACAGCTTATGTTTACGGTCAGGACGGTCAGCGTACAAATAAATACACTGCAAACAGCGAGACTTTATATTTTAACAAGATGTGGACTCTGCATACCGACAGCGGAAACAATATTTACGGTGGTCAGACTGCAAAGAATATCTATCTTGGAGAAACAAGAATCGTTACCAAGCTGAACAGTGGAAAAAATCCTAAGTATCAGGAAGAATACTACAAACAGTATTTTTATCATTCTGATCATCTCGGCTCAGCTTCTTTAATTTCTGATTACAAGGGTGACGAATATCAGCGCATAGAATATACTCCGTACGGTGAAATCTGGGTAGAAAAAACAGATCCAAATGCAAATTTAAACTTTTTACCATATAAGTTTACGGCAAAAGAGATGGACGAGGAAACTGGCTTGTATTATTATGGAGCACGATACTTAGACTCTAAGTATTCAGTGTGGATTAGTACGGATCCTGCACTGGGCGAATATATTCCGGCTGCTCCGATTAATGATGAAGCAAGAAAACATAACCAGAATTTGCCTGGTATGGGCGGAATCTTTAATCACATCAATTGTAATTTGTATGCCTACGCTGCGAATAATCCCCTGCGCTATATAGACCCTGATGGAAGAAGCCCAAATCTTTTATATGCAGGTACTGTAGAAGATTTTATAACATATATGTACACAATCAAAACCGGAATTGCAAGTACAAGGGGGAAATCTGCTAGTGCTGCAATGTTGCGAATGGGAGAAATTACCGTTTCTAATTTTAAACCAATGCCTGCATGTACTGGACCATTTAATAAAGCAAAAGGTCGATATATTTATACTCGAAAAGGTGGGTGGATAGATATGTCACATTTCATGTTTTATGCAGGTCGCGCATATACATATAAACAGTCAAAAATTCAAGCACAACAGACTATGAAAAAATGGTATTTTATCTTGTATTCATTTGATGCTAAAGTGCTCAATATTTATTATGCTTTGATAGATCCTGTTGAGGCTGCAATAGCAGAAGGTTATTTACAAGAAAAAATGGATTCTGTAGTTAGTCCTCATTCTGCTTATAGCTATGAAGATTTACCTACTGATAAGTTTGGTGCTGAATTTGGTGCTAATTATTTTGATCCTAATAGTCCTTTAGATCTTGCTACTCAAATAAAGAATTATTTGATAAATGAATTAGGAGCAACTGAACCTAGTAATGCTCCAAATTATAATTCTCTACCATTAAACGAACCAAAAAATCCACCAGCAAAAAATAAAACTTGTATCCCAATGTATATAAATTGAAAGGAGTATGTTCTATGAGTAAAAAAAAGAGAGCCATATTTTTCTTCTCATTAGCATTTATATTAATTGTTTTAATAAAAAATTTTTCTTTTACTTTTTTTTCTCACTATAATAAATGGACTGTACAATACGCACAAAAAAAAGGAAATGAAATAGTTGAAAAAATTGAAAAATATAAAATAATAGAAAATCGATTACCAGAGTCAGTTTCTGATATTGGGTTAAAACCGGATGATTATTGGAAAGGTGCAGCAACAAACTATTATGGAACAAAATATTTTTATGAGAAATTATCTGATGATGAGTTTGAAATTTATTTTTCTATATCTGTAGGGGATGCACTTTATTATAATTCTTCCAGAGGAGAATGGAGTATAAATCCATAAATTTGGAATTGATATTGTCATACCCCCCACACATCTAGCGTTTCCAGCTCATCTGAACTCGATGGATGTTCCTCCACCAAATAGCAATTGA
>JAILEY010000012.1 GCA_024687165.1 Treponema sp.
AGCTTTACCAAGTTCAGTTTGCGTTCCTTCATGAGCTTCATCAATTATGATTAAATCCCATGCTATATTGAAAATTTCTTCATTCTTAGCAAACTTTCCTCCAACAAGTTCAGAACCTCTCATATCCTGAATTGAGGCAAAATAAATGAAGTGGAAATCTTTCATTCCGTTATCGTCAGCCTTATGAATCATTTCATGGAAGTTTTCTTCTTCTGTTGGATCACCGCCATTCTTCTTAGAAAAATAATAGAAATCATCACGGTCATAAAATATTTTTCCATAATCTTCAAACCAACCAGAATCAACTACAGGTCGATGTGTCAAAATGAGAGTGCGATTGTAATTCATGCGCTTAACAACTTCCAATGTAGAAAGTGTTTTTCCAAATCTCATTTTAGCATTCCATAGCATCTGATGACTTCCACCAGACTTTTTGAATTGTTTAATTGTCTTTTCAATAGCTTCCGTCTGTTCTGGTCTGAAAATTACGGGACTTTTGTCATTACTGATTTCACTTGCATTAAGAGATGTTCTTCCTTCTTTTGCAGCTGCAATTGCTTTCTTTACAGTTTCAAGGTCAGTGTAAAACCACTCATTAGCTTTATGTTCTGTCTCAAATATTTTTCTTTTAATACCAGAACGTACAAGAATGTCATGAATATCATGATCTTGAAAAACTATAAGATTTTTTCCTTTCATATAAGCCGTTGCTTCGGTATATAGAAGTTCAAAAGTAACTCCGGCTGTTTGTGTCTGGTGGCGAATTCTATCTTTTGCAGCAGCATTTAATTCTTTGCAATTTGGCTCAAAAGCAAAATAAGCCATTCCTGCATTACAAGAAGCTTCTCCAATTTTAAGAATACCTTCATGAGAAGTATCGTTAATGCGATAAACATAAATCAATTTTTGCTCAAATGCTTGATTAAAAATCTGTGCCATTTACAAACTCCCCTCTTCTTCAATAAATCTATCAAAGTCGCTCTTGTATAATCTATCCTGCACAATGCGGTATTTTTCAAACTCTGTTTCTGCATGAAGCTTTGCAATTTCTGCCGTTACTTTTCCTGCATCTTGCAGCAAGCCATATTCAAACATTTCTATAAATTTATTTAGTCTCTTTTCCCAATCTTCCATGGTAAGTGGAATGTGACGATTCGCCATGTTTTCGGCAAAATCAAGATAAGCAGAAACCATTCGGTTCAATTGCCCCAGTTCTTTTTCTGATAAATAATTTTTTGCGACAGTTACATCAGATTTTTTTATTTTGCCATTTGGAGCGTCTTGCCAGGTTGTAAGCCCCATGTGTTCTTTTGTTGCATCAGCACGTTCCACAATCAGTTCTGCCGCCGTGTGTCCATGAACCGCAAAGTGCATTTTATTTTGTACGCTGGCATAAAAGCGTTTTGTTGCGGATGCATTTCTGTCATAATCTATTGCAGTAGCGTAAATGTCTGTAATTTTCTGATAAAACTTACGCTCACTGGAACGAATCTCACGAATGCGCTCCAGTTGTTCTTCAAAATATTTTTTTGTCAGGATAGAACCATCATTTTTCAGGCGGTCATCATCCATGGCAAAGCCTTTAATAGTGTATTCTTTTGCAATAGTGTTGACCCATTTGCGGAACTGTACCGCCCTCTCAGAATTCACTTTGAAGCCGACAGCAATTATCATTTGAAGATTGTAGTGCTTTGTATCATAAGATTTCCCATCCGAGGCAGTTATTCGAAAATTTCGAATAACTGAATTTTCATCTAATTCCGAATCCTCAAAAATTTTTTTTATATGATAGTTGATTGTATTTGTCTCAACCTCGTACAAAAGAGCAAGCATTCTTTGTGTAATCCAGATATTTTCATCTTCATAGCGAACTTCTACACTATTTTTATCATCTCCACTTGCAGCCACAAAAGTCAAATATTCTGCAGCAGAACTCCGAATTGTAATTTCTTTTTTTGTTTTTCTTGCCATTACTTCCCGCCTCCAAATACCATATCCACAAAACGAATATTTCTATGAGTTTCCCAATCTTTAATAATGCAGTAAATACCATTGTGTTTTCGGTTGTCACCTTTTGTACAACCAACACAAGGTTTTGCAATTATTCTTCGTTCAAACAAATCTTCATCTATAATTTCTTTTGTACAGCAAGAATTTGGAATAACATATTTTATTCCATCCATCTGCCAAATATTCCAAACTATTACTTTTGCAAAACCAACTAAATCCTGAGTTTCAAGTTTTTCATTAAATTTTGCCTCATAGTGTTCAGCAATAGTAAATAAAAGATTTTCCCTTGCAATAAGAACATTATCACCTTGCCAGTCAAATCCATAAACATTTTGAACTGCGGCATAAGCCCATTTGAGCCAATCTTCATGCGTTTTTGTGTTCTCATTTACGATTCTTAATTTTCTATCAAAAAAACCTATTCTGTTTGGAACTTCTATATATTGTCCGGTAACTGCATCATAACGGCTTGTGATATAAGGAGCCTCCCCGCAACTCATTTCAAGTCTTTTAGAAAGAATATAATCTTGCCAGCTTTTGTTTTCTTTTTCTGGAAAATCTATTTTATCTTTTAGGGCAGCCCACTCATTTTTCTTTTCTACATTAAAAATACATTTCTTTCCAAACCATTCCTCGTCAACCAGATTGTTCTGAATATTGCAAATCCAGCTTGGAGTAAAAACTTCTGCTTTTTGTCGTATTCTTTGCTGTTGCTCTGTCTTAGATTTTTCAATTCGTGGCTTTATTATTCCGCCGTGCCGGGAGGTTATAAGCTCAATTTTTATTTCTTTCTCCGAAGTGTAAAGCTCTCCATATTTAGAATAATTGTCCGTTGCCCAAATTATGTTCTTCCCGGTCGTCTTGTCCTTCAAAAGAATTTCGAGCAAGGAACGGTCAATTTTGAGAAGGTCGTTTTCTTTTATATCAATGTTTTTTTCAGGCAACATTTTTTAGCTATTTCCTTCCACTTTATTAATTACACATATATCACCTACATCACAGTTCAGGGCCTTGCAAATGCGTTGGATACTATCCATGGAAATAAATTCTCCCTTAGTTAGTTTAGCGAGAATATTTGTGGAAATTCCCGCCATCTCAATAAGGTCTGTTTTATTTTTATGACCCATTTCTTTATAACGAGACCAA
>JAILEY010000015.1 GCA_024687165.1 Treponema sp.
TGAACTCTGCAGATCCGTCTTCAAGAATTTTAATTTTATCTTTTGCCTTCAGATTTTCATAATTTAATCCGAGATTTTTTCGCTTCACTTCATCAGTAATAAAAGAAAGTGATTTTAATTGAACTGTTATATCATTCTGTGAAGCATTTAAAATAAAGTGATAATCAAAGTCTGCACTTGCCGCAACTCTGTATGAAAAAATATTTATTCCGTATTTCTTATCATTCGGTGTGTAGGAATTCTGATTTAATTCATTTACGAAAAAGTCCAGGTAATTATCCAGTTTAAGTTTTTCATCCGGATAGTCTTTATTAAAATCTTCTTCAACCTGTGCTGCTTCCTGAAGTTCTGAAATAATTCTCCCAAGAATTTTATTTGTAAGACTGTATTCTTCTTTTTCATAAAGTTCTTCGTTTATGAATGCAAGCTCACTGTTGCGTTTTAATTTTCCATTTTCTTCTGTTTTTTCAAGAGGACCTGCAGAAAAATCAAGCCATGTATTTTTTAACTCTCTGAAACTTTTTGCATTATTGAAATCAAGAATGATTTTTTTCAGCCGCTTAAAATATTCTTTTTCTTCACAAAAGTTTTCGTCCTTCTCAAGTGACTGAATCCATAAGTCATTGTTTTTTTCTGTTGAACCGACAATTCTAAGTTCAACGCCCGCTTTTATCAGCTTAAGATTCAGCTCAGGATTTTTCCACGGAATAAAGCCGTCCATCAGCAGGTCTCGTACTGAATCAAGAGAGAAATTTGTGTCGATGCAGGATTTAATTTTAACGAAAATATCTCCGCCGCAGTTTTTTGTGTAAGGAAGTCCGTCTCTGATTACATAGGGAATCTGATAAAGTTTTAATTCTCTTTCTATATAAGGGCGTGTGTATTCAAGATCCGGAATATCAACTGCAATTCGTCTCAAATCAAAATCTTTATCTGTTTCAATTAATTTTCTGATTGAAAGACACATGCGCCTGAGTTCTTTTCTTGCGTCTTTATATTTTATGCAAGTTTTTTTTCTTTCATATTCTGATTCAGGAAGTACGACAAATGTAACATCTTGTGAATCTGAGAGCGTTTCATAATATTCTGTAAAATCTTGAAAGACTGTAGGGTAGAAAATGTAGATTTTTTTTTGTCTGCTTGAAAAATTTATCTGTGCATAACTTGGTTCATAAAATCCATGTTTTTCAAGAAGATTGTAATATGAATTGTATAATTCAAGAAGGTCTGAGTTTTCATCGTCGTCTTCTGCGTTTCCATCTTCAATATTTTTTTTGAAATCATTATCGTAATGCTTTTTCCAGAGTGAAAGTGAAGGTAAGATTTTTGCAAGCCAGTCTGTAAAAGCAAAGATGGAGTCGCTGTTTAATTCTGATCTTGAGATGATTTTTTTGAATGAAGATTCGCGCAGAAGTTTTTGTGCAAAAATTTTTCTGATGATTGAAGGGATACAGTTTTTTGTTTTGTCTGCTGGAGTAATATAATCGCTTTTGAATTGATCCCACGCAATAAATTGATCTGTGTTTACGGCTTCAACTCCGGATTCTGCAGTATTTTTTACGGCCCAGTCGATCCAGGAATTTTTTTCAATTTCTGATGAAAATACAAACAGCGGTTCTTTTTTTACATCTTTTTTAAATTCTGCAAGTGCTTCTGAAATTACCTGTGAAATTTTTTTATCACATACGGCAGCTTCTTTTTTTTCTGACATTTTATTTTTCCTTTTTAATTTTGCTTTCGTTAAAATGCTTGTGATAGAATTTGTCTCTGTAAGCTTTCGGCGTCATTCCTTCAAACTTTTTAAAAATCGAAATGAAGTGTGAGTGACTTGAAAAGCACAGATAATCTGAAATATATATAAATTCTTCATCAGTGTATTTTAACATTTCTTTTGCTTCTTCAATTCTGCATCGGTGAATATAATTTGTGATAGTTTCTCCTGTTGTTTTTTTAAAAAGTGAAGAAAGATAATTGCTGCTTATTCTGGCCGCTTTTGCAATGTCCGCAAGAACGATTGGTTCTCTTAAATGATTGTTTATGAAATCTTTAGCAATTGAGACTGTTTTTGATTCTGAATGTTCCTTTATTTTTTTCATTCTTTCTGCAAAATCAAAAATCATTTCTTTGTGCAGAGTAATTATGCTTTCTGCTGAATGAAGCTTGTCGCATTTTTGAATGTAAAGGTCACTTAAAGTATATGCTGCTTCTGTTGCCATTCCGCCTTCCATACAAAATCTTGTAATCATCGCAACGCTTACAATAAAATGATAGCGCATGTTGTTGAGCGGATTTTCTGAAAGTTTACCCATACCGCTGTTTCCCAAAGGTGAATAAAGTTTTTCAACAGTTTTAAAATCACCGGTTTTTACAGCATTATAGAAAGAAAGCTCTTTTGAGTATGAGTCATGGAAAATTTCGTTTTCACTTTGATACAGAAGTTTTTCTGAAAGTACTTCGCCTGAGGAATTCATATTAAAAATTATATCACCATTTTCTCTAAATTAAATAAAAATATGATATAAAATGTATTTTTTTTATATCCTGCTGCAGACTTGTGACCTAAAATTATTTGTAAATAAGCTTCAAAGATTCGTCTGGATTTTTGAAATATCTATGTAATCTTAATTTCGAATTATTATAGATATAATAAAATTGGTGCGAAGGAGTGTTGAGCAGGACGAAAATATTCTGTTTGTTGCAGTCGCGAAAGCGACATAATTAATAGTTACTTTGTAACAAACAGCATATAGAGCTATCTAGCTCGGTTTCGTAATGCACAACGCGACTGGGAGCCAATTTTATTAACTTTTTAGAGGAAGTCGAATTTAGGACTATGTATGAAAACTAATTATAGAGAGGAACATTATGATTAGAAAAACATTTTTAGTGGCTGCTGCATTTTCTTCATTTTTTGCATTGAGTTGTACAGCAAAACCAAAATCAGCTGCAGAATCAGAAACTGCTTTGGGACCAAAACTTTCTTATGAAGGTTATACCCTTAAATTTGAAGATAACTTTGACGGTGACAAACTTGATTCCAGCAAGTGGGGCTTTGAGTATCATGAACCGGGCTGGGTAAATAACGAACTTCAGTCTTATGATGACAATAAAGAAAATACTTATGTTAAAGACGGAAATCTTATAATTCAGGCTCTTGAAAAAAAAGAAGACGGAAAGAAAACTTATACAAGTGGACGTATCAATACTCTCGGAAAGTATGAAGCAAAGTACGGAATTTTTGAAGCTCGATTAAAGGTCCCAGCCGGACAGGGATTCCTTCCAGCATTCTGGATGATGCCTGCAAATGAACAGCTTTACGGTCAGTGGCCTCTTTGTGGCGAAATCGACATCATGGAAGTTCTTGGTCATGAAACAGACAAAAGCTACAGTACACTTCATTTCGGTGAACCACACACACAGAAACAGGTTTCAAAAAAACTTAAGAAGGGTGATTTCTCAAAAGAATTCCACACATATTCTGTTGAATGGCTTCCTGATGAATTCAAGTTCTATGTTGACGGTGAATTCATTGGATCTGTTACAGAATGGTTTACAAAAAAAGTTGGTGATGATCCTGTAACATTCCCGGCTCCTTATGATCAGCCATACTATATGATTCTTAACGTTGCAGTCGGCGGAAACTGGCCTGGAAATCCTGACAGCAAAACAAAGTTTGCAGAAAATGCCCGCATGGTTGTAGATTATGTACGCGTTTACCAGAAGGATTCTTATGATGAAAATGTTAAGATGAAGGAAATCGACGTTAAGGTTCGTGATGCCGGAAAAGACGGAAATCTTGTTCGCCAGGATAAGAGCGCATGGGAATATATGCAGCAGCAGGGTGGAGATGGTGCCGTAAAATTCAACGGAGACATCATTGAAGTTACTACAAAGAAAGCCGGTGTTGTTGATTATTCAGTTCAGCTTGTTCAGGCAGACATTCCACTTGTAAAAGGTGCATGGTATGAATTCAGCTTTGATGCATGGTCAACAGAAAACCGCACAACATTGATTGGTATTACAGGTCCAAATAACGGTTATGTAAGATATTTCGGTGACGAAAAACTTCAGCTTACAAAAGACAGAAAATCTTTCAACTATAAATTCCAGATGAAGCAGACAACAGATCCTGCATGTCGTATTGACGTTAATATGGGTGCAACACCTTCAATCGCTCCAATCTACATGAGCAACTTTAAGCTTATTAAGTCAGGTTCAAGTGCTATTGAAGAAGGAGAAAAATCAGTAACTTCAGACGGAAATTATGTTTATAACGGATCATTTGATCGTGGTGACGGAAGAATGAAGTACTGGAAGGCTGTATGTGCAGAAGGCTCTTCACAGGAAATTACAAATATCAATAACATCCGTGAATGCAAGGTTAATGTTGGTTCAGCAAAAGCAAATGCAGTTGTTTTGTCTCAGGATAAAATTCCTCTTGCTTCAAATACAGAATATTCATTCTCTGTAACAAGTGATTCTGCTTCATTCTCAAAGGCAAAGGTTTTTGTAAATGATACAAAGCTTAATCTTAAGCAGAGTGGAAATGTTTACAAGTGCGTATTTACAACTAAGAAAGTTCCTGATACAAGTGTAATCAAGTTTGTCTTTGAAGATAAAGGAGAATTCATTTTTGACAATGTAAGTCTTGTTGAAAATGCTCTTGTAAAAAATGGTGCTTTCTCAAAGGGAATCAGCGGCTGGGAACTTTACGCATACAGTTCAAGTGACGCAGAAGTTACTGCTGATAATGGTGCTGTAATTAAAATCAATGATACAAATGATGCAGAATGGAAGATTCAGCTTAAGCAGAACCGTGTTTCACTCAAAAAAGGAAAAACATATGTTCTTAGCTTTGATGTTTCTTCAACAAAAGACCGTCTTGTAAAATATGCACTTCAGCGTGATGGAGCAAGATGGAAGACACTTCACGGCGTTGAAGACTGGGTACCATACAACATGGGTCCTGTAGCAGAAGCAACTAAAAATCTTCAGCATGTTGAAGATGAATTTACGATGACATACGACAGTGATGATTTTACAATCCTTACATTCAGCCTTGGTGCAGTTAACAACATCAAGATTAAGGAAGCTCATACAGTTGTCATCAAAAATGTTAAGTTGATTGAAAAATAATTTGAAACATAAATCAAATTAATTTTACTCTCTGAATTAAAAGGAGGCGATTATAATGACTGTCTCCTTTTTTAATTGTTTGTATGGACTTTTGAAACGGCCTTTAATATAATGCTCTTCGCGAGGAATAAAATGAAAGAATTTGCAGGATTTAAACACGGCGTAAACTTTGGCGGATGGTTGTCACAGTGCGAGCATACAAAAAAACATTACGATACTTTTATAACTGAAGAAGATTTTAAAAATGTTGCGGACTGGGGAATTGATCACATTCGTCTTCCTGTGGATTACAATCTTGTTCAGAATAAAGACGGAACTTTTATTGAAAGCGGATTTGCATATATCGACAGTGCAATCAGCTGGGCAAAAAAATACGGCCTCAATATGGTTCTTGATCTTCATAAAACTCAGGGTTTTTCATTTGATGATTATTCGGAACATGAGACAGGCTTCTGGGAAAAAGAAGAACTTCAAAATCTTTTTTATAAATTGTGGGAAGAATTTGCAATCCGTTATGGGAAGGAAAAAATTCTTGTCTTTGAACTTTTAAATGAAATTACAGATAAAGCTTATAATGACAAGTGGATGGAAATTGCAGAAAAAGCCGTTGCTGCAATCAGAAAGCATACAAAAGAAACAAAAGTAATTTTCGGCGGATATTACAACAACAGTGTCGTTTCTGTAAAAGATCTTGCACTTCCCTTTGATGAAAATATCGTTTATACATTCCACAGTTATGAACCGCTTTTGTTTACGCATCAGGGGGCTTACTGGGTTAAAGAAATGGATAGAAATTTCCGCATGAAATATCCTGTTTCTAAAACTGAATATAAAAAGCTTTTACAGGTTGCACTTTCTGTTCCTTCAAGATTTTCAATTTCAGATGATGCTTTGAGCGGTGAATATTTTAACGCTGATTATTATGAGAACATGTTTAAGGAAGCAATGGATGTTGCTGAAGAAAGAAATGTCGCTCTTTATGTCGGTGAGTATGGAGTAATAGATTTAGCTGATGCTGAAAGTACAAAAAACTGGTACAAGGATATAAACAGCGTCTTTGAAAAATATAACATTTCCCGCTGTGCATGGAATTATAAAGGAAAGGATTTCGGCTTCAACGATCCAAAATACGACAGCGTAAGAAAGGATTTTATTTAGAGTTAGGTGGGGCTGTCTTAGACAGCTATTACTGTTTGCAGATAAAAACATAACCACCGGCTCAGCCGGTGATTATGATCTACCGCAGCTTCCAGTATAAGGTTGCGGTCCCTGCGGTGAAGAGACCTGTGCAGAAGCCGAAAAGACCGTAGCGGGCCTTAAGGGTGAAGGGCGGGTTTGCTGTGATAAAGCTTTCCGTAAAGTCCTCCTGCCACATGAACAGCTTTTCCGTTATTATCAAGAAAGAATGCTGCATGAATTCCACCTGCATATGGTTTTGTAAAATACTTTCTGTATAAATCATCTGCGGTTATCCTGATGTTCTTTCCAAGGGCAGCACTCAAAGCTGAGCATACAGAACCGGAATAGTCACTTTCCTGACCGCTTTCAACTTTTGTAAGCCTTGTGTTCATTGCAAACAAAAGTTCATCTTCTTTATCCATACTCAGTACCTCCTTTTTTTTAGAACTTGTATGTACTGAAAATAATAAATAAAGAAAGCTCTAAACTGCATGGTGAAAAATCACCATGCCCCTGGGTGAAATTTCACCACGCACTTATACATTTCCTTACAGTATATTGATGACATAAGTTTTAAAAATGGTAATGCGTAAATCAATGCGCAGGTTTATGGATTACCGAATGGAGAAGCAATTATGTTAATGGTATTTTTCAGTGAAATTTTCATCCTTCTTG
>JAILEY010000037.1 GCA_024687165.1 Treponema sp.
AACTGATCCATGTAGTACATGACTTTGTCTGAATTGCCGGCTACTACAGCTGCGCTCATAGCAAAAAGTGCGAATACGCTGTAGGCAAAAGAGGCGCCAGAGCCAAGGGCAATAAGGCTGTCCATGTTAGGCGCTCTGTGAAGCAGGCCCTTAAATCCGTTTATAAAGAACTTCTGATTGATTACCATAACAAAGGCCGAAAACAAAAGCTCGTATAAGCCCATTGCGACATGATTTCCGTCGAGAAAAGCTGGCAGCGGCCAGTTCCACATCATATGCCCCATAGAAACGTACATCAGCGGAAGCAAAAGTACGACAGACGCAATAAGGCGCTTTTTCATTTTTGGAGTTTCGGTGTCTTTGAGCTCTTCTTCATAATTTGCGGTACCGCCAGAAACGCGTGTCCCCGCAGCCGACGCTGATTTTTTCAGACTCGCACCATATCCGGCATTTTCAACCGCCTTTATGATTGCTTCAGGCTTTGCGTCGCCCTCAATTCCCATGGAATTAGTGAGCAGGCTTACTGCGCAGGATTTTACACCTTCTACAGAACCTACCGCCTTTTCAACACGGGCAACGCAGGCTGCACAGCTCATTCCTGTAACGTTATATTGTTCCATACTACCTCCTTAAAAAAAGTGGTCGCGGTTTTGCGCGAAAGTTTTGTTGAATTATTTCATCAACTTTTGTAAAGTAACGACAAACTCATCAATTACGCTGTCATCACCTTTGCGGATTCCCTCGGCTACACAGGTCTTCATATGATTTGCGAGCAGAACCTTGTTGAAGCTCTTGAGGGCACTCGAAATTGCGGACACCTGAATCAGAATATCAGTACAATAAGCGTCGCTTTCAAGCATTCCTTCAACACCCCGAACCTGTCCTTCAATTCTTTTAAGACGGTTCATTAAATCTTTTCTTTCTGCATCATCGCGCTCTTTATGCTTTCCAGAACAGTGTGGACAAGTTTCTTCCATGACGGACTCCTTTTGCAAGAGATGATTACAATAATTTTGCATACCCTATAGGGGTATGTTTGTACACTGCTAAGATATACCCTAGAGGGGTATTTGTCAAGAGGGGCTGCACGCCAAGTATACTATGCAATACTTGACAAGTTTACTTTGCATGTCTATAATTCATCATATACCAAGTTTACTTGGCAAGAGAGGTAATATGACTTTACAGAAAATCCGCAGGTTTACGCTTATCATCAGCATGCTGCTTTTTCCGATTACGATTTATTATTTTTCGCCATATCTGATTATCATGGGCGCAATGCAGCATGTCATCAATGGAAGCTTTATCGTCTTTTCTCTGATGTTCATTCTGGGCATGTTCTTCGGCCGTCTCTGGTGTGGCTTTTTCTGTCCCACTGGCGGCATGTGTGAATGTTTTGCCCAGTTTTCTGATAAGGCACCAAAGCAGGGGGGGCGCAATTACATCAAATATGGAATCTGGATTGTGTGGATCAGCGGAGTGATTGTCTGTCATGTTTTTGGAAAAGGTGATTATACAATTCAGCCCTTCTTTATGACAGAGCACGGTATTTCAATTTCTGATATTTACGGCTATGTGATTTATTACGGAATTGTGATTTTGTTTTTGATTCCGACTTTGATTCATGGAAAGAGGGCTAACTGTCACTACATCTGCTGGATGGCACCTTTCATGATTTTTGGCTACAAAGTTGGAAGATTTTTACATCTGCCACAGCTGAAAATCAAATCGAAAAAAGAAAACTGTATCAGCTGTAAGAAATGTGAAAAGGTTTGTCCTATGAGCCTGAATGTAACTCAGCTTCTGAAGAAGGGAGAGATTAAATCAGCCGAATGCATTTTGTGCGGCGAGTGTGTTAAGACTTGCATGCAAAATGTATTAAAATATAATGTTTAATTAAATTTGATTCTCAGCGGAAATCCTGCGCCGAAAAACGGCAGACCACTTCGTGGTGGCTGAATATTTTTCGACACAGGTTCCCGCTTACATCAAATAAATGCTTGAGATTTTATTTTTAATAAATAGAGGTGAAAAATGACTAAGGAAGAGATCCTGGAAAAAAGCCGCAGCGATAATGCGGGAAAAGATATTGAAGATCTGGAAGTGCAGAAGAGCGCAGCAAGAGTTGCGTATTTTTCTTCTTTCGGATTATGCCTTTTAGTTTCGATCTTAAACTGGATTTTCACAAAGCAGATAAAAATAGAATGCTGGATTGTTTTTTTTGGAATGTGCTGTGTGGCATTTTTCATAAAGTTTGCCAAGCTAAAAAAACTCCACGAACTCTTTGTTGCACTAGGCTATCTTTTGATTTTTGCAGCTCTGCTAGTTCGTTTTATTCTGCAATTATCAGGAGTAGTGTGATGAATGAAAATCTTGTTCTTCAAAATCGCTTAAAAGAAATCCGCACAGAAAAAAAACTTTCGCAGTCAGACCTCGCGCAGATGGTCGGAGTTTCCAGAAACACAATCAGCTCCATAGAAACCCTGCAGTTCTGCCCAACCGCAAAACTCGCCCTGATTCTCTGTGTCGCCCTGGATAAAAAGTTCGAAGACATCTTTTATTTTGAATAAGTCTTGAAACTACTCAAATCATTAATTAGATGATATAATTAATTTAACAAATATGTAGGTTTCTATGAATGAAGAAAATGAACTTGATTCAACATGCGGCATAAGTGACGAAGAACTTACTCGTCGTTTTATTGAAGCTGTAAGAATTGAAAATGAAAACTCAAAAATAAAAGGCGACCCTATTCAAAAATGAAATCAATCGTAATTTATAATAGTCAGACAGGATTCACAAAACAGTATGCTCAATGGGTTAGTGAAGATGCAGGCTGTGAGTGCGTATCGTTGAAAGAGGCCGGTAAAATAAATCTTGCTGATTATGACGCAATTGTGTTCGGCAGCTGGATTTTGGCAGGTTCAATTAAAAATATAAAATGGTTCAAAAAGCAGATGATGTCACTTTCACAATCTGGGAAAAAACTTATTGTGTTTGCAGTTGGAGCAAGCCCTGCAGAAAGTTCGGAAGTTTCAGCTGAAATGGAAAAAGTTTTTTCTGAAGAAGAAAAGAAGTTTGTAAAATTATTTTATTGTCCAGGCGGACTTAATTTTGACAAGATGAACTGGCTTTCAAGAACTATGATGAAAATGCTTGGAAAGGCACTTGCTTCAAAAAAAGATGCAACAGAAGATGATAAAAAGAAGGCAGAAATGATTTCACATTCTTACGATCTTTCTGATAAAAAATACATCGAGCCGATTGTCGCTGAGTTATAGAATAGAAACAATTTTTGAAGACTATCTTACTGCGCGATTGTTTTTTTCTTTTTAAGTTCCTTTTTGATTTTGTACATAGCCTTATCTGCGCGGTCAAAGATTTCTGATACGAGTGAATCTTTTTCCGGAGTATATTCAGCCATTCCACAAGCTACAACAGGTCCTTTTCCTGACTGAAGGTTTTTCTGAACCTGTTCATGCAATTCTTTCATCAATTTTTCTCTGTTCGAATAATCATCACCACGAATGAACACAACAAATTCGTCCCCGCCGATTCTGAATACAGGACTGTGAACAAAAGTGTCGCACAAAAGCTTTGCAGATTTTCTGATGTAATCATCTCCTGCAGCATGACCTTTTGTATCATTAATTTTTTTGAGGTCATTGGCGTCACAAACAACAAGTCCAAAAGGAAGATAATCCATTCCGTTGTCTATATTCGTCTGAACAGATTTTTCAAGTTCAGTGTAAGCTGTCTTATTTTTTATTCCTGTCAGCTCATCACGGCGCGCAAGTTCTTTTTCTGTGTTCAATGCTTTAAGATGCTGTTTTTCTTTTTTTACTTCATCATCAATATTTTCAATTCCAAAAATAAAGTGAGTTCCGTTAGTAGATTTTTGAACTGACATTCTTGCGTAATGAGTTTGTTTTGCAGCCACAATTCTGTAATCTAAACTGCAGCTTTTCTGATTTGCGAGTGTACTGATAATGTGATCTTTGTTAATAAAATCGAGCACAAGATCGCGGTCACTTTTATGAACAAGAATCGGAATATTTTTTCTGGAATCAATAAAAAAATCATCTCCGGATTTCTGCATTTCCTTTTGTCCATAAATATTCCTGCATTCAAAAGTTGTATAACTAAAATCGTTTGCATCAACGTAATAAATAACGTCATAATTAATCGCTAAAATTTCTGCAATCTGAGTGAAAGTAATATGCTTCTTCTGATTTTCAAGCCGCAGGTTTTCAGCAGTAATTTCATCGTCGATATCTTTTTCATACAGAATAAAATGATTGTTGTCATTGGCACGTATTACTGTGAACTGAAAATATCTTGGCTGATCTTCAATCATTACTCTGTATTTATAAGAATATGATTTTTTTTCTTTAAGATTACTAAGTACAATATCTTTATGGTAAAGATTTTTTGCAAATTGTCTGTCATCGGGATGAACATATTTTTCAATATTTTTTAATGTTTCGTTGTAAAAATCTCGGCCGCTGACAGGAAGTTTCATCGATGCGTATTTGTTACTTTTTGCAAATTCATTGAACTCAGCAGTTTCGATGTCTACGTAATAAATTACTTCATAATTTTCTGCAAGTGTTGTTGCAATGTTGTCGTATACTTCCTTTTCTTTTCTTTCTCTTTTTTCAATATAAGAGTGAACCAGACAGATTCCGATTATAAGTCCCATTGCATAAAACGGATATCTGAAATCAAGAATCTGAAAAATCAAAAATATTTCCATCACAAGACAGGTGAGGGCAACAGCAATATATCTTGATTTTTCTCCGCCGCGTGATTTGTATGCTGCAAAAAACATATAAGTTGAAGTAACTACATAAAGTGCAATCTGCAGAATGAATGCAATATGTCTTCCCTGTTCAATAATATATTCATGCTTGTCATTAAATGAAAAAATAAACGGATGAAAGTGATTGATTACAAGGTACACAAGAGAAAGTGCGAACATTGCCCAGACTGAATGCAGCAGTGTTTTACTTTTTAATCCATGGCTGTCCAGATATGCAACAATGTAACGAATCCACGTCAGCATTGTCAGAAACATAAATAGAAAATACAGAATACAGTCAAAGTATAAAAATGGAAATAATTTTTCTATAAAATGGTGTTCGTATAAAAGGCCCCATGCAATATCTATGATGAAGTAGCAGTTTGTTGCAATCAGAAATAACTTGTATCGGAAATTTAATTTTTGTTCGTTTTGAGATTCATTTAACCGGCTTTTTAAATTCCTGAGGGATTCACGGTTGATTATGAGATTGAGAATTAAAGCTAATAAACTGATGATTGAATACGACATGTAATTATCTCTACCATATATAATATAACATAAGATTTACTAAAATTTACAGAGGGGGAGAAAGTAATTTTGATTTTGAAATTAATCTGAAAATCGAGACTTCCACCTTCTAAAGTAAATCATTAAAATATGCTCATGAATATAAATCAATTTGCGAGAACCAGACTTACTTTTGGAAAAGATAATATGGAAAAACTTTTTAATGCCCGTGTGATTGTTTTTGGAATCGGCGGAGTTGGAAGTTTTGTTGTTGAAGCTCTTGTGCGTTCTGGAATCGGTGCAATTGATATTGTTGATGATGATAAAATCTGTCTTTCAAATTTGAACCGCCAGCTTTATGCTCTTCATTCTACAATCGGAAAAGATAAGGTAGATGTTGCTCAAGAGCGTATTCATGATATTAATCCTGATTGTAAAGTTACAAAATGGAAAACTTTTTTTATGCCGGATACAGCTGATCAGTTTGATTTTTCAAAGTATGATTACATTGTAGATTGCATTGATACAGTTATCGGCAAACTTGAAATTATCACGCGTGCAAAATTACTTAAAAAGCCTGTCATCAGCTGTATGGGTGCGGGAAATAAAGTTGATCCTACAAAGCTTAAGGTTGCGGATATTACACGAACTTCTGTTTGCCCGCTTGCACGTGTTATGCGTAATGAACTTAAAAAGCGCAGGATTAAAAGACTGAAGGTTGTTTTTTCCACAGAGAGTGCACTTTCTTTGCAGACTGATGATTCAGATGATTTTGCAGATACTGCCGGTACAACGCCTGATCGTAAGGGAAAGCCAAAAAAACAGTCTCCCGGAAGTAATGCTTTTGTTCCTTCTGTTGCAGGCATGATTATTGCCGCAGAAGTAGTAAAAGATTTAACTCAGTTCCACGTAACGGATTTGTTTAAAGAATAGAGGGGGTGATGGGAAAATAAAAAAGCACCCGACAACTGTAATTGACAAGTAAAGTTTTTTTTAAATTACAGTTCTATTATGTTATAAATTTATAGTAAAAATTACACTGAAAATTTAAAAACTCTACTTATTTTTCTACGCCTTGTGTCCGCCGATCTGGCTGTTGCGTGTTATCTGCATTGCGCCGTCCTGAAGATTCATCGCTTTTAGTACGGCATTTTTTCCAAACTTGTTTTTCATAGTGAGCACTGCGTCCTGAAGTTTTTTTTCTTTTTCTGTAAGGTCCTTAAACTTTTTGTTTATTTCTTCTTCATTTGAAAAAAGTTCCTGCTGACGGTAATGAACGCTGCCGTTATATTCTTTTTCATATACAACAAATCCTGCGCAGATATTTAATCTCCTCACTTCAAGTTTTTTGTCTGCAATGTTTTCAAAAATATAGGATGCGGCTTCTGCAAGTATTTTGGTGCTTGATGTCGGTTTTTTGAAATTTATTCCGGCGTGAACAGGTTTTGGTGTGAGCCGTCCGTAGCCGTCTTCAACAAGCTCAAGATGCTTGTAATCGTTGTAATCAAAATTCCGCGGTAAAGCTTCATAACCGATGAACAGCGAAATCTGAAAAGTTAAAAGTCCTTTTTTTACAAGATCAAGACTTAGGGATTCTGCCATTTCACGAACAACGATTTTTGATTTTTCAAAATTGTAAGGGCTTGTAAGAACCTGGCCTGTGCTCAGCGATGAGTTTTTCGGTTTGTAATTTTTTATGTCCTGCATCGTGCAGTCTTCCCAGCCCCAGGCATGGTCAATCAAAAGTTCAGCATTTACACCGAATTCCTTATACAGAGTTTCTTCGTTGATTGCGCAGTTTGGACCGGCTTGTGAAATCCGCGCAATATCTCCCATCGTGTGGATTCCGTATCTTTTCAGCCGTGCAGCAATTCCTTTTCCGATTCTCCAGAAATCAGTAAGCGGAGTATGATTCCAAAGTTTTTCTCTGTAGCTCATTTCATCAAGTTCTGCAATTCTTACACCGTCACTGTCTGCGCTCATGTGTTTTGCTTCAATGTCCATTGCGATTTTTGCAAGATAAAGATTTGTCCCGATTCCCGCAGTTGCCGTGATTCCTGTTTTTTTTAGAACTGATTTTATCATCTTGAGTGCAAGTTCATGCGCTGTCATTTTATACAGATTCAGATACGGAGTTGCATCAATAAAAACTTCATCAATTGAATAAACATGAATGTCTTCTTCGGAAACAAAATCAAGATACGTCTTGTAAATTTCTGTGCTGATTTGTATGTACTTTGCCATCTGCGGCGGTGCGATTATGCAGTCAAGCTCAAGATTCGGATTTGATTCAAGCTCTTTTGAAAAATGACTTTTTCCGCTGAACTTTTTCTCTTTTGTCTGCAGAAGTCTTTTTGAATTTACTTCGCGGATTTTCTGTTCTGCTTCAAACAAGCGGCATCTTCCCGGGAGTCCGTATTTTTTCATTGACGGAGAAACGGCAAGACAGATTGTTTTTGAACTTCTGCTTTTGTCTGCAACTATAAGATTTGTTTCAAGAGGATCAAGGCCGCGTTCCATGCATTCAACGGAAGCGTAGAAAGACTTCAGGTCAATGGCGATGTAGCGGCGCATTTTTAACTTGTAAATTTTTGGGCAGGAGTAACAATCCACATTGCACGAAGAGGAACTGAGCCTGTATTTTTTATATTATGAGGTTCGTGTGCACTGAAAGTTATGCTGTCTCCTTCGTGGAGTTCATATGTTTTGTCTGCGTAGTGAAGTGTTCCGCTTCCCTGAAGAATAAGCCCCATCTCTTTTCCGATGTGTCCGTACTTTCCGCGGTGAGTCTGGCTACCTGCTGGAATTGTAATTATGTAGCTTTCAAAATTGTGCTGCTCATCGTTAGAAAAAGAATCTGAAAGTTCTTCGTAAAGAATTTTTTCGTCGTTGAGCTTTCGCCTCTCATCTATGTGAATTACTGTCACCGGGCGCTGTCGTGAGTATTCTTCAAAAAGATATTCCAGGTTTATGTCCAGAATCGAAGCAAGGTTCAGCAATGTGTCGATTGCAGGAGAAACTTTATTGTGTTCAATCTGTGAAACAAGGCTTTCGCTTACACCCGCGAGTTTTGCAACGGCCTTAAGGGTCATGTGTTTTTTCTCTCGCGCGTCACGGAGCTTTTCACCAAAGTGATATGTCTTTTTTTCTGATTCTTCCATAATTAATAACTCATTTTGCAAAAGAATCGTTCTTCTGCTTTTCTTTATTTTTTTCCATTACAAAACGGATGAAGTGGTCTTCAAGTGTATTTTTAGGTCCTTCAAGATGCAGTCGGTTTCTTGTGCGCGCATTATCACGGCGGACTGTATAAAGAAGATAGAAATCCCTGTAATCAAGGTTGATGTCTGTTTTTACATGTTCACCAAGGTAAGAACTTACTTCATCACGCCCGATTGATTTTACACCTTTGTCACGAAGAAGCGCTTTTAGTCTGAGAATCTGTTCGTGTGAAATGCCAAAAAGGAATTCTTCCATTGCCTGTGTTACATCAGGATCTGCAAGTTTTTCGCGGATGAAGGCATTCCACTGATCGTCCATCTGCATTGTTACCATTAAAAGCTCACTCGTTCCCATCATTGTTCCGAATGCAGGAGCTAGTCGTCTTCTGGCAAACCATACAGTCTGCAAAACCGGTGCAATATCTGACATTGTCTGGTCGCTTCTGTGTTCCCAGAGAATAATCAGTGAGTTTGCAAGTTCGCGCCTTAAATCAAGAGAAATTGTTTTATCTTTCAAAAGATTCAGGTAAACGTCTTCTGCCATCAGCGTAAGAACCATAGAACTTGTTTCGTCTGAATACTCTTTTACCTGCTTGTCATCCATTTTGGCGTAGTTTTTTGCCAGCTTGGACATTGAAAAGAAAGTGTGAATTTTTGCAACAAGAAATGCTTTTCCAAGAATAGCCTTTGACGGCATGTGAAGCATTGTATCACCGTCTTCCTGATAAGAAACGAGTGTTTCTACAAGAGCTTCCGGAGTGCGGGTAGAAGTTGTTGTGTTTGCCCTTTCAAGAAGTGAAGGGAATGCAGCAATTGATTCAGCAAGTTTTGTAACGTCATCAAGTCTTGTTTCCAATCTGTCCAGTCTGTCTGGAGCATTTACTGCAAGAGCCTGCCTCAGGTGATTTATGAGATGCTGCTGGTAATCTGTAAATACAACAATTCCCGTTTTGAATATTGAATCATTCTTTTCCGTATTTGAATCAAAAAATTCATCAATATTAACAGGAGTAAATTCCATACCCATTGTAGTTTAGATTATATCATCAATAGAAAGGATTAGCAAAGACAAAAATAACCTTTTAAAGCGTTTGTGCCGATAATTGAAATATGAAAAAGTCTTTTGCAGTATTATTAGTTTTTTTTGTAAGTTTTCCGTTTTTTTCACAGCAGACAAGGGGAATCGTAAAAAATCCTTCGATGCAGGTTCTCAAAGAAGATCTTGTAATTGTAAATCATCGTGATTCAGCCGGTGTAAGAACTGGAATCGATTTGTATATAAGGAAGAAATCTAACGTAAAAAGTGTAATGCTTTGTGAAACTGTTAAAGATAAAGCCGGAAAAGAAGCGAGCTATGCGTACCGTGCAAAAGAATTTAATGAAGTAAATGGAAATGAAAAACGATATCTTGACGGCAAAGAACTTAAATCAGAATATTCAAAATACAGTTTGATCTCTTCTACTGTTGTAAATCATCCTAAGCTTGGAGAATGTTTTCATATTTATATTCCAAATGAACTTGAGTACGGCTATCCCTGGTCAAGAAACGGGACAATTACGATTGGAAAAGGAACTTTCATAAACATCAGAACTTTTGAAAAACCTTACGGCGATTATGACGCAACATACATGGATAATCCGTTTATGTTCAATTTTGAAGAAAAGAAAAAAGAGCCACCAGAAAAAAAAGAAGTTGAGCTTACTGATGATTACAATGTTGAAGCAGCTTCAAAATTTGCAGAGCTTGCGACAGAAGGAAAGGGGCTTCTTTATTATTCAAAAAAAGAAAATCTTAAAAAGGATTTAATCTCTGCCGTAGATGCAATGAAAGGTGAAAAGATTGATATTGTTTTTGCAATTGATACAACAGGCAGCATGAAGGATGATATGAAGGTTCTTCAGGAAGAATGGATAGGAGAATTTATAAATCAGATTGAAAAGAAAAATGATTACAGAATCGGGCTTTTGTTCTACAGGGATTATAACGATTCTTATTCCTACAAAGGGCTTCCTGTAAAATATTTCCCGTTTACAGAAAAAACAAAACAGTTTGTAAAAAATTTAAATTCAGTTTATATCCGCGGAAACGAAGGCGGCGATATTCCTGAAGCTGTATATGAAGCTTTGTACGCATCCCTTGAATTCTATGACTGGCGCAAAGATGCAGAAAAAAAGATTGTACTTCTTGGAGATGCAGAACCGCACTCGGATCCAAGAGGCATCAAAAAAATCAACCTTGAGAAAGTTTCAAAGCTCGCAAAAGAAAAAAATGTTACTCTTGACTGCATAATCGTCCCAGACGAGAAAGAATAAATTTCAATGCAAAGATAGACTTTATGCATTACAATTTATGGTTGAGGGCAAACCATGAATTTTTTGAAAAGAATAATCAGGTACGGATTATACAACGGGCTCAATAAAGATCAGTATCTTGCAATTAATGATGAGATAAATAATCATAACCGCGCGATGCTTATTATTCTTTCCAGCATCACAATGATTCTCTCTGCCCTGATGGTAGTTGTCTCTTTTACCTTTGGCGTTATAAAGGAAAATAAATATCTGTATGCTGTAATTTTATTAATTTTTTCCTTTCTTTTTTTTATTTCAAAATTTGCAAAGCGCAAAAAAACAAATTTTTATAAATTCCTGGCGATGATCTGGATTATAACATTTGTCGCAATCGGACTTTTTTTTGCCGTTAAGCCTTCAAGTATCAATGATAAAACGACTCTTTTTCTTGTTTTTAATTTTATAGGTCCGATGTTTTTTTGCATTCCTGGATTTTCATTTACTTTAATAACTTTATTTCTTGAAGCAGTTTATATCGGTATTTTTTTTACGATTGGAAGATATACAGATAATTTTTTGATGAATGTTGTAAACTCCGTTGTTTATGCTCTTGGTGCTATTATGTGCGGTAATGTTGTAATGGGAAATAAAGCAAAAAGTATGTACCATGCCTTTGAAAATCTTCGCACAGAAGAGCTTGAGCATTTGAATGCTTCTTTAAGACAGCAGTACAACATCGTAAATTCTATTTCCTTTATGTTTTATGCCGTGTATTATGGAGATCTTGAAAAAAATACCGTTACTGAAATTTCTCATTTTGAACCGATTTCTATTGCTGGAGAAGATAATAATTCACCGTCAAAAATAATGAATCTGATCTGTGAAAAATTCATTTCTGAAAAATATGCTCCTCAGGTGCGTAAACTTGCTGATACTGAATATCTTCAGGATGAACTTAAGAATAAAGATTTTATAAGCCTTGAATTCCTTGGACTATTTGAGAACTGGGGACGAATTATCTGTATCCCTGTTGAAAAAAATAATGGTAAAACGACAAAGGTTCTATGGTGTTTTGAAAATATTGATGAGCAGAAAAAAAGAGAATTTGCATCACAGAAGCTTCTTATGGATGCACTTGATGCCGCAAAGAAAGCTGATCATGCAAAAAGTACGTTCCTTTTCAATATGTCGCATGATATCAGAACTCCGATGAATGCAATCCTTGGATATGCAAGTCTTTTAGATAAAAATAATTTAATTGATGAATCTCAGCGAAGATATGTTTCAGGAATTTTGTCTTCAGGAAATCAGCTGCTTGGATTGATAAACAGCGTTCTTGAAACTGCAAGAATTGAAAGCGGAAAAATGGAACTGAATGAGGATATAATTTTTATAGAAAAAGTTAAGGATAATATTTTTGATGTGTTCAAACCGCTTTCAGATAACAAGAAACTTGAGCTGTCTGTTGAAGTTGATGTGACACATAGTTATGTTTATGCAGATGCCGTAAAGATAAATGAAATCGTAATGAACATTGTAAGTAATGCAATAAAATATACTGACCACGGATCTGTAAAAGTTAAATTAACGGAAGAGCAGACTGAAGATAAGGATGTCGGAAATTATGTTCTTTCTGTTAAAGATACTGGAATTGGTATTTCTGAAAAATTTCTTCCGCATATTTTTGAATCTTTTTCGCGTGAAAAAACTGCTACAGAAAGCAATATTGCAGGAACTGGTCTTGGGCTTGATATTACAAAGAAGCTTATTGAACTGATGGGCGGAACTATTGATGTAAAGAGTGAACTTGGAAAAGGCTCTGAATTTATCTGCAGCATTCCTTTTAAAATTTCAAATGAAGAAGATTACCGCAAAAAGCATGAGCACGGGCAGATTGATGAGTACAGTCTTAAAGATATGAGAATTCTTCTTGCTGAAGATAATATGCTGAATGCAGATATTGGAATTGAAATTCTTTCTGATTATGGTGCTGAAGTTGAATGGGTAAAAAATGGTCAGGCCTGTATCGATGCTTTGTGCTCTCATGATGGCGGATATTACAGTTTGATTTTGATGGATGTGCAGATGCCTGTGATGGACGGAATTGAAGCTACAAAGAAAATCAGGTGTTTACAGGATAAGGAAAAAGCTGATATTGCGATTGTTGCGATGACTGCAAATGCTTTTGAAGAGGACAGAAAAAACTGCCTGAGTGCCGGAATGAACGGATTTATTTCAAAGCCGATCAGAATTAATCTTGTAATGAAGACACTTTCCGACGTTCTGCAGACAGTCTGATTTTAAAATGCTTTTATTTTTTTGAAGCTCTTGCTTTTTCTTCTTCAGCTTCAAGAATTTTTTTCATGTCGTTTTCTGCAAGCTTTTTGAATGCTCCAGGAAGCTGTCCAGGCTGACTCTTTGAATAGATTGTAAGGATTTCTTCGAGCATCGGTTTTGCAGTTTCATATTTCTTCTTCTTAACGTAAATGTGTGCTATTTCAAATCTTCCTTCAACATATACCGCTGTGTCAGTTCCGTAGCGCTGTATCAATTTTCCGTAATAGAAAAGTGCGTTTTTTGAATTGTTGTTGTTCTGCTCAGTCTGAGCCATCTGAATGATTTCTCTTGCTGTTGCATCTGCTTTTGGTTCTTCCGGGGCAGATCTGCATGATGATAAAATTGCGCACAAAGCAAGTGCTGTAAAAATTGTCTTTTTCATGTTTTAAATATACCTTTTTTGATTATAAAGTTCAAATGATATGCGGAAGCAGTCTTTCTTCAAAAAAAAAGACCGTCATAAAAGACGGCCTTGTTCAGCATACTGATTCAATTAGTAAGATACTCTTGAATCGTGTGGTTTGCTGTTTTTCTTCATCAACTTACGCTGCAAAGACTTGTTCTTGCGGTTAAGGATTGTTGAAGGTTTTTCGTAGTATTCGCGCTTTTTGTATTCACGGATAATACCTTCTTTTTCAACCATTCTCTTAAAGCGTTTGATTGCTTTTTCAACGTTTTCGTTGTCGTCAACGATGATTGTTGCCATTCTTTGTCACCATCCTTACCGGCGAAATTTCGCAGGGACTTAGATTATGAAGAAAATATAATCTTTTGTCAATAATAAAAATAACTTAATAAAATTGTCTTCCGGTCGTCTTGCGTGTAACGAAACCGATGCTATCGCATCTATATACTGTTTGTTGTAAAGTAACTATTTACTTTGTCGCTTTTCGACACCAACAAACAGAATATTTTCGCTCCACGCAATACTCCCTCGCGTCAATTTTATTAAGTTTGTTAGAATTCGAGATTAAGTCTAATACTAAATGCAGCGGGACGAATTTCGCTGAGAGCCGATTTATTTTTAAATTCATAAAAACTATTGACAATTTTGCGTAATAAGACGAAATTAGCAGATAAGACGCTTGTTTTTAACGTCAATCAACTAGAAAGGAGTTGTACCCTAGTGAACGGAAGTACAGTTTCTATTAACAACGTCTCAAAGCATTTTGGAGATTTCCATGCTCTTGATGACATCAATCTGACCATTAAGCAGGGTGAGTTTTTTTCACTGCTTGGTCCATCTGGTTGCGGAAAGACTACTCTTCTTCGCATTATTGCAGGCTTTGAATTCCCTGACGAAGGAGCTGTTCTTTTTGATGATAAGGACGTTGTGTCACTTCCGCCAAACAAGCGTGAAAGCAACACTGTATTCCAGAGTTATGCACTTTTCCCTCATCTTTCAGTTTATGAAAATGTTGCTTTTCCTTTGAAGCTTAGAAAAGTTGATAAGGCAGTAATCGATGAAAAAGTAAAAAAATATCTCAGCCTTGTTCAGCTTGAACAACACATGTACAAGAAACCGAATCAGCTTTCCGGTGGACAAAGACAGCGTGTTGCAATTGCCCGTGCCCTCATCAACGAACCGAAAGTTCTTCTTCTTGATGAGCCTCTTTCTGCACTGGACGCAAAGCTTAGAGCTAATCTTCTTGTTGATCTTGATAATCTTCACGACAAAATCGGAATTACATTCATCTATGTTACTCATGATCAGAGTGAAGCACTTGCAGTTTCAGACAGAATTGCAGTAATGAATCAGGGAAAAGTTCTACAGGTTGGAACTCCTTTTGAAATTTACGAAAGTCCTGCCACACAGTTTGTTGCACAGTTCATCGGAGAAACAAATCTCTTTGAAGCAACAGTTGCTGAATGTGTTCCATATAAAGATCCAAAAGGACAGGATGAATATATGGTTACCTGTTCTGTTCCTGCACTTGGAAAACAGGCTGCACTTCCTACAGATTCTCCTGAGGTTGCTGCAGGTGATAAGTACATGATGGTAACTGATTATGATCATACTGAACCGGGGCAGAAGGTTGCATTTACAATCCGCCCTGAAAAAATCAGAATTACAAAAGATATTCCTGATATTCATGGAAGAAAAGATATCAATGTTTTCAAGGGCTTTGTTCAGGAACCGGTTTATACAGGCTTCCAGTCAAAGTTCTATGTTAAACTTGAAAACGGTGCTGTGATAAAAGTATTCAAGCAGCATACGAATTATCTTGATGACGGTCCAGAAATTGAATGGAAGGACGAAGTTTATGTTTCATGGTCTGCAGAAGACGGTTATGTAGTTGAGGATATTGAAAAATAATGGCAGAAAAAATCAGTGCAGACTTGAAGCTTGCGTCTGCTGCATACAACCATAAGTTTAAAAAATTGAATCCGGGACCTTTTTATTCCTGGCCGATGGGATTGTGGTTTTCTTTGTTCTTCATAGTTCCTATACTCATCATTGTTTACTATTCTTTTATGACTCGATCATTTAAGGGTGGTGTAGAGAATCATTTTACACTTGAAGCATACAAACAGATGTTAAGTCCTTCATACGTAAAAATTTTTGCAAGGACTTTTTTAATCACTGCGGTTGCAACTTTCATCACGATTGTAATTGCCCTTCCGTGTGGATATGCAATGGCAAGAAGTAAACATCAGACTTTACTTTTGATTCTTGTAATCGTTCCGTTCCTTACAAACAGTTTGATCCGAATTTTTGCATGGAGAACTATTCTTGGAAGTGACGGCGTTTTGAATCAGGCTCTTGCTAAAATACATTTTCTGTTCAGCACAAAGCCTTTTGAACCTCATAAATTTCTTTACACAAGAGGCGCTGTAATTCTTGTAAATATCTACATGTATCTGCCTTATGCAATTCTTCCGATTTTTACTGCTGTTGACAGATTTGATTTTACACTTCTTGAAGCAGCTCGTGATCTTGGTGCAACAAAACCTCAGTCGATGATGAAGATTCTTATTCCCGGAATCAGAAGCGGAATTTTAAGTGCAATCATTTTTACTTTCATTCCTATTTTTGGAAATTATACGGTCCCTGATCTTGTAGGAAACATGGATAGTTATATGGTAGGAAACATCATTGTTGATCAGATTAATAAAGCCAGAAATTATCCTCTTGCTTCTGCATTCAGTCTGGTAATTACACTCGTAAGTATGGGTTGTATTCTTCTTATGATTTCAAGCGGTAAAAAAGATGTTGAACTCAATAAAAAGAATTCAAGGGAAGATACTTCAGATCTTTTGACTCAGGTGGCAAAATGAAAAATCCTATTATTTTATTGGAAAAGCACAGAATCAGAATCAGCAGATCTGAATCAAACAGACACGCAAAAAGAAACTGGAAGAAATTAAATCCGTCGTTTTCTCTTTCAAAGACAACGCTTTTTCTTTCTATAGTATTTTTGTTTCTTCCGCTTGTAGTAATTACTTTTTATTCGTTCAATGCATCAAAGAGTGCAAAGTTCACTGAATTTTCTTTTAGATGGTATTACAAGCTTTTTAATAAATCTGACCGTCTCTGGGATTCTGTAATAAACAGCGGGATTGTAGCTTTGTCTTCTGCTGCGGTTGCAACTGCACTTGGAACTCTCGCTTCTGTAGGAATATGCTGGTACAAGTTCCGCGGAAAAAATTACATTCAGTCTGTAAGCTTTCTGCCTATGGTTTTACCTGAAGTAATTATGGGACTTTCACTGCTTGTATTTTTTACATTCATAAAGCTTTCACTCGGGCTTGTAACAATTTTTGTGGCACATACAACCTTCTGTCTTCCGTTTGTTTATCTTATGGTAAGTGCTAGAATTGATGAGTTCGATTATTCTATAATTGAAGCAAGTCACGATCTTGGTGCAAATGAAATACAGACTTTATTCAAAGTGATTATTCCTGCTATAATGCCTGGTATTCTTTCTGGTTTTGTAATGAGCGTTACAATGTCTCTTGAAGATTATGTAATTACGTCTCTTGTTTCAGGACCTGGAAGTACAACGCTGCCGATTTACGTTTACTCGCTGATTAAATTCGGAGTAAGCCCTGTAATCAATGCGCTTTCTTTTGTACTTATTTTTGCAATCTGTACGATTACAATTCTCTTGCGTAACAGACTTAAATCTTTTGCCGCAAGCAGATAAAATATTTTTTGGAGTTTGAAAATGAAAAAGATTTTGGTTTTAACAGCTGCATTAATGTTGTTCTCTCTTCCGTTTGTTTCATGCAAAAAAAAGGAAAGAACTCTTTATCTTTACAACTGGACTTATTACACACCTGATGAAGTAATAGAAGATTTCCAGGAAGAATTTAACTGTGTTGTTAATGTAGACAGTTATGCTTCAAATGAAGACATGTATGCAAAGCTTCAGGCTGGTGCAGAAGGATATGATATCGTTGTGCCTTCACAGGACTTCTGTTCAATTATGATTGCTCAGGGAATGTTCCAGCCTCTTGATCAGTCAAAGATGACAAACAAGGTTCATATTAATCCAAAGGTTTTTGAAAAAGCAACTTACGATCCTGAAATGAAATATTGCTGTCCGTATTATTTTGGAGCTGCAGGTATTTCTGTAAATAAGCAGAAAGTAAATTTTGAATACGACAGAACATGGAATATTTTTGCAGACAAGAGATTTAAGAAGCATGCAACAATGATGGATGATATGCGTGAAGTAATGGGGGATGCTCTTACTTACAACGGATGTGACGTTAACAGTCTTAAGGATTCAGATCTTGCAAATGCAAAGAACTTGATTTCAAAAAGCTGGAAGCCAAATCTTCTTAAGTTTGATGCAGAAGGATTCGGAAAGTCTTTTGCAAACGGAGACGTATGGCTTGCTCAGGGATATGCTGAAGTAATTTACGGTGAAGTTCCTGAAGAAGACTGGGAGTCTACAATCGACTTCTTTATTCCGGAAAACGGTGGACCTGCATATCTTGACAGCATGTGTATTCTGAAGAATGCTCCAAATCCAGAGCTTGCAAACGAATTCATCAATTACATTCATCGCCCTGAAGTTTACGCAAAGTTCCTTGATGCATTCCATTTTCCATGCTTTGTAAATAAGGATGCAGCAGCATTTGTAAAGACAAAGCCGATGTATGAAGCTTCACAGATGGACAAGTGTACACTCAAGATTGATCTTGGAGACGGTCTTGCAAAGTATGATTCAATCTGGCAGGACATTCGCTTTAAAGAATAAAATTCAGTGAGTTGATTTAAGTCGTATCCATATTCGGGTACGGCTTTTTTTTTGCTTTGAATTGTGGTAAACTCGCCTCATGAAAATTAAAACTACGAAAACAAATCTTTCAGGACATATCTCAGTTCCTGGTTCAAAATCACATACAATCCGTGCGCTTCTTCTTGCTTCCCTTGCAGATGGCGTTTCAAAAATTCACAATCCGCTTCCAAGTGCAGACTGTTTAAGTACAAGTAAGGCAATTCCTCTTATCGGTGCTGAGGTTGATCTTGAAAAAGATACCTGGACTGTTCGTGGAGCTGGAGCAAAAGTACATCTTCCCGATAATGTTGTTGATGTAGGAAACTCAGGTTCGCTTTTGTATTTCATGTCGCCTATTGCTGCAACCTTTGACGGCTGGAGCATTTTTACAGGAGACGAAAGTATAAGACGCCGCCCTGTTGCTCATGTTGTTGATGTTTTAAAACAGATGGGGGCAGAAGCTTATATTTCAGTTCCCGGGAAATCAACTTGTCCTATGATTATAAAAGGACCTGTAAACACAAGAAACAAAATCGTTACTGAAGGCTCTGTTTCAAGTCAGTATATTTCAGGTCTTATGATGGCAGCCAGCCGTATGAAGGGAACTTTAAAAATCGAACTTACAGATCCAAAAGAAACTCCATATCTTACGATGACACAGAAGTGGCTTGAAAGTGTTGGAATCAATGCAAGAATTTCTGAGGATTTTAAGCAGATTGAAGTTGACGGTCCTGTTCAGATTAAAGCTTTTGAAAAAACAATTCCAAGTGACTGGGAAGCAGTTGCCTTTCCTTTGATTGCGGCTCTTCTTGGAGATAGTGAAATTTGCATCGACAATGTTGATTCAAGCGGAACTCAGGGAGATGATGCGATTGTAGAAGTTTTAAAATCTGTCGGCGCAGACATTGAATGGAATAAGGATTCAGACACTCTTAAAGTTAAGGGTGGAAAAAGACTTACTACAGAAAATCTTGCGAACAAGGAACTTCATGTTAAACTTTCACCGTTCCCTGATGCAATCTGTGCACTTGCAGTAATTGCCTGTTTCATTGAAGGAACAACTTATTTTGAAGACTGCAGCGTTTGCCGTAAAAAGGAAACTGACAGAATCAAGGTTTTAAAATCAGAACTTGGAAAGCTTGGTGCAGAAGTTGAAGAAGGCGAGGACTTTATGATTATTCACGGTCACTCTCCATTAAATGCAGACGGTTCGCGCAATGAAAAATTTATTCTTCATGGCGGTGAAGTTGACAGTTATCTTGATCATCGTGTTGCAATGAGTATGGCATGTTTTGGTCTTGGACTTGATGAAGGTGAGCATGTTGTAATTAAAGATGCCGAATGCTGCTCCGTAAGCTTCCCTGATTTTTTTGAAGCAATGAAAAAACTCGGTGCAGGATTTGAAGAAACTGAAAATGTCTGTTAAACTTTAAGTATTATTTTTTCTGGGGATAAAAAATGATTTACTACCTTGGTGATTATCTGATGGGATCTTTTGGTCCTGCTCGTCTTTTGCAGTCGTATGGTGTTCTTGCAATACTTGTGCTTTATGTTGGATTTTTCCTTTCGAGATTTATTATTCCAAAACTTTACAAGTATCTTCCAAGTGACAGAGGCCGCGAATTTACTCTTACAAAGGAAGCTGCAAAAGGTAAGCCTACAGGTTCTGGTGTTGTATTCATTTCGCTTTTTGTAATTCTTTGTGTTCTTTTTATTCCTCTTGATTTTCTTCAAGCTGGAATTTTGATTCTTACATGGCTTATGATGCTTACAGGTTTTCTTGATGACAGAAGTGACGGCGGCTGGGGAGAATATCTTAAGGCATTCCTTGATCTTGTTGTTACAGTTGCTGCTGCCGTACTGATGGCTTATTGTCTTTCAAAAAATTCTGCAGACGGAAAACTTTATTTCTGGATTCCGTTTATTTCAAAATTTATTGCCGTACCTTTCTGGCTTTATGTTGTAATCACTGTGATTATGCTCTGGGTTTCAGTAAATACTACAAACTGTACGGATGGTGTTGACGGCTTGAGTTCTTCTCTTGTTCTGATCGGTTTGTTTACAATGGCAATTCTTTTTTATGCAGTACTTGGACACAAAGATATTTCAGCATATCTTCTTGTTCCTCACATTGCGGACGGAGCTTCATGGGCTTTGATGACTTTCTGCCTTTCTGGTGTTTTGATGGGCTACTTGTGGCACAATGCATTCCCGAGTTCAGTTTTGATGGGAGACGCAGGAAGTCGTGCACTTGGTTTTTATATCGGTGTGTGCGTTATGATCAGCGGAAATCCATTCTTATTTCTTGCAACCTCTTCAATAATTTTTATAAACGGTGGAGTAGGGCTTCTTAAAGTTGCACTCAAAAGATTTTTCCACATCTGCATTTTTGAAAACGTAAGGTTCCCTCTTCATGATCATATGCGTAAAAACAGAGGCTGGTCACCGACTCAGGTTCTTGTAAAATTTTTTATGATTCAGCTTATGATTACTGTTGCCCTTCTGGGTATTTTCTTTAAGATCAGATAAAAATGGTTCTTTCAAAAAGACGTGTTGTTGTAACTGGTATCGGCTGTGTTTCTCCACTTGGAAATTCTGCAGAAGAAACATGGAAGAATGTCAGGGATGGCAAAAGTGGAATCAGCAGTATTACTCTCTTTGATGCTTCAACTTGTCCTGTACAGATTGCTGCGGAAGTAAAGAATTTTGATCCGTGTGATTTTGGAATTGAAAAAACTCAGCTTAGAAAAATGGCACGCTTTTCAAAGTTTGCAGTTGCTGCAAGTATTCAGGCTGTTGAAGATGCAGGGTACACAAGAGAAAATTTCTTCGAAACAAATTCCGGAGTTATCATCGGAAATTGTGTCGGTGGAATGGATGTTGCTGAAAGAAGCCTCGTAAAATTTGTTCAGACGGATTTTGATTATTCAAGAATTCCTCCACTTACAACACCGCTTATGCTTTCATGCGAATGTTCTTCTGATGTGTGTATGCATTTTAATCTCCATGGCTTTTCAAGAGCAGTTAATACGGCTTGTGCTTCAGGAACAGATGCAATCGGAAATGCGTTTGATAGTATACGTCTTGGCAGATGTGATGTCTGTCTTGCCGGTGGAACTGAAGCCAGTATAGATTTTTTTGATATTGCAAGTTACTATCAGCTTTCGGCTCTTACAAAAACCTGTATAAAACCTTTTGATGCTTCCAGAGATGGTTTTGTTGTTGGTGAAGGCTCGTGTATGCTTGTTCTTGAAGAATATCAGCATGCGGTAAACAGAGGTGCGAAAATCTATGCGGAAATAATCGGATACGGCTCTTCCTGTGATGCGTATCATATTACAAGTCAGCGTACAGATGGTTCTACACAAGCTCTTGCTTTTGAAGCTGCATTAAAGGAAGCAGAAATTTCTCCTGAAGATATTCAGTATTATAATGCTCACGGAACTGCTACAATCGTTAATGATCTTGCTGAATCAAACATGCTGAAAAAAGTTTTTAAGAAGCATGCAAAAAATCTCAGTATCTCTTCTACAAAAAGTATGACGGGGCATATGCTTGGGGCTGCAGGTGCAATTGAAACAATGTTCTGTATAAAATCAATTGAAGATAATTTTGTTCCGCCAACAATCAATCTTTCAAATCCAGATACTGAAGGCGGATGTGATTTGAACTACACTGCGAACACAGGATTTTCAAAAGAGATTTCAGTTGCTACAAACGGATCTTTCGGATTCGGTGGACACAACAGCTGTCTCATTCTCCGCAAGGCAGATTAGTTTTATCTTCTTCCAAAAGCTTCAAGATTTGCAAGTCCTCTTTTAAACTGAGGAATTCTTGCGCATGCCGTTGTATTGAGCGGACTTGTCTCACCGCGTTTTAAGAAATGATATGCAACTCCTGCAATCATCGCACCGTTGTCTCCGCAGAGTTTGAGCGGCGGGAAAATGCAGTTAAGTTCTGTGTGTTCAGCGAGCATTGCACGAAGTCTTGAATTTGCTGCAACACCGCCTCCTGCAACAACAGTTGTAAGCCCTGTATCTTTTACTGCACGAAGCAGTCTTGAAACAAGAGTTTTGCATGCAGTTTCCTGGAAAGAAGCCGCAATGTTTGCTGTTGTTTTTTCGTAGCCTTCATTAAGGAAAGAATCAGATTGGTGAATTACAGCAGTTTTAAGTCCACTGAAAGAAACATCATATCTGTGCTCACCCTTATCCATTTTTGGAGTAGGGAAACTGAATGCTTTTGCGTCTCCTTCCTGTGCAAGCTTGTCTATAATCACTCCTCCCGGATACCCGAGATCATAATATTTTGCAACTTTATCAAATGCTTCTCCAACACTGTCATCGATTGTTGTGCCGAGAACTTCAAGATCATCAAAGCTGTTTACTTTTGCAATAATGCTGTGTCCTCCTGAAACTAAAAGTCCAAGATAAGGATACTGAATGTCGTTTGCAAGATGTGCTGCGTACATGTGACCGAGCATATGGTTTACTGCAAAAAAAGGTTTGTTTGCTGACCATGCGAGAGTTTTTGCAAATGTGAGTCCTACAAGAAGTGAACCCATGAGTCCTGGTCTGTTTGTTGCGGCAATTGCATCAACCTGATCTAAAGTCATGTTTGCTTCTGCAAGTGCCTGACGTACAACAGGAAGAATCCATTCGGCATGTTTGCGGCTTGCGATTTCAGGAACAACTCCCTTGTATACCTGATGAAAAGGAATCTGTGTTGCGACAACGTTGCTTATGATGTTGTGACCGTCTTCTACGATTGCACATGCTGTTTCATCACAGCTGGATTCAATTCCCAAAACTTTCATATTTATCCTCTTTAGTTACTTCTTCATTTTAGAAGGAGTTGTAAACTTATAACCTTTTTTTATCATCAGCGGGTACATTTCTTTCAAAAGTGAAGGAAGAATGTTTGCGCTTTTATCTACATGACCGATTACAATTGCACTGCCATGTTTGTTTGCATATTCAAGAGATTCAAGAATCCTCTTCAGTTCTGCTTCTCTTGTTGTTTCATTGTCTATGTAAGGACCTGCTTTTTCATAGATTGTCATGTCTCTTTCAAGAGCGGCCTGAGGTGCCATTGTCTGTGCGCTTGTTCTGCTGTCAAGAAAATATATTCCTTTTTCAAGACATACATCAAGTACCGCACCGATTCTAAATACATCTTCTGTTACTTCGCTTCCTTCGTGATTATTAAGTCCTTTTACGCCGGGACCAAGTTCATTAAGATTTTCTCTAACAATCTGATAGATCTGTTCAAAGCTCATATCAACTGTAATTTTTCCAGGCCCAGGATCCATGCTGTGATTCTTTGACTGCATCGGCTGGTGAAGTATAAGTTCCTTTCCCGAGCTTAGTACAAGCTGTGCACTTTCTTTTGTCTGTGAAAGTTTTGGAAGAACAGCGATTGTCAGCGGAATTTCAAGACTTGTGTATTTTTTCAAATTTGCAGCACTTCTTCCTGCGTCATCAATTATGATTGCAATTGTTGCATTGTTTCGTGCTTGGGGAATATTGAACTGTGGCTTAGGTTCTGGTTTTGCTACGCTGATTTTTGATTCTTTATTTTCTTTTTCAGTTTTTTGCTGAGCTGTAACATTCTTTTTTTCTTCTTTTGGTTTTGCTGCAGATGATGGTTTATCTTCCTTCGGCTTTGATGATGAAGTTTTTGGAGGCTCTTTTTGTTTTAAATCAGTTGTATTTTTTTTGCTGCTATTTTTATCTGTATGTTTTGAGGTGTCTTTGTTTTTTAAGCTTGAGACATTTTTTGATTTTTCCGCTTTCGGAGGTTCTTTGTAAACTGTCTGAGTTTCATTAGCCGGAGTTTGTTTTTTGGGTGTTGAAAGAACGAATGATGCTGCAAGAATCAGTGCGCAGACAAAAACAATAATACCTGTAAGAAAAATAACTTTTCCTGAATCAAGCTTTACCTTAGGCTTTCGTCTGCGAGTAGTTTTCCTTTTTTTAGTAGTCGTAGATTTACGGCTGGTTTTCCTTTTCACCGGCATGGCTTACACATTAAACTTGAAAATAATTTTTAGAAAAAAACAAATGGAAAGTAAAACTTTACATTCGTTTTTATCCATATCTTTTTTAAATTCAATGTCTTTAGACATTGAATTTAAAAAAGATCACATCTCCGTCCTGAACAACGTATTCTTTTCCTTCCTGTCTGTATTTACCTGCAGACTTGATTGCTGCTTCAGACTTCAATGCACGAAGATCATCAATTGAGTAACATTCAGCTTTAATAAATCCCTTTTCAAAATCTGTGTGGATTACACCGGCTGCCTGTGGAGCTTTGTCTCCTGCGTGAATAGTCCATGCTCGGCATTCATCAGGTCCGCCTGTAAAGAATGTGCGAAGTCCCATCAGGTGGTAAACTGTGCGTGCAAGAACTGTGAGTCCGCTTTCTTTAAGTCCTACTGAATCCATGAATTCTTTTTTGTCTGCTTCGTCTGTGATGTCGCTCAAATCAGATTCAAACTTTCCGCAGATTACAAGAATTTCGCTCTTCTGTTCTTCTGCAATTTTTCTTACAGTTTCAACGTAATCATTTGTTCCTGCTGCGATTGTGTCTTCATCGATGTTACATACAAAAACCTGAGGCTTAATTGTAAGAAGGTGAAGATCATAGATTGCTGCTTTTTCTTCATCAGAAAGCTCTGCCATGCGCGCACATTTTCCTTCCATGAGCAGTGGCTTGATTTTTTCTATTGCGCTGAAATATGGAGCAAGACGTTTTTCTTCATCTTTTCCCATTGCACGAATCTGCTTTGTAATTTTTTCTGCACGCTTTTCGATTGTATCAAGATCAGCCTGTGCAAGCTCAAAGTTGATTGTAAGGATGTCGCTTAAAGGATCGATTGGAGCTTCTGTTTTTGCATCATCACGTACATGCTGAATATCCGGATTGTCAAAGCATCTTACAACGTGAGCAATAACTGCAGTTTCGCGGATGTTTGCAAGGAATTTATTTCCAAGACCTTCACCCTGACTTGCACCTTTGATGAGGCCTGCAATATCAACAAAATCAACTGTTGCAGGAACTTTCTTTTTAGGTTCAAAAATGGAACACATGAAGTCAAGGCGTTCATCAGGAAGATCAACAATTCCTACGTTTGGATCGATTGTACAGAACGGATAATTTGCTGCTTCTGCCGGTGCTTTTGTAAGTGCACTGAAGATTGTTGATTTACCTACGTTTGGAAGTCCGACGATTCCACATGTCAATTTCATATTTATATTCCTTATATGTATTGTTTAAAAAGATATAAAAAATATATCATTTTTTTTTTGTTTCTTCTATATAGGTAAAATGTTGAATTTATTAAAATAATAATAAAATTGGCTTCCAGTCGTGTTAATTTTATTATATTTATATTAATCATAAATTAAAAACTGAACCTCAGTTATTCCTCTGACTGAAGGATTCTACCATATTCTTTTTCGCCCTTGAAAATATCGTATACATAACATGGACTTTCAAGATATAAACCAGTTTCCTGATCATTAAGTTTAGCAAATGTTTCTGAACCATATAAATATTGCATAGCATCAACCATAGAGAGTTTTGTATCTTCCATAATGAAAGTAATTAAGTCACTCGTAATATATTCTATAAGTTGTTTTTGTTTAGACATTTATAGCCTCGATTTTTTTCAAATATGACAAAGCGTTTTCGGAATGAAAAGAATATTGGTCTGTTAATTTTTTAAATTCCATTTCTTTTAATAGAGTCTCCACAGAAATTAATCCATCAGAAAATTGCCTGAATAATAAAGCCAGATCATCATCTGCAATTGGACCTATAACTAAATCATATTGATTATTTATATTATTATCAGATTGAAAATTTTGAATTCGTTTATAGTTTCTGTTTGTAATTACAAAAGTTGCCCATTCTTCAGATGGATTTTTAAAAAGATGAATACAAAATTATTCAGTACATCGGAAGATATGATGAGGAATAACCCAGACTGAAAAAACTGTGTCTGAAAACTCAGGCACAGCAGGGCATTCGGACTTTAACCGCTTCATTTCAAGCTCAGAAATTTCATCTGTATTTCCCCTGCGATTTTCATGCATTCTATATTATTTTTGTTTTTTCTGAAAGACATGAATTATAGACACTTACACTTCATTGTGATATTTTCTTCGTATGAAAGTTGCAATTTTTTTAGGTTCAAAGTCTGATTTAGACACAATGAAAAAGGGTGCTGATGTTCTTAAGGAATTCGGCATTGATTATAAGTCTTATGTAATTTCGGCTCATCGTGCAGGTGACCTTCTTGTAAAGACAATCAAGCAGGTTGAAGCAGAAGGCTGCGAAGTGATTATTGCAGGTGCTGGTTTGAGTGCTGCTCTTCCTGGTGTAATTGCAAGCCGCACTGTTCTTCCGGTAATCGGTGTTCCTCTTGAATGTATCAATCCTGGAAAATCAAATGGCCTTGCCGGAATGGATGCTCTTCTTTCAATCGTAATGATGCCGCCTCAGATTCCTGTTGCAACAGTTGGAATCGGAAATTCAAAAAATGCTGCTTATCTTGCGGCACAGATTCTTTCAATCAAGTATCCTGAAATCAGGGAAAAACTTCTTGCATTCCGTGCAAAGATGACTGCAGATGCTGAAGCCGGCTGTAATATTGAAATGTAAGTTGCAATTGTAACTACTTTCTATTTATGGTATCTTTTTACCAGATATTTTTTTGCTAATTTTTTAGGAGTATTTCATGGCAAAAGTTGTTGATTACAAGAATGCAGGTGTTGATGTTAACGAAGGTTACAAAGCTGTAGACAAGTATAAGGTTCAGTCTCAGCGTGCAAAGATTCCTGGACAGCTTACAGAACTCGGAGCATTCAATGGTATGTTTGCAATTCCAAAAGGAATGAAGAATCCTGTTATGGTTTCTGGTACAGACGGCGTTGGTACAAAACTTGACATTGCATTCCAGATGAAAAAGTATGATACAGTTGGAATTGACTGTGTTGCCATGAGTGTAAATGACATCCTTTGTTCTGGTGTTCAGACTTCATTCTTCCTTGATTACATTGCATGTGGAAAGCTTGATTCAAAAGTTGCAGGTGAACTTGTTAAGGGTGTTACAGACGGATGTATTGAAACTGGCTGTGCTCTTCTTGGTGGTGAAACTGCAGAAATGCCTGGTTTCTATGATGACGGAAAATATGATCTTGCAGGATTTGGCGTTGGCGTTGTAGATAAGGCTGATGTTATTGACGGAAAAAAGATTAAGGAAGGAGATGTTCTTATCGGCCTTTCTTCTACAGGCCCTCATTCAAACGGGTATTCACTTATCAGAAAGCTTGTTAAAAACTTTGATGAAAAAGTAAAGATTGGCGGAAAGGAAAAAAAGATTGGTGAAGTTCTTCTTACACCAACACGCATTTATGTTAAGCCTGTTATGGAAATCCTTAAAAAGTTTAAGGGCTCTGTTCATGGAATGGTTCATGTTACTGGCGGTGGATTCTATGAAAATCTTCCACGCATGTATCAGCATGCAGCAGAAGGAAAGAAACAGCTTTGTTCTGTAATTAAAAAGGACAGCTGGAAGGTTCCGGAAATTTTTGATGTACTTGTTTCAAAGGGTGCAGATCCAAAGAATATGTTCAACACATTCAACATGGGAATCGGATTTGTTCTTGCTGTAAACAAGGCAGATGCAAAAAAGATTCTTGATGCACTTAATAAAAATGCAAAGAAATATCACAAGGCTGGAATCGAAGATATGGTTGCTTATGAAATCGGCTATGTTGGACATACAGACAAACCAATCAAGGGTGATTTTAAAGGCTCTAAAGAAATGACAAAGTTCATTGACTGAGCTATAATTTAAATAGTATTCGAGGACGCTTTTCCTGGAAAGGCGTCTTTTTTTGTTTTATGTTTCTTTACAAGGAGAAAAGAATGAAAAAGATTATTGCAACAATCATGATGATGGCTGCATTTGCAGGCGCAGCTTTTGCAAATTCAACACCAGACAAGTCAAAAATTAAAAAGGGATTTGATGATCTTGGAACATCATTTGCTTCAGCACTTCCTCAGGTAACTGGAATGCAGAATATTTATGCTGATGCATTTATTGGAAAAATCTTCCCGACTGCAATTCCACATTTTGGTGCAGGAATCAATGCAAGTTTGATTAAGGTTGATACTTCAGCTCTTAATGATATTTTTGATGAACTTGATTTGAGTGCAGACGGTGTAAATAATTCAATGTATCTTCCGTCGGCATCTGCTGACATTCGTGTTGGTGGAGTACTTCTTCCGTTTGATGTTGGATTTGTTTTCCTTAAGACACCAAGCATCAATATCAGTGATATTTCACTTGGATTTACAACTTTCGGTGTAGACGTAAGATATGCAATTCTTGAAGACGGACTTGTTACTCCGGGGCTTTCAGTTGGACTTGGTTACCTTTACAACGGCCTTGATTTTGACTACAACAGCCATGGTGCAAAAGTTAACTATGATATCGGCGTTCACAGCATTTATACAACAGTGCAGGTTTCAAAGAACTTTTTTGTAATTACTCCATTTGCTGGTGCAAGATTCATGGTTTCTTCACAGACTGTTGACTGGAGTTGGGACCTTGGAACTGGAAATGCTGCAACAAGAGACAGCGGTACATGTTCTTCTGACGGATATGATTTTGGAAATATTCAGACACAGCTATATGCAGGATGTGGACTTAATCTTGTTGTGTTCCAGGCAACTGCTTCTGTAATGGCAGATCTTGCTCATGCCGGAGATTCTAAAGTTTTCAGCGGTGCACTTTCCTTCAGATTTAAGATGTAATAATTAATCTGCTGACTTTTACGGGCTGTTTCAAATGAGACAGCCTTTTTTTTACAAAAAAAAAATTCAGTGCTATAATTCAGGCATGAAAATTTACAATCCGATTTTAACAGGCTTTCATGCCGACCCTTCAATTCTCTGTGCACGCGGAGAATATGTAATTGCAAATTCAACTTTTGAGTGGTATCCGGGAGTTGAGCTTCACCGTTCAAAAGATCTTTCTTCCTGGGAAGTTATTCCGTCTCCTTTAAATGAAAACAGACTTTTAAATATGGCAGGAAACAAATGCTCATGTGGAATCTGGGCGCCCTGTCTTTCATATGCGGACAACAAGTACTGGCTTATTTATACAAATACCCGAAGCTGGGATGACGGTCCGTGGAAGGATACTCCAAACTTTTTGACTACAGCAGAAAATCTTGACGGTCCGTGGAGCGATCCTGTATTTATGAATGCAAGCGGTTTTGACCCTTCTATGTTTCATGATGATGACGGGAAACACTGGTTCATCAACATGGAGTGGGATTACCGCGAAACAGGTGCAAGACAGTTTTCAGGAATTTTAATTCAGGAATACGATGACAAGAAAAAAGAGCTTGTTGGTCCTGTAAGAAAAAATTTCCGCGGAACTGATATCGGCCTTGTTGAAGGAACTCATATTTTTAAGCATAACGGCTGGTACTATATCTGTTCTGCAGAAGGCGGCACTGAATACGAACATGCAATAACATGTGCAAGATCTAAAAATCTTTTTGGACCGTATGAGGTTCATCCTTCTAATCCGCTGATTTCTTCTTATGGCCATGATGAGCTTAAGATTCAGCGTGCAGGACACGGGCAGCTTTGTATGTCTGTGGATGGAACAAAAACTTATCTTGTTTATTTGTGCGGTCGTCCTCTTGATAAAATGGGATTTAATGCTCCTGAAAAAAGATGCGTGCTTGGTCGTGAAACTTCCATTTCAGAAGTTGTCTGGAAAGATGACTGGCCTTATGTTGTGCAGCCGAACGGTGAATTAAAAAATCATCCGAGTGAATACATTGAAATTGAAGGCGAGGGTGAAGTTGCTCCTGGTGAAGGTGTAAGGCACATCGCTGAAAAATATACTTTTGAAAATGAAGAGTTCCTTAAGGAATTTAAAAATCTTCGTGAACCTCTTGCAGGAAAATATTCTCTTTCTGAACGCCCGGGCTTCCTGCGTCTTTATGGCGGCATGACACCAACAGGAAATTTCGGACAGAGTATTTTGTGCCGCAGGCAGACTGATTTTTGTTTTGAAGCGGAAACAAAGTTAGAATTTCAGCCGGTGAATTTTCAGCAGTTTGCGGGAATGACTTACAGATATGATGAGCGACTTCAGTATCTTTGCCTTGTAACAAATAATGAAAAACTCGGCCGTGTGCTACAGATTTTTATTGTGCTGCCTGGAGCCTTTGAGCGAAGAATTGAAACTCCGCTTGAAGATGGTCCTGTGTGGATAAGACTGAATGTAAACGGCGCTTCTGCAGTTTTCAGTTTTTCTCAGGATGGAAAATCATTCAGAAACTTAAGACCGATCCTTGATGCAAGTAAACTCTCCGATGAATATTTTACGCAGGGATTCACTGGTGCATTTGTCGGCATGTTCTGCACCGATATGATTCAGTACAAAAATTATGCTGACTTTGAATATTTCAGATATTCAAAAAAATAATTTTCACCGGCGGAAAGTTAAAGTCTTTGTCTTAAGTTTCCGCCGCATTTTTCTGTTACAACTTTTTAATTATCCGCTATAATTGTTTCCATGAACCGAACCTATCAATCTGCTTTTGTAATTTTTATTCTATCCATTTTCTTTTCATTTTCGCTTTCCGCAGAAATTTTTCAGAGCGTAAAAAGTCCGGACGGCGAGTGGATTTTTGTCACTGAGACTGAAGACGGCAATCCGTATGAAAACCTCTACGTTCAGAACACAACTGATCCTTCAAAGTCAAAAATGATTCTTGAGAATCCTGCAAAAGTTCCGTTCGTTTTCTCAAACCTCTGCTTCAATCCAAAAAATGAGGCTCTTTATTTTTCAATCCACAACGGCGGCGAATTTGTAAACGGAGTGCAGCTTTTCCGCGGCGAAGGAATCTACGTGCTCAAAAAAGATTCTGAAGGAAACTATTCTTCAAAGGGACTTAGGCGTTTTGCAAAGCTTGAGCCGTGGATTGTCGAAAGGGCAAAGTCTGCGTTTCTGGATAATTCACCGCATCCTGATTATAAGGAATTTCTGAAATTTCTTTTTGAGTTTGCAGATTATGACGCAGAGCCGTGTTTTGTATATAAGGCTGATTCTGGAAAAAATCTTTTAAACGAAGAGGCCGTCCGCTGCCTGCATGAATCCAAAAAATTAGACGCTCTTGTCCTGGAAGAAAAAGATTACTATCACTCGGTTCTGGAAGATTTCTTGTTTTGCCTCGATGAAAATTCAAATCCCACTGAGAAGCATGCGGTAACTGCAAATCACTGCAAGCTCTTTTACATCGAAGGTTCAATGCATGCAGACTGCCATTTTTTTACTGAATACAAAGGCCATGTCTTCATGCTTGAAAATCTCGGCTCGATGAAAAACGGCGGATGGTCTCTTGATTTTTCAAAGGTCTTTCTGATTTCAGATTCAGGCGATGATTTTATGTTGAAGGAACCTGAGAATTTTTCCAGAATCAAGGCAGAGGTCTTTGAGTTCCCGTTTCCAAAGCGGCTTGATTCGGCACCGATTTTTGTTCATGACGGAAAGCTTTATCTCCGCGACATAAACCACACAGACTTTCATCTGCTTCAAAAAGATTTTTCGTTCAAAAAAGTCAGCTCAATTTCAGGCGATGATTTTTCATTCCTTGCAATTGCGTTTCTTGCCTCCACAGTTTTCCTTCTGTTTCTGAGTGCGTTTCTTTTCTTCCGGTTCAGAAAGATAAATTCACCGCGCTTTATTTTTGGCGAGCAGCAGAAAGTCCGCGCTGAGATTTCTTCGGCAATTCATGATTCGGTCGTTCAGGACATCCGCGCGATCCGCCTTGATGTGGAGCGGCTTAAAGTTGAGGATGAAAGCTCTGAGCTTCAAAAATCAGCCGTGCAGAACCTTACTGAATGCGTCAAGAAAATGCGCGACATCTGCTACGGATTGAATCCGGCTGAAATTGCAGTCGCTGAATTCAAGGGTTCTAAGGTCGACATAATTTCCGTGATTCAGACTTTGTGCGACCAGTTTTCAAGGCGGACTAAAATTCAGTTCCACCTTGATACGGACGGGAGCATCCAGAAAATCAGCGTAAAAAATGATGACGCAAAATACATCACGAGAATCTGCATGGAAATTCTCTCAAACGTGGAAAAACATTCTTACGCTACGAACCTTACGCTTTTAATCCGCGAAAAAGATAATCCGCGTGAAGGAAAGACAGCGACACTAATTTTCATCGATGACGGAACCGGCTGTGACATAAAGTCAGTCACTGCGGGCAATAAGACGCACTTCGGAATCCGCAACATGATGCAGTACGCAAAACTTGCCGGCGTCAAAATCGATTTCCTTACGGCAAAAGATGAAGGGATGCAGGTGATGCTTTGCATAAAGGAAGCTGAATAAATGGCGCAGACACTTTTTATCGTTGATGACCACAAGATGCTTTTGAACGGACTCAAGAACTGGCTTGAGGAAAATTCTGAATGGAATGTGAAGAAACTTTTTACTTCTGCAAAAGACTGTCTTGAATGTCTCTCACGGATTTCAAGCCGCGATGAGCTGCCTCAGATAATCATTGCTGACGTTCAGCTTCAGAATGAATCAGGATTTGACTTGGTTGAAAAGATTTCCAAAAACTGGCCGGAAGTAAAATGCCTGATTTACTCAATGTTCGACACTCCGGGCTACATCCTTCAGTCAAAGGAATGCGGTGCGAAAGGTTACATCTCAAAAGTCGCAAGCGAGGAAGAACTTCTTGAGGCGCTTGAGGTCGTGAGGAACGGCGGCGAATACATTGAAAAGCGTATGGAGAATGACCAGAAAAAAGTTGACTCAGCAATTCCGCAGTTTTCGAGGCAGGAAAAAGTTATTTTTGAAAAACTCCTGCAGGGAAAAACGAACAAGGAAATCGCCGGAGAACTTTTCATTTCCCTTCATTCGGTTGAAAATTACGTCAGCTTCATCTACGACAAATGCTGCGTCAAAAACCGCCGCGGGCTCCTGGAAAAATTTTAGGAGTTTTTCTCCCAATACAAATCAGCCTTCATCTCATAAAATAGTCCTCAGATAAAAACAAATCTTTGGAGGTTTTTTTATGAGAAAATTTATAAAGGCAGCAGGTATCTTGTTTACAGTATTTGCGGTTGCTATGCTTGCAGGTTGTGAAAATGAAACTTCAGGCAGTAATTCATGGAATATGCATTATTGTATGTCAGATTATGGTGGTAGCTCAGGCACTTTATATAGTGCAATGATACGTTTTCCTGACAATTCAGATGTTGCAATCTTGGCTACTTCAGAAAATGGTGGCGATTTATATGAAGGATATTTCGTTCAGCTTACAAAAACTAAATCTGGAACTACATATACTTTTGAAGGTACAAGAGGTTCAACACCATACAGCGTTTCTGGAACACTAAGTTCAAATGCTTTCACAATTGCATCTTCAAGCGAATCAATGCAGGCATTAGGATTCACGGTTGGTGAATCAATTCAGCACTGGACAGAAAGAACAAGCGGTTCCTTCGTATATTAAAAGACTAAATATATTATTTATCTTTCCTGGCGAAGTCGAGAAACGTATTTCAGATGCTTTGCATCTGAAACCCCGAGTTTTTACGAGCAAAGTAAAACTCACTGTGCTAAAAAATGACATAAGACAGTAGAACTCTCGATTTTGTCCGGGGTGACAGCTTCACCGTGCAGGATTTTCTTTCGTAACAAACCAGACATCTAGGTCCACAGATTTTTTTCTCTCTGGAATTCCTTTGATTGTTCCGGTGCAGCTGTACTGCCAGAATGTGAACTTGTATGGAGTCTGCGGAATTTTTACATAATCAGCAAACCATATAGGTTCGTCTTTAAGCTGTACAAGATCAAAGAATTTATTTTCCCATGTCATGTTTGCATAAATCATTGTTTTGTATCCGGCCTTTTTCATTTTTGCACAGAATGCAATTGTATTTTTTGTAAACTGCTCGCCTGTAACATCATCAGTTCTTGATTCATCCCATCTGATTGATTCAGGGTCAAAAACTACAGGAAGTTCAAGCTGCTGAGGCTTTACGTTATCAATTATTATCTGTGCCTCTTCAAGTGCTTCCTCTTCATTTATTGCCTGTGAAAAAACATAAACTCCAACTGGAATTCCGTTTTCTAAAGCACCTTTAAGATTTGCATGAAAATTCTGATCAAGCTCAAGCTTTCCTGTTTCACCGTAACGTCTGAAGGCTATTCTTAAAAATGCAAATTCTACGCCGTCTTCTTTTACCAGTTTCCAGTCGATGTCTTTTTCGTGTGAAGAAACATCAATTCCATGTTTTATTTCGTAGCGCTCGTCATCGTAAATGAATCTCTTTTTTTTGAATTTTAATTTTGTAAAATCATAGTCGTGGCGCTCAACCTCAGGATTTATCAGCATTGTTTCCTTGTCGCCCCAGGCTGTTTTGTAATGGAGAATTTCGTTTCCTTCAGCGTCTTTTTCAATATATGTAGAATTGCATCCCGTAAAAATTGATGCGGCAATAAGCAGAATTAAAAATATTTTTTTCATATTCAAATTATAAAAGAAGATTTAATCATTGTCATTGCATTTTGACGTGAGGTGTCTTATATGCTAAACTCTTCCTATGAAAAATATTGCTGTACTTGTTTCCGGCGGTGGTACAAACCTCCAGGCTCTTATTGATTATGAACGTTCTCACGCTGATTGTCCTTATAAAATCTGCGTTGTAATTTCAAGCACCAAAAATGCATACTCTCTTGAGCGTGCTGCAAAAGCTGAAATCCCTTCTGTTATAAAAAGTCCTTTCAGTGTAATGGGAAAAGAAAAAGCCCAGAGTTCTACACGTGAAGAAAAAAATGAAGCTGTTTCAAATGCAATTCTTGAAGAATGTAAAAATCGCGGAATTGATATCATTGTTCTTGCAGGATATTTAAGCGTTCTTCAGGGTGCAGTCATAAAAGAATACAAAAATAAAATCATTAATCTTCATCCGGCGCTTCTTCCAAAATTCGGCGGAGTCGGAATGTGGGGACATAATGTTCATGAAGCAGTTCTTGCTGCAAAAGAAAAAGAAAGCGGCTGTACTGTTCACCTTGTTGATGACGGCTGTGATACTGGAAAAATTCTTGTTCAGAAAAAAGTTCCTGTAATGAGTGATGATGATGTTGATTCTCTATATGCACGTATTGCTCCAGAAGAACACAAAGCTATAGTAGAGGGACTATTGCTAGTTTGCGCAGCAAACTAGGGGAGCATGCGAAGCATGCGGCGCTCCAGAAGAACATAAGGCAATTGTTGAAGGATTACTGATGGTCTGTAAAGATTAATCGATTAATCTGAATGATTTAATAAAATCAGGGGGAGAAAAAATGAAAAAAAATATTGCACTGATTGGCGGCGACGGTATAGGACCTGATGTTGTTGCAGAAGCCGTAAAGGTTCTTGATGCTGTAGCAGAAAAATTCGGCCATGAGTTTTCTTACACAAATGTGATTGCCGGTGGTTGTGCAATTGATAAATCCAATAATCCTCTCCCTGCTGAACAGCTTGAATTGTGTTTAAAAAGTGATGCAGTTCTTCTTGGTGCAGTAGGCGGACCTAAGTGGGATAATCTTCCGTCTGACATGAGGCCTGAAAAAGCGCTTCTTGGACTTCGCGGCGGAATGAAAGTTTTTGCAAATCTTCGCCCTGCCGTGATGTTTCCTCAGTTAAAAGATGCCTGTCCATTAAAAAATGAAATTGTAAAAGACGGAATAGATGTTCTGATTGTCCGTGAGCTTATAGGCGGAATTTATTTTGGTGAACGTGGATTCTCTGAAGACGGAAAAACTGCATGGGATACTGAAAAATATTCGTGGCATGAAATTGAACGAATTGTGCGAATGGGCTTTGAGTTTGCAAAAAAAAGACAGAACAGACTTTGCCTTGTAGATAAAGCAAACATCCTTAATTCAAGTCAGCTGTGGAGAAAAGTAACTGAATCAATAAAAGGCGAATATCCTCAAGTTCAGCTTTCGTACCTGTATGTTGATAATGCTTCGATGCAGCTTGTAAAAAATCCTGCACAGTTTGATGTAATTGTAACAAGCAATATGTTCGGCGATATTTTAAGTGATGAAGCAGGAGAGATTACAGGTTCAATCGGAATGCTGTCTTCGGCAAGTCTCGGTGAAGGCGGACCTGCTCTTTATGAACCTGTTCACGGATCTGCGCCTGATATTGCGGGAAAAAACATTGCAAATCCGCTTGCGACAATTCTTTCTGCTGCAATGATGCTCAGATACAGCTTCAATCTTGAACAGGAAGCACTTGCAATAGAAAATGCGGTCAAAAAAGTTCTTGATGAAGGCTTTAGAACCTCAGATATCTGCTTGAATCAGGGTGAAAAAGGCGAAAAACTCCTTGGTACCGTTGAAATGGGAAATGCCGTAGTTAAAGAGATTTTGCTGAAAAATTGAGAATATTGAAAAAAGTGTTATAATTTTATTTATGGAACGCGTTGATCGTGATATTGAGAAAACTTTATCAGCATTAAAAAATCTTTATTCGACTCTAAATTCAGATTCAAGTAATTGCGTTTACGAACTGGACGTTACAAATGACAATGTTTCAGTTGTTTCCATAGAAAAAAATGAACTTGTTGTAAAGCCTTCAAAACTTAAGGGCGTAGAGCAGTGGATTCTTCAGTCTTCAAATAACATTTCATCGGATTTTTTTGAACTTCTCCGCAAAAAGTGGAAGTATCTTGTTGATAAAGCTTCTACGGAGACTGTAGTTAATTTCGGCTCTTTCATGGTTAATAAGCTTGATAAACTCGGGAAGAATTTTTGGGTTGATGCCGCCGCTGTAAAAGTTGTTAAAGAAGAAAATGTGTTCATATATTTTCTATTATCCAGCTCAAAAAAGAGTTTAGAGACTTTTGAAGAAAGTGAAGTTAAAGATTCTTTTGAAGATAAAATCGGATATTACAAGGATTTTGTTCATGCGGCTTCAGAAGGAATTTATACAGAGATTTTAAGAATCAACAGAAGCAATACGGAAGTTTTTAGAGTTATTGTTGGCCCGGGGTACATCAAGGAAATTCCGCTTCATAAGAGTTGGAATCTTTATTCTAATGAAATGCTCGCTCATGTTGCCGCAAATGATTTTGAAAAGTATAAGAGAATTTGTGATATTGATAATCTGATTGCTGAGCGGGAAATTAACAGAACCGGCTTAGTTTATAGATCAAATTTTTATTCTAACAACAGCGAATACAGATGGTATTTTACTGTGTTTAGAATTTACAAGGATTATATTTTTTCATTTACAGTTGATCAGGCATATCAGCTGGATAATGCAAAAACCATTAAAAAAGATCTTGTAAGTGCTTCTCAGTATAAAAAAGCTCTTCTTTCTGATGCAGTTTCAGTTTATGAATTTAACCTGACTAAAGATAAACTTGTCGGCACTCCTGTTCAAAAAATGGGAGACAAAATAGTTTCTTCGCGTGACTATTATAATATTTCAGAAGATTATTCATATTCAGATTTTATAGATCTTATGGCAAAAGATATTACTGATGAAAAAGGCAAGGAGATCTTTCTTAAAAATTCTGACATATATTTTCTTATGGATTCCTTTATCACTGAAAAATTTTCTACGTGGTTTGATATTATCCAGAAGGATTTTGAAGGAAGAAAATTCTGCTTCAGATATACAACTCTTTTGACGAACGATGAGTTTACAAATGATGTTCTTGGAATTACCGTTGTAAAAAATATTACGACAAGCTTTTCTCATGAAGAGGAACAGTCGTATCAGATGGAAGTTATTAATGCGCTTTCCATGGATTATTCAAATGTTTACATGGTCAATCTTTTTACAAGTAAAGTTCGTGTTGTCCGCCGTGATGATTATGTAGGCGCATTTTATTCTGATGAGTTTGGTGAGCAGCGGTATGAAGATGCCCTTGATTTTTATGTAAGCCTTTCTGTTTATGAAGGGGACCGCGACATGATGCGTATGGCACTTTCCCGCGAAAACCTCATGAAGCAGTACAATGAGCGTGACAGTTTTTTTGTTTCATTCAGATCATACATCAATTCAAAGCTTTCCTACATGAAGCTCAAGATTATCAAGCTTGGAAATGAAAGTGAATCTGGAAATATTCTTTTAGGTTTTATGAATGTTGATGAAGAAACTGAACATGAAATGAAGCAGCGAAAGACTTTACAGGATGCGCTTGTAATGGCAGAAAGTGCAACAAAGGCAAAATCAAATTTCCTTTCAAACATGAGCCATGACATTCGAACTCCAATGAATGCGATTGTAGGATTTACGGAGCTTGCCCAGCGTCATGTAAATGATGTAGAAAAAGTTAATTCATATCTTGAAAAAATCAGAAGCAGTTCAAAACATCTTCTTGGCCTTATAAATGATGTTCTTGATATGAGCAGAATTGAAAGCGGAAAAATGAAGATTCAGACAAACATCACATCACTTGAAAGAGTAATTCAGGATGTTGATAATGTCGTTCAGCCGCAGATTCAGGCAAAGAAAATCAATTACACTATTGAACGCCACGGTGACCTTCAGAAGCTTGTTCACTGCGATAACCTCAGATTGAATCAGGTACTTATAAATATTCTTGGAAATGCCGTTAAGTACACACCTGAAAACGGAATGATTAAATTTACGGTTTCAGAAATGCCGCAGATTGCAGAAGGCTATGTTTCTTATCAGTTTAGAATCAAAGATAATGGAATCGGAATGAGTCAGGAATTTCAGGAAAAACTTTTTGATCCATTTGAGCGTGATGAAAATAATTCAAATTATCAGATTCAGGGAACAGGGCTTGGTCTTGCAATTACAAAAAATATCGTAGATCTTATGAACGGTTCAATTTTTGTAAAAAGTGAAATTGATCAGGGATCTGAATTTCTTGTCTGCTTTGATTTTGAATCTGCAGAAGAAGCAAAATTTGTTGAGCAGGAAAAAAAGAAGCAGGCTCCTGTGGATCTTAATAAATTTAAAGGTGTCAGAATACTCCTTGTTGAAGATAATGAACTTAACAGAGACATTGCCCGTGAACTTTTGAAGCAGGTTGGATTCGTTCTTGATGAAGCTGTAAACGGAAAACTTGGTGCAGACAGATATGCAGCTTCTGAACCAGGTTATTACAAATGTATTCTTATGGATGTTCAGATGCCTGTTATGAACGGATATGAAGCAACAAAAACTATCCGCGAGTTTGAACAGAAAATTGATGACGGAAGAAGAGTTCCAATTGTTGCAATGACTGCCAACGCATTTAATGAAGATAAGAAGGAGGCCCTTGAATCAGGAATGAATGCATTTGTTTCAAAGCCGTTTGATATCAATGAACTTTTGCGTGTTCTGGATGAAATGATTTCTTTGAATGTAAAATAAAAATAATTTTTGCTTTTTTGATAATTCCGTATTATAATAATTATATCAGGGTTGTAGTTTGCAGCCGCAGTTAAAAATACCAATTTAAGGAGACGCCCATGAATAAGTCAATTTCAGCACAGGGATTTACATTAGATAAGGATCAGACAGAATTAATCAATAAAAAGCTTGAACGCATTAAGTATGCAGAAAACTTAATTGTTGATTTGATGATTCATGTTAAGGAAGACAAGAAATTCTTCTTTGAAACAACTGTTAATTTCCGCTGGGGTGGAAATGCTCATGTTACAGGAGATGACTTTGACTTTGCAGCAGCCCTCAATAAGATGATGGATGTTCTTGACGTTACAGTTACAAAAGCAAAGGATAAGGTTCAGGAAAAAAAGTAGTTTCTAAAAATCAGAATGAACTGAAGTTTGATTTTTAATACTGGAAGGCCGCTTAAACACAAGCGGTCTTTTTTTGTTTCAGCGGTTGTATGAAGAGCTTATGAACATCTGGCTTCTGTATTTTGCAACTGTCCGCCGTGAAATTTTTATTCCCTTGTTTTCAAGAAGAGATTTTATTTTTTCATCGCTAAGTTTTTTTTCTTCTGTGTTTGCATCAATGATTTTTTTTATTTCAAAAATAACCTGATCTTTGCTGAAAGAGCCGTCGGTAACGCTTGCGGCATTTGAAAAGAATTTTTTTACCGGAAGAATTCCCCAGCGGCATTTTATGAATTTACTGTTTGCCATTCTGGAAATTGTTGTTTCGTGTACGTTGATTATAGATGCAATATCCTGCTGCTTGAGAGGAATAAGATGACCCGGACCTTTTTCTATAAAATCAATCTGCTTTTTAATTATTTCGTAGCATGCGCTGTTGATGGTGTTTTGTCTGTATTCAATCGAATCTATAAAATCCTGAGCCTTGCGGATGTTCTCTTTTATTTTTGCAGCTTCATCTTTTGATAATTCTTTTTTTGTCTGATTTAAATCAAGATATTTTTTGTTTATTATAATCTGTGGAAGCGGGCTTAAATTTTTAATGACGTATGTTTTTCCGTTGTGAGTTACAAGCGAATCGTCATCGTCTATAATTGTTTCATTTGTAACTTCTTCAACTTCAATGTCAGGCTCTATGAAATGAGTTTCCTGCGTTGAATAATTTGCTGCAGGATTTGGATTTAATTTTCTGAAAAACAAAAGTGCTTCATCAACATCATCAAGTGTCGGATCAAGTTCACTGAATTTTTTTTCTTTATCTGTAAGCCCAAAAAGTTTTTCAAGGCTCTTAAGTTCGTTTTCAATTTTTGTGAGGATTTTTTCCGGCACAGGAGGATTTAAAATCTTTTCCCAGCCCAAATGAAGAATGTACATTACAAGAAGGGGAGCGTTTAATAATCTTGCTTGAACTATAAGACTTTCATCACGGTTTTTTACGCAGACTCCTTCCGGCTCAAGTTCCTGAATGAGACTAATGCATTTTTCAAGAACCTGCGGCGTCTGTGCTTTATCTTTTTTATCAAGTAAAGAAATTGGGGACTGAATGTGGAAGCCGTTTTTATCAAGATTAAAAACAAGTTTTTCACAGATTGATTTTTCGCTGTCTGTAAGCCGCATGAGGTTAATCTGCTGCATCAAATGATCCTGCAGGCTTTCTCTTGTGTCGGCTTTTGCTTCAAGTGCAGACTGAAAATTTTCAGCGGCCTCTTCACCGCTTGCGGAGGCTGATGCTGTTCTTGTGTAGTCAGTTCGGTAAGTATTTTTTTTAAATGATAAAACCGGATTTTCTTCAACAGCTTTAATTATTTCTTTCTTCATATCTGAGCTTGAAAGAGACAATATCTTTAGAGACATTATCTGCTTCTGGCTCATAGTCTGAATCTGTTTTTGTAACTGCCGCTGCTGAAGATTAAAATCCATATTTTCTGCTTAGTTAAAAACTCCCGGGAATACGTCGTTCATTCCGTAGAGTTTTCCTGCTGTGAGTTTTCCTTCATCAAGGAGCTGTTTAAGATTAACAACAGCGTGTACTGCACCGCTTGCAAATCCCTGGCGGCTTCTTGCTGTATGACGAAGTTCAATCTGATCTGCGAGGCTGTCGTAGAAAACAGAATGAGTTCCAGGAACACTTCCGCATCTTGTGCTTGAAATGTGAATCTGATTTTCCTTTGGACGTTCGTGGAATGCGTCAGTAACAATTTCAGTCTTTTTAGGCATACCGGCCATTACGCGTTTTGCAATATCGATTGCTGTTCCTGAAGGACTGTCCGCTTTCTGATTGTGATGCATTTCCCATGTTGCAACATCATATTCATCAAAAGTGCTGATGAGCTTTGATGCTTCTTCAACAATCTTATAGAAAAGATTTACGCCGATAGAAAAGTTTGCACTTGTCATGATTGAACCGCCGCATTCTGCAGCAAGCTTTGCCACTTCTTCGTGTCTGTCATTCCAGCCTGTTGTTCCAACTACAAGCGGAAGTTTTGTTGGAAGAAGAGCCTTGATGTTTGCCATAACAGAAGCGGGGTGTGTGAATTCAATGATTCCTTCAGCACCGCTTTCTTTTACTGCATCAACAATTGCTTTTGTGTCTCCCGGTGCAACCTTGTACTTTGCATCTTCTGCAAAAGGATCGATTGTTGCAACTACAACATGTCCCTGGGCTGCTGCTGCTTGTTCGAGCATGTGACCCATTTTTCCATATCCAACTAAAGCTATCTTCATAAAATATTCCTTAAAATGATAAAAATCGTTTTGTCAGATGAGACTCATCTTTTTCTTAAAACAATGCGTCGTGAAGGACCTGGATTGTTTTATCCCCCTGATCCTGATCTACAAGGAAGCTGATGTTAACTTTACTTGCACCCTGGCTGATCATCTGCACATTGATTCCTTCATTTGAAAGAGCAGTAAATGCCTTTGCAAGAATGTTTGAAGAATGGCTTGCGTCACAGATTACAGTAACGATTGCTTTTCCTGCTGTTGCCTTAACTTCTGCAACACGTGCAAGATCTTCAAGAAGTCCTGAAAGATCGCCCTTTGTATTTACAGTAAGCGATACTGAAACTTCAGAAGTTGCAATTACGTCAATGCTGATGTTCCACTTGAGGAACTGATTGAAGATGTGTGCAAGGAATCCTGAAGCTCCGAGCATGCGGCTGGACTGAATATCAATGAGTGTAATGTTTTTTACTTTTGTAAGTGCAGTAACTGGAGGTACTGTGCCTGTGTGTTTTTCTACGATGAGAGTTCCTTCACTCTTTATGTTGTAACTGTTCTTAACGCGAACTGGAGTTCCTGTCTTTCGGCATGGAATCATTGAGCGTGGATGAAGAACCTGTGCACCGAAAATTGCAAGTTCCTGTGCTTCTTCATAAGTTACTTCAGGAACAGGCTTTGCATTTTTTACAAGACGTGGATCTGTAGTCATAATTCCGTCAACATCTTTCCATGTCTGAATTTCTTTTGCGCCCATTGCAGAACCGATCATTGTAGCACTTAAATCAGAACCGCCGCGTCCAAGAGTTGTGATTGTTCCGTTTTTATCTTTTGCGATGAAGCCTGTAATAATCGGGATTTCCTTCTGCTTGCCGTTCTTGTAGTCGCTTAAATGTTTTGGAATGTTGTCCCATACTTCATCAAGAAGTTCTGCGCTCATGTAGTTGCTGTCAGAAACAATACCGATGTCCCATGCGTCATAGAATTTTGCAGGAGTTCCAAGCTTTGTAAGATATGCTGCCATCATGCGTACAGACATTCTTTCACCAAATGAAACAAGATAGTCGCGTGAACGTTTTGAAAGTTCCTTCAGCATGCTGATACCAGTAAGAAGAGTCTTAAGTTCATCAAGAAGTTCTTTGATTGCAGGCACTTCAATTTCAAGTTCCTTTGCTGTATCAAAGTGAAGCTTTTCAATTTTTTCAATATCAACTTTTCCCTCAACTGCCATGTCTGCAGCTTCAAGAAGATGGTCTGTTGTGTCTCCCATTGCAGAAAGTACAACTGCAGGAAGTTCATCCTTGTAAGTCTGAATAATTTCAGCAACGTGTCTGATGCGGTCAGCGTTTGCAACTGAAGAACCGCCAAATTTCATTACGATCATATTTTGTTCCTTATATATAAATTAAAAACTTCCGGGCAAATGTTCAGGTTCAAAAACGCGATTAGCATCGCTTGATGCGTACCATTGCAAAGAAACTATCGCTCAATGGCACGAATCATTTTGCCCCTGCTCATTTGCCCTCGCGTTATTTATTTTATGTGAATAAAAATCTTCCGGGATTTGGGTGTTTTCGGTCTTTCTCATCTCGCTTCAGATTTTTATATCAAACTTTATATAAACTTCCGGGCAAATGTTCAATCTCTAACTGAATAATTTTCTGCATTCAAGATAGAAGCGTTTTTCGTCTGCCTCACCCATGCTGAAACTTTTGCGTGGAAGAGGACCGGAGCCGCTGATTGTTTCAAAGAATGAATCTTTTGCAATCGGTGGAAGCATGATGCTTACTGCATTTTCTTTTTTTCCAAGACGAACAACTTCATCAGTTCCGTGAATGTAGTCAATTTCAATTCCGCTGTTTTCTGCAATGAATGAATCAAGTACAGGCTGAAGACGGCTTACTGCAAGTTCTGTAATTGGAGTTTCAACAACTTTGTTTACAGTAGTACCGTTTTTTGTAAACATGAAACCAAAGTTTGCTTTTGATGCTTCTACGTTCTTGCTCATTGCATCTGCAGAATCAGCATCAACAATTTTACCGCCGAGTTTTTCTGCAACATAATTCATCAGTTTTTCTGCATCAGTATTGAACATTACGCGGTGAATCGGTTCGAATGTAAGACCTGTGTCGTAGATGTTTACGATTTCAACAAGTGCGTAGCGGACATTCTGATTTGGAGAAGCTTTTGTTTTTTCTTCATCCCATACAGCCTTTGCAGTTGCAAGAGAATGATTTCCGTCTCCTACTGCAAAAAGGAAAGAGCTTCCGTCTGAAGCAGTATTTGCCTTTTTCAAATTTTCAAGAGCCTTGTGAACTTTTTCAAGATCTTCATCAGATTTAACAGCCCAGCCTGTGATGTGACCCGAGTTAAGCATAAGGTCTCCGTCATAAACAGGAGAATTCTTTTTTGCATTTTCACCGGCTGCTTCAACAAGAGTGCGGTTTGGATCATTTACAAGAAGCATGATGTGCGGAAGTTCAAGAGGTGCACCGCTGCGAATTTCTTTTCTTGGAGGAATTCTGTCAACGATTGTAGCTTCTGTTGCGCGGATCAAAGCTTTGCTGAAAGGTTTCCATTCGTAAGTTTCAAGATCCACAGCAACAATAAGACCGTGGCGACATCTTCCGTAAGCAGTAGTGCGTTCAAGATAAATAAACTCTTCTGTTTCCGCGTCAAAAATATCACCGCTCATATATGAAGTCATAGATTCTTTAATTTTTGAAATGCGTTCTTTTTTATCCGGAGAGTTTAAATAAACTTCTGGCAGAATAAGATTCAACGTTGATGGATTTGTACCTGCTGCCTTTTCTGCATTTTTCCAGTATTCAGCATCCTGCGTGTACTGATCACATGCAACAACACTCCATGATTTCAAATCCTTTTTTTTCGGCAAAAGAATGCCTGGAACTTTAATTCCAAATTCTTCAAAGTTTTTCATAATGGCTTATTTTAGCAAAATTTGTGCCAATTTGTCATTCATTAATTTGATAAATTTTCTGTGGTAAATTTTCTAGCTTTAAATAGAAGATATAGAAATCAACGGATTATTGTTTTAAAACTGATTTTAGAAGCTATTTAATTTAGAATTATAAATAGAATAAAAAAAATTGGCGCGAAGGAATATTGAGAGAATAATTTTTTGAGCTTTAATATAGAATTTATAGAAATCAACGTAAGCGGAAGATCAGACTGAAAAAAAAATCTGCACACACGGCGTAGCAAGTGCGTACGGCGTGCCGAAGGGCGTAGCGCGGAACTAGCAGTGAAACTTCAAGCTAGCCTTTTTTTCGGGCTGGTCTTCCGCTGGGAGTTGATTTTTAAGTATTAATTTTTACAGCTTAAAAAATTTCCTGTAGGCATTCCATGTTGAACTTACAAGAGTGTCTACATCAGAAAATTTTGCGCTCCAGTTAAGAACCTTTTGTGCAAGATCTGATTTTGCAGTAAGCTGTGCAGGATCTCCAGGGCGGCGTCCAACATAATCAGCCTTGATTTCTTTTCCTGTGATACGGCGTGCAGCTTCAAGCATTTCCGTAACAGTAATTCCGTTTCCTGTTCCAAGATTCAGCGTGATGCTTTCGTTCTTTGAAGAAATATATTCAAGTGCTTTCACATGTGCTGATGCAAGATCTGAAACATGAATGTAGTCGCGGATACAGGTGCCGTCGCGGGTAGGGTAGTCGCTTCCAAAGACACTCATCTTTTCTCTTTTGCCGCATGCAGTTTCCATGATTACAGGAAGAAGGTTTGCAGGATTCTGTTCAAGACCGTAAAGAACACCCTCCGGATCGTAACCTGCTGCATTAAAATATCTGAGTGCTGCAAATTTAAGTCCCTTAAGCTGATCGTACCACTTCATGAATTCTTCTATTTTAAGCTTTGTAAATCCGTAGTAATTTTCAGGATTTTTTGGATGCTCTTCATCAACAGGCACATACTGAGGTTCACCAAAAACTGCGGCAGTTGAAGAGAAAACCATGTAATTGCAGTTATGCTTTACGGCTGCGTTCAAAATATTCAAAGTTCCGTTAATATTGTTTACTGAATATTTTTCAGGATAAATCATGCTTTCCCCTACAGCCTTAAATGCTGCAAGATGAATGAATGCATCAAATCCGCGCTCAAATGCTTTTTCAAGATTTTTTACATTGAGAATGTCGCCTTTTATAAAATCATTTTCTTTAAAAAGATTCTGCTTAAGTCCGCTTGAAAGGTTATCAAAAACAGTAACTTTGTGACCACAAGCCATAAGTTCCTTTACAACGTGACTTCCAATATATCCTGCACCACCAATAACTAAAACTTTCATAAAAACTTCCTTTTAATTTAAAAAATTGACTCCCAGTCGTCTTGAGAGTTCCAAAACCGATGCTGTCGCATCTACATGCTGTTTGTTGCAAAGTAACTATTTATTTTGTCGCTACCGCGACAGCAACAAACAGAATGTTTTCGGCCCTCTCAATACTCCTTCGCGTCAATTATGTAAATTCTCATAATGTAATTTTTAATCAGAGAACTCAAGAGTATTTTATCACATTAAAGAGTTTGTTTTCTATAGAACTATTGTGTTTTAAAAAAAAATGAGTCCTATAGAGTTAATAAAATTGAGCGACTGGGAGGCAATTTTGTTAATATTTAATAGAAATTATTTTAAGTTTAAATTAAAAATTTTCTTCAAAAAAAGTTTAAAAAAAAATTTGACGGATAAAAAAAAACGGGTGTACAATTAGTAAATGTCAAAAATCTCCATATTGAGAATGCGAGATTATGCCGATAATGAGATGAGTTTTATTAGGTGGATCTGTTTAAAATAAATCAATTTTATACAGAGTGCTAGCGAAAAAAGTGGTGATAATATGAAAAAAACTTTTAGCTCTTTTCTTGTGGCAGCATTGACTGTATTTAATTTTTTAACAATCTCTTGTGACGTTGGTATGGGAGAAGCCGTTGACCTGGAAGCTCCTGTTCTGACTGTTGAAAGTCCTTCTAATAACGCTTTTGTTCCGCGAAATTTTACAATTAAAGGAACTGCTGAAGATAACATCGGTTGTGAAAAAATCAAGTTTGATTATAAGTATAAAATCAACGGTGTTGAATATGCAGGCAGTAAATCTTGCGGAGTTTCAGGAAATAATTTTGAATGTAATTTTACTTTTGACAAAGATGTAGAAGTTTCCTTTGAAATTGCAGCTCTTGATAAAAATAAGAACGGTTCTGAATATTCATCTGCTTCACGAACATATATTATTGATAGTAACGACCCTAAGGTTGGTAAAGTTGCAATCCGTCGCGGCTCATATACAGCACGTCTTTTGCCTCTTGCAGATTTTAAAACTGAATATACAGGAAAAACAGCCCTTAGAGATAATCCTGAAAATAAAGATTACTTTCAGAATCAGAATTTTGTTTTGTATTGTACTCTAAAAGATTCTTATGGAATCGGAGGTGCAAAAATCAGGCTTTATGAGGGAGATAACCTTATAATAGAAAAAACAATGCCTGAAAGTACAGAAAATAAATTCTCTCCTGAATTTGAATTTACAGAAAGTGAATTGATTGCAGCTCGTCCTTCACTTGCAACAGGCGTTCATTATCTTAGACCTGAGCTTATAGCCCGCGATACTGCAGGAAATATTGTAACTGAAAAAAAAGATTATTTAGCATTTGAAAGTGCCTATGATGTTCCGCATGTAAAATACAACACGATGATTGGTGACATTGATGACGGCGGAAAAATCACTGTAGGCGTAGGTGGTTCTGTTCCTGTTACAGTTTTTGATGATGACGGAATTGCTTCGATTCAGTATAAGTTTGTTGCTGATTCTGCTTTTACGAGTGCAGGAAGCGTTACAGGATTTTCTTCTGTTTCTGTTGAGTCAGGACTTCGTGATAAGTCTTTTGATTTGACTGCTCCGAATGTTGATGGTCCTTATAAGCTTGTACTTAAAGTAACTGATACAAATAGCCCTGCTACAGTTTATCTTAGAGCTGTTGATACAAAAGTTACAAATGGTGACGCTGCAACAATCATTATTGAAGATCCTCATGAAAATTCTGTTCCATCGCTGAATGTAAATGATTTTACAATTTCAGGATATACAATTGATAATCAGTCTGTATCTAAAATTGCAGTTGCATGGCTTCCTGCAGGTAATTCGGACATTGCAAAAGCAGAAGCTTTCTTTGACACTTATGATTTCTCTGCGGATGCAACACCACCTGGAACTTCTGCACAAAATATAAAAGTCAGAAAACTTACAGCATCAAGCCCGGTTACTTATGAATCAACAAAAAAGAAAAATACATTCTCTGTTACTTATGATTTCTTTAATGATTTTAAGGACAGTGCAGGAAACGTAATAAACGATGCAAAAGTATTCATGTTTGCATGTAAAGATACTACAGACAACGTTACTATAAAAACATTCCGTCTTAACAAGTTTACTTCAAAGCCTTCTTTCAGCGTTTCGTATAAACAAGACGGGGACACTACCTGGACAACAAGTACAGATCCTCTTGTTATGTGTAAGCTTAAAAAGACAGATTTTAAAATTACACCTGTAACAGAAAATAATATGCCTATAGAAAACTGTACTGTACAACTTCCTGCCTCTGAATCTACAGGATACGATCAGACTCAGGCATTTGTAAAAGGTACTTATGAATATGTTTCATTCAGATTGTCGGACGGATCTTCCGGGGCACCTCAGTCTGGTAAGCAGTTTAATCTTATTCTTTATGCAAAAGATAAGCTTGGTGGTGAAACAAAAAATAACCTTACAATCGCATTTGAAGAAGTTGGTGAGCTTGAATCTATTGAAGCTGATTATACAACTGAAAGTATTTTAACTGCATCTGATACTCTTAGACTTCAGGCAAACTTTACTCAGCGTGTTACTGTTGATACAAAGGGCGGAACAAAAGTTCCTTATATTCAGCTCTCCGGTACAAACTTTAAATATAAAGACGGAACTGAAGTTGCAGCCGCAGACCGCCGTGCATATTTAAAAAGCGGAAATGAATCAAATACTCTTTACTTTGAATATACAATTCCCGAAGATGTTGAACTTGAAGCAAAGGATCTTACAATTCCTGAAGATAATTCAATCACTCTTAATGGTGCAGAAGTTGAAGGTATTTTTACGGGAACAGGTGTAGGAAGTGAATTCAATTTATTAAAACTCGATCTAGACAGCATTGCGCCTTATATTGTTACATACACTCCTTCAAAAGGCGGCGTTGTTGAATCTACAGTTGATTCTACAACTAAAGAAAGATCTGTTGAAATCAAACTTACTTTCAATGAACCTGTGGAAATTGAAAGTGGTTCTCTTGTTTTGCAGCGTACTAAAGACTGGTACATTCCTCCTGTAATCAGTGAAGATGTTTTCCTTAAATTGTTTAATAGTCCGTCAGCAACTTCTGCTGATAAAATTAATCTTTGCGGTTCATCAACTAACGTATTTAAATATGGAAAGGATGAAAACGGTATTGATACATTAATCGCCGAAGGTCCATATATGCAGTATACAAATGGACTGGATTTCTCAGAAACGAATGCAAAACCTGATATTAGTACAAAATATGTTCTTGCATATCAATACGATATTGGTGCAAAAAGTGGAAAGGTTGCAGATATTCGTTCTACATTAGAAAAACTTGAATATCATAAGGCTGAATTTGATATTAATGATATGACGAGAAGTGACGACGGAAAGACACTTACACTTAAAGTAAAAGATTCTCATTTCATTGGTAATCTTGTAAATGGTGTAGAATATTATCTAACATTTGATGCTGCTTGTGTACATGATGCTGCGTATAATTACAATACAGAAGCTATTGCAGCAAATGAATATAAATTTAAGATTGATGCTGTAGCAACTCCAGTAATCAGAATTAATAGAACAGCTACAAATAAAAAAGAGTCTGAGCCAAGCGGAAAGGTGAATGCAAAAATTGATTGTGAAACACCAGATGCAATAATTAAATATCAAAAGACATTTGTAACAACCAGTGGAAAAACTGTGACTACAAATACTAATAACAGCACAGTGCATACAAATGCAGGAAATGTAACCAGTGCTACGGTAAAAGGTTTAACAGCATCTGTTTTAGTAACAGACAAAAATACTGGTTCAACTGTTGTAACAGATATTGCGGGGGACGGAACATATTCAACGGCAGAAAAATATTTTATAAAAGCAACAGCTTCAATTGGAAGTAAGTCTGCAGATGGGTATGAAGGAGCATTCAAAACTGTTCTTCATTATGACTTTGTAGGAAGAAATAATTGGAGTGATGCAAGATGTAGTTATAATGAAGCTGGTAATATGGGAATATATGGTGCTCAAACACCAGAAGGAGCTTCATTTACTGCAGGCTGGCCTTTAACACAAAACAGTTCAGAAAGAAAAGATTATCAGATAGCATATGAGAAAAAAGTAAATCCAAATAATAATGCTGCTTATAGCTATTACTGGTGTAGCTGGCAATTATTGACGGACTTTACACTTCAGGTTCATTGTCGAGGTAGCTGGCAAGATCCAGCAGATGCAGAATGTACTTATGGTCAATATATTTATGGAAGAAACAAGCATAGTTATGATTGGAATCCAGAGAACTAATGGGGGAGGCAGAAATATGAAAAAGTTATTTAATAAATTATTCAGTGTTACTTTAGCAGCCTCTTTATTTGCTCTTGCTTCGTGTCAGATTGGGCTTGGTGAAAGTGTAGATATTGTCGGTCCTTCTGTTACAATTACGGATCCTTCTCCGCGTGAAAATGTTCAGGGAACTTTTAGTGTAAGGGGAACTGCAAAGGATGATACGGGAGTTGATTCACTTACAGTAACTTGTGCAAATTATACATGGAAGCACACTGCTTCTGGTTGGGTAGTTGATGACGGAACAGGAAATGGTTTTGTTTCTGATTCTGCTTCAACCTGGACAGAAGATCTTACTTCAAAAAAAATAACCTGGGCTGTAAATAATATTGATTTTTCAACACAGGATGCAGGTGACTATGAAATTATCGCCTCTGCTGTTGATACTTCAGGTAATACTTCTGCAGATTCAAAAAAGACACGTACTGTTGTTGTAGATAAGGACGCACCTATAGTTTCTGTTTCAAGTCCATTAACAAAAACTGATTCAACATATTTTACTTCCATAACGGATTACAAGGATATTACAAAGGTTTCAAATTTTGTTACCGGAGACTTTACAATTGCAGGTTCAACAACAGATGATAATACAATTAAGTATATTGATGTTTATGTAAAGTCAACTGATGATTCAACAACATATTATGAAGTTCGTCTTGCTCAGGATCAAAATAATATTCCTGGTGATATGGCTCCTGAAAAATATAAGATTGTAGACAGTCTTAGAGCATGGGAAATAGATGTAGTAATTGCAAACTGTAATCTTAAAAATCTTGATGCAAATAAGCATGTATTAAAAATTGTAACAAAAACAGAAGATGCTTCTGGAAATGTTGGAAATAAATCTCACGGAAATTTCTGCTTGTGGAAAGAAGCTGCTAATCCATGGATTGAAGTTAACCTTGGCTCTTCAAGTTCTTCACCGCTTTCTGTTTATGCAGGTTCAAAAATTCTTGGGAACGCTTATGACGATTCTGCTATAAAAGAAGTTTATGCAACTGTAAGACAAGGTTCAGCTTCAGGAGCAATTGTTGATGATTACGATAAAAAAATAATTTACACAGGAACTGATGAAAATAACGTATTCTTTAATCTTGAAGTTCCATCTGACTGCGCTGTTTATTATGTAAAATTTGAAACAAAAGATATTCATGATAATGTTGCTGCTGCAAAAGACGGTTACATAAAGGTAGAAGATAAGACCTTCCCTTCTGTAGAAATTTCTCATAAAGTTTCCGGTACAGAAAAATCAAACAGTGAAACTTTATTTGGAAACGCAGACGGAGATTTTACTTTCGTAATTAAAGCGACTGATGATACAAATGTAAGCTCACTCAAAGTTGCTTATATGACTGACGATGCTGCAATAGTTCATTATTCTGACAAAGGATATTCAGGCTGGAACAATACAAGCTCTTCAACTTCAGATTTAAAAACTGGAAAAGCACTTCCTATAACTCTTACTGCTGACGGAACTGATCCTGCTACTCAGAAAAAGAAATATAAAGCAGAGCTTCCTCTTAATATTTTTGATGATCTTGGAATCGACGGTTCTAGTGGACACAGGCTTTCAAATCAGAGTTTTGTATTCCGTGTAGAAGATGGAAACGGAAATGCTCTTACAAAGGATTACACAATTCTTGGTGATATCGAGCCTCCATCAATTCAATTTACGAATATTGTTTATGATACAAAAACTTTTACACAGAATTCTGAAGGTAAACCTGTAAGTGGCGGAATAACTTATACCAACGGAATCCCTGCTTTTACTTCATCTTCTTCTATTACTGTAAATGGTATGATAAGAGATGATGCAATTGATGCGTGGGGCATTGATACTGTCAGGGCTAAGTGGAATGGTGCTGGTGTAAATCTCTTTACTCTTACCTGTAACGGAAATGAAGTTACTCCAACAATCAATACGACTTCACCGGTGACTGAAAGCGGCAAGAAGTGGTATAAATTCTCTGCAACAGTAGCAAATTCATCTGCAGGAACTAGCTTAAAAGGTTCTTCCCTTAATTATAAGGCTGTACTCAGGGATTATAATAATAATGAAGTAACACAGAGTTATGCTTTCCTTGTAGATACTCAGACTTTAAAGGTTGAATACATTTATACTTCAAAAGCAGACGGCTGTTACGGTGATACAGAAGGCTCTGAAGATACAGTTATTCCGATTAAAATCAGATTTAATAAAACACTTAAGTTTACTCAAGGTGCAAGTGGAATGCCTCAGATCAGGTTGAATAATGATACTGATGTTGCAAAAAAATATTATAATATGTCTTCTGTCAGTTCTTCCGGTGACCGTGAATTTGTATTTAATTATAAAGTCAAAGATGGCGGTACTGATGTTGATAAATTGAATGTAATAGAATTCAAATTGAATGGTGGAAAAATTTATGATTCAAATGCAGAAGTTACATCTGAAGCAGTTCCATTAATTCAAAATGCTCTGAAAGCTGCATACAAAATAAATCTTAAAGATAAGAAGAGCATTACAATCATTAAGACTCTTCCTGCAATTAAAGAGAATGGAATTACAGTAACAGAATCTGCTTCAGCTACAACTGTAAAAATTCAATATACGAAAGATGTAAAAGCTGGAAGTGGTGAAGTAACCATTACACAGAAAGTGAATGGTATGAAAGTTCCTCCAGTACTAACTAAAAATGAATTTAATTCATTGCCGGCTACATTTACAGATTATTATGAATATGGAACAAATGGTGCTTCTTCATCTTTTGTACGGGATCTTAGCCCAAAGTATATCTTAAGGTATGAATATTCAGTTGATGATGAAGATATTGTTGATGAATATAAGAATACTGAAAGTCACATATTAAAGGCAGGAATTAAGAGTTATAAAACTAATATTACTGGAAAGACTGTTGAATTAACATTTGCTTCTTTGCCATGTAAGGGTGCATCATATGATATAGTGATTCCAGCGGGACTTGTTGTGGATGCCGCAGGTGGTTCAAAATTCCCAGCAGGATCAGGAAGTAAAGAATATACTGCATCTGGAATTGAAACACCTGTAATTCGCATTCAAAAAACAGATACAATCATAGAAGATGATTTTACAGCAATTCAGCCTTTGACTGCAAAAATTAAAATCGATTGTGAAACACCTAGTGTAACATTGGGTGCAAGTTATATGCAGTATGACAGAAGAAATCAAAGCAAATGGGTTGGAGATGATAATAATAATAACACATTATCAAGAGGAACAGATGAGACTGGAGTATCAAAAACTATTACGAATGCAACTGTGGAACAAACTATAGGTGATACTTCAAATAAATATTATGGACAGACATTTAATATTACTGCTTCTGCAACAAAGAATGGTTCTACAGTATATGGCTATGAAATAGCTCAAAGAACAGTAATCAGAATTAATAATAGTTCTTCAATTTTGAAACTCCGAGATAATGCTGTAATACAAGATAAGGATTTTGGAGGTAATAAAAAATGGCCTGGCAGTACTATAACAGGAAATAATAGAAACAGTAAAAAACTTGGACTTTTCCTTAAAGGTGGAGATAATGAGGCTGGTCCAAATACTGTAGCAGGCCTTCCTACAACATGGGAGTTAAAAGAGCCTAGTAAATCTATTCTGTTTACAGAAGCAGATAATGGATTTTATATAGTGTCTTGGAAAATTACATGTGACAACTTTTATTTCATGGTCGCTGCAGGCCTTATGGATGATGATAGTAAAACATCAAACGGGGCTCTTGGACCAATGTACTCAATAAATGCTCAGAACAGATGGGTTGGATATTATAAAAAATATCCTGCAAAGCCTGGTGAATATTTGTATATAGAAAATACAAATACTTCTGGTAATGTAACGTTTGAAATAAATGATGCCGGAAAGGCTCAGAAAGTTCGTTAGATTTAATCTGATCTTAGACCAAATCCGCGTAGGTCTTAGACCTAGAGAGCATTGCTCTAAGGACTACGGATCTTTGCTCTTAGAGCAACGGAGTAAAGTCCTTAGACCAACAGAGCTTTGCCCTTAGAGCAACGGAGCAAAGTCCTTAGACTAACGCAAGTTTGCTTAGTGACTGTGATAATTTATCTCTTATTTTTTTTACAGATCATTGACTTGTTAAAAAACATATAAAAAAAAATCAGAAATGTGACTTTTCCAAAGTTATAAGTTCCAGGTAAATAAGCTATTTACCCTCAGTAAATAAGCTATTTACCCTCAGTAAATAAGCTATTTGCTCCAGGTAAATAGTCTATGCACCTGGAGTAAATAATCGTATTTTTCCCTACTTGCAAAAATCAGTGTGCATAATTAAAATCTTTTTTCATGAACACTGAATTTTCTTTTAGATATGTTGTAGATTCAATTTTTGCAGACAGTGCAATTAATCCTGTAAAGATTCTTGTTCTTTTTATTTCAATGACGGTACTTTCTGTTTTTCTTGATGAGGTTGGATTTTTCAGATACCTTGCAAATGCAACTTTAAAAAAATCCGGGCAGAGTCAGAAAAAACTTTTTGTATTTCTTTATGTAATTGTTTCAGTTCTTACAGTTTTTACTTCGAATGATATTATTGTTTTAACTTTTACTCCTTTTATCTGTTATTTTGCGTCGAATGCAGGAATTAAACCTCTTCCGTATCTTGTGACTGTTTTTGTTGCGGCTAACACCTGGAGCATGGCTTTGATAATCGGGAATCCTACGAATATTTATCTTGCAACTTACGGCGGCATAAGTTTTTTTGATTATCTTGTAAAAATGATTTTGCCGACTTTTGCGGCAGGATCTGTAAGCTTTGTTCTGCTGTATTTGTGTTTTAAAAAAGATCTTGCAGTTCCGATGAAAAGACTTTCTGGAAGATCAGGTCACATTACTGATATCGTTCTTTTGTTCATTGGGCTTGGACATCTTGTATGCGCAACGGTTCTTCTTGCTGTCGGCAGCTGGATTAATATTGAAATGTGGTTTGTTGCTTTGATGAGTGTTTCAAGTTTGTTTCTGTTCAATCTTTTGTACGCACTTGTTAAAAGAAGAAAACCTTATGAGCTTGGAAGATGTTTAAAGCGTGCTCCGTGGACTTTAGTTCCTTTTCTTTTAACGATGTTTGTTTTGATTTTATTTTTGCGCTCTCTTGGTGTTCCAGGATTTATCAACGGTCTTCTTGGAAAAAAGTTTCTTGTATTTAAATACGGTTATTCTTCATTTTTATCATGCAACGCAATCAACAATATTCCGATGAGCGTTCTCTTTTGTTCCGTTACTGAAACTTTACCGGAAGCATTAAAGGGACCTGCATTATTTGCAACAATCATCGGTTCAAATATCGGTGCCTTTCTTACTCCGATTGGAGCACTTGCCGGCGTAATGTGGAGAAAGATACTTGGAAATCAGGGAATAAAATTCGGCTATAAAGACTTTTTAAATTACGGAATAAAAATAGGGCTGCCATCAATAACAGCCGCCCTTATTGTTTTGTATTTTATATAGTTGATTTAATTTAGATGTACAAGCGCAGGCGAGTGTTCACAGCCAAATACACTCAGCCACCGCGTAGCGGTACTGCCGTATTTGGCTGTGAACTCCCGCCGAAAGATTGTACACCTGGTGCTAAATAAGCTCAGCTGCTTTTTCCCATGCTGCATTAAGTTCATTAAGCTTTGCTGAAAGTTCATCAATTTCTTTTTGAACGGCTTTTGCTTTTTCTCCGTTGCTGTAAACTTCCGGCAATGCCATTTGATTTTCAAGAGCTTCTTTTTTCTCTTCAATTTCAAGAATCTGATTTTCAAGCTTTTCAACTTCTTTCTGCAGCTTGCGTTTTTCTGCTTCTGCTTTTTTCTGTTCTTCCCAGCTTAACTTTGTCTGGCTCTTAGTTTCTTCTGCAGGAGCTGTCTGTTTTTTTTCTGCGCTTTTATTTTCTGCTGAAGGAACAATTCCGTTTGTTTCATCTTCAAGACGCTGCATGTAATATTTGTAGTCGCCTACGAATTCTCTGTGTTTGCCCGGAGTAAGCTCAAGAACTTTTGTTGAAAGATCTTCTATAAATCCTCGGTCGTGGCTTACGAAAATAACTGTTCCTCCAAAATCCTTGAGTGCTTCAAGAAGAACATCCTTTGAATGCATGTCCAGGTGGTTTGTAGGTTCGTCAAGAATCAGAAGGTTTACAGGACGAAGCAAAAGTTCAAGAAGTGCAATGCGGCTTTTTTCACCACCGCTTAAAACGCTGATGCTTTTAAATACATCGTCTCCGCGGAAAAGGAATGAACCGAGCATGTCACGTATTTTTGGAACAAGTTCAAGAGGCGCAATATTTTCCATGTGCTCAAGAATTGATTCACTGCCTGTAATTTTTTCTGCACTGTCCTGACTGAAGTACCCGATTGAAACTCCGCTGCCTGTAGTTACACTTCCGGTAAAATCTTTGTCAGTTCCTGCAAGTATGCGAAGAAGTGTAGATTTACCCGCACCGTTTCGTCCTGCAACAACAAGACGTTCGCCTTTTTCAAGAACAAAATCCAGGTTGTTTATTACGTTTGGGCCGCCGTAGTTTTTACACAAGCCTTTGATTGTAAGCACGATCTGTCCTGAATGTGGAGCAGCAGGAAATTTAAATCTTATCTTTTTAAGGTTTTCTGGAATCTCGATTTTGTTTTCAAGAATCTTGTCCAGCATTTTCTGCCGTTCCTGAGCCTGTGCTGCTTTAGTTGCCTTGTAGCCGAATCGTTTTATGAATTCTTCAAGATGCTGAATTTCATCCTGCTGTTTGTTGTATTCTGCAATAAGAGTTTCAAGTTCAACTGCACGAACTTCTTCGTAATGCGTAAAGTTTCCAGGGTAGCGTTTTAAATCTCCGCCAAAGAGTTCGTATACTTCATTGATTGTGTGATCAAGAAAATATCTGTCATGCGAAACAAGTAAAAATCCGCCTTTAAAATCCTGAAGAAATTTTTCAAGCCAGTTGCGGGCTTCAATATCAAGATAGTTTGTAGGTTCATCAAGAAGAAGAATGTCCGGTCCGCACATCAGCGCTTTTGCAAGTGCAATACGCATCTGCCATCCGCCTGAAAACTCCTGAGTCTGTTTTGTAAAATCATTGCGCTCAAACCCAAGACCGATTAAAACACTTTCTGCAAGAACATCTCTTCTGTACCATCCGCTCTGCTCAAGTTTTTCCATCAGTTCAGAATGTTCAACCGCAAGCTTTTCATTTTCCGGATTTAACTTAAGCTGTTCTCCAAGACTGTCAATTTTTTCCTGAAGTTCATAGCCCCACAAAAATGCTTTATCTGCTTCTTCTTTTAAACTGCATCCTGAGTGAACAAGACCGCTTTGCGGAAGATATGCAATCCTTGAATCCTTTTGTGCAATACGTTCGCCGCTGTCCGGTTCAACAAGTCCAGCCATAATTTTTATCAGTGTAGATTTTCCGGCTCCGTTTGCTCCAGTGAGAGCGGCTTTTGTTCCTGTTGCTAAATTAACTGAAACATCTTTTAAAATATCTCTGTCACCAAAAGCAAGAGAGACTTTTGAAAATTGTACAAATGCCATAAATTAAATCCTGTTATTTCTGGAAGAACAAAACAATTGAGTTTGCAGGCTGTGTTACCTGATAATCGTTTCTTCCAGTTTCGTCGTTTGTAGTTTTCTTTATTCCTGCAACTGCAAGACGAATTCCGTTTGCTTCAACCTTGTAAAGAAAGTTAAGCTCTTTGTCTGCACTGTCAAACTTGAGGGAGAGTACGCCGTCCCACGAAGCTTTTAAATTTGCTGGAATAAAATATTTGATTGAAACGCTTCCGCTGTCTCCGCATTTTTTAGGAATTACGCTTGGAATAAGGTTTTTGTAGCCTTCCCATGAGAAGCGGTTATTTCCGTTGAAAGATAATGTTCCGTAGTTTCCGCTTCTAAAGTCTGGTCCAAGATTCTGAATCACTTTGTAAAGATTGTTTCTTCTCTCGTATTCGTCCTGAATTACAGTTTCAATTTTTGTTTCCTTGTTTAATGTTATGAAGCTGTAAGTTTTTGGTTTGCCACTCTGGTCTGTGTATTTTACGATGATTGAGCCTGCATTTTTTACGATGAGCTTTACAGGTGCGTTTTCAAATTCATATTCTTTAAAGTCAGTCTTTTTGATTCCTGAGTATGGGAAGAATGCATTTACGTTGTGAAGTCTGATTGATGTTATTCCGCTTTCATAGCCAGTGTCGAATCCGAACTTCTGCTGTACGTAATCAAGATTGATCTGCTTTTTTGAAATCATTGTGCGGTAATAATCAGGATACCACTTTGTTGTGAGAATCTGTTCTATTAATGTGTCCTTTTCCTGAATTTCTTCTGTCTGTGAAGATTCATAAGAACCATCTGCATTCATTTCAAATGTTCTTAAATTATAACTGAAGCACCAGCCCTGAACACCGTTTGAAGTAAGAACTCTAAGCCATTCACCTGGAAGAGGTTTGCCGCCTTTAGTTGGAGCAACACCATTTCCTTTGTAAAGAATTTTTATAACTTCATTTTTTCTTAAGCGGTAAATCTGCTTTGAAAGATTTTCATATGAGTCTCTTATTGGAAGTCCGTCAAGAATACAGTTTGCGTACTTCTGTTTGTAAGCCTTGTATTTTTTTGCAGTCTTTTTTGCCTTTGATTTTGATTCAGGTTCAGAAAGTTTCCATAGCGGGATTTCAACTTTTTCATCTGTTCCCGGAAGTCCGATTACGTATACTTTTGAAATATTTGATTTTACATATACAGGTACAATCGTTCCGTCCTGAAGATTATATTCACTTTCATTCCAGAGCAAAACGCTGTAGCCGATGATTCCGCTGCATGAAGTAACTAAAAATATAAAAAGAGAGATTAAAATTCCTGTAATAATTTTTCTTGTACTGATTGATTTCGTATTCATAATGGAACAATTTTACACTAAAAAAAGACTGTAAGCAATGTATGTTACTTTTTCTTGTGTTTTCTAATTAATTGAAAATGTGATATTATGGGCACATGAGTAATGAAACAATTCCTTTAAGAAAAGACGTCCCTGCTGAATATAAATGGGACCTGACACAACTGTATAAAAATGAATCTGACTGGGAAGCAGACCTTGTACGTATCCCATCTCTTACTGAAAAATTCGTATCGTTCAAAGGGCGCCTTGCTGAATCAAGTGATACACTTCTTGCTGCATTAAAGGCTGATGATGAACTTGGGCTTCTTGTTGAAAAAGTTTATCATTATGCAAGCTTGATGAATGAAGCAGACCAGAGTGAAAGTGCAAATCAGGAGCGATACAACAAAGTGATGATGGCATACACTCAGATGGCTTCACAGTGTAGTTTTTTTACACCGGAACTTCTTTCAATTGATGACGCAAAAATCAACCAGTGGTGTGAGCTTGCAGAATTTGCAGATTATAAAATAAGCATCAAAAAAGCCCTTCATGCAAAACCTCATGTCCTCAGTGAAAAAGAAGAAAGACTGATGGCATTGCAGAGTGAAAGCGGACAGACTGCATCAAATGTTTTCAGCCTGTTGAATGATGTTGATATGGATTACGGAACTGTTAAGGTTGATGGAAAAGAACTTCCGTTAACACACAGCACCTGGAGCGACTTTGAAGAAAATCAGGATCGCGCAGTAAGACAGGAAGCTTACACAAAGTTCTATGATGTTTTTGAAAAGCACGCAAATACTCTTGCATCTTTGTATGCGGGTTCTGTAAATAATGATATTTTTGTTGCCCGTGCACGCGGATATAAATCTTCCCTGGACAGCGCACTTTATGGAGATAAAGTTCCGGAAAGTGTTTATAAAAATTTAATAGATACAGTTCACAAGAATCTTGGTGATCTTCACAGATATTACACTCTCAGAAAAAAAGTTCTTGGTGTTGATGAGTTGAGACACTGGGATGTTTATGTTCCTCTTGTAAAATCTGTAAAGTCAAAAATCAGCTATGAGGAATCTGTTGAAATCTGCCGTAATGCAATGGCTGTTCTTGGAAAAGAATATACTGATACTTTGTGCGGTGGACTTATGGGCGGCTGGTGTGATCGTTTTGAAAATAAAGGAAAACATTCCGGAGCATTTTCAAGCGGTTGTTATGAAGGCTATCCGTACATTCTTTTGAATTATAAGGATTCTTCTCTTCGTGATGTTTATACAATGGCTCATGAAGGTGGACACAGCATGCACTCATGGTACAGTGTTCACAACAATCCTTTTAGCTGTTACGACTATACAATTTTTGAAGCAGAAGTTGCATCTACATTTAATGAAGAGCTTGTGTTCAAGTATCTTCTTAAAAACGCAAAAGATGATGAGATGAAAAAATATCTTATTGCAATGCGTGTCAATGATATTCTTGCAACTCTTCACCGCCAGACAATGTTTGCAGAATTTGAGTTTAAGTGTCATGAATCTGTTGAACAGGGTATCCCGTTGAGTACAGACAGTATCCGCAAGATTTACCGCGACCTTCTTGAACTTTATTTTGGCCCTGAAATGAAGTTTGAAAAATCAAGTGATATGGAAGGATTGAGAATTCCGCATTTCTATAATGCATTCTATGTTTATAAATATGCTACAGGAATTTCAGCTTCTCTTGCACTTGCAAAACGCGTTACTGAAGGCGGCGAAAAAGAAAGGGAAGATTATTTCAAGTTCCTTAAAAGCGGCGGAAGCAGATACCCGATTGAGTCTCTTCGTGTTGCAGGCGTTGATATGGAAAGCTCTGCTCCTGTTCAGGCTGCACTCGACACCTTCAAAGAACTTGTGGATCAGCTTGAAAAACTGCTTGCTTAGTTTAAGCTGTCCTGCAGTTCTTTAATCTGATCTCTTAAGGCTGCGGCTGTTTCATAATCAAGACGGTCCGCAGCTTCCATCATTTCTTTCTTAAGCATTTCAATCAGCTTTTTCTTATCTTTTTTGTTGAACATGTTTGCGTTCTTTTTGAAAGCCTCAAGTTCAACTTCTGCATTTTCCTTTGCATCAATCTGCTGGTGCTCAAGAATATCTTCAATTGCTTTTTTAATTGTCTTTGGAGTGATTCCGTGTTCTTTGTTGTAGGCTTCCTGAATTGAGCGGCGTCTTTTTGTTTCATCAATGGCTTCTTTCATTGCGTCACTCATTCGGTCTGCATACATCAAAACTTTTCCTTCTGCATTTCTGGCTGCGCGTCCGATGATCTGAATCAAAGAGGTTGTGCTTCTTAAAAATCCGATTTTGTCTGCATCAAGAATTGCAATTAGTGAAACTTCAGGCAGGTCAATTCCTTCACGCAAAAGATTGATTCCAATAAGAACATCAATTTCTCCTGTGCGAAGTGATTTAAGAATTTCAACCCGCTCAAAAGTATCAATTTCTGAATGAATGTATTTTACTTTAAGATCAAGCTCTGTCAGATAATCCGTAAGATCTTCTGCCATTTTTTTTGTCAGCGTAAGAATCAGTGATCGTTCTTTTTTTGCAATGCGCTCTTTTACTTCATTGTAAATATCCTGCATCTGACCTTCGCTTGGTCTTACTTCAATAATCGGATCAAGCAAACCTGTAGGACGTATGAGCTGTTCAACAACCTGAGTAGACTGTTTGATTTCCTGTTCACGCGGAGTTGCCGTAACATAAATCACCTGGTTCATCTTTGCAGTAAACTCATCTGCTTTAAGTGGTCTGTTGTCCAGCGCACTTGGAAGTCTGAAACCAAAGTCTATGAGGTTCTGCTTGCGGCATCTGTCACCTTCATACATCGCACCGATTTGTGGAACTGAAACATGAGCTTCATCTATCATGCACAAAAAATCATCGGGAAAGTAGTGGAGTAATGTTGCAGGAGGTTCGCCTCTTTTTCTTCCGCTGATAGGAGCTGAATAATTTTCAATTCCAGGACAGTAGCCCATCTCTTTCATCATTTCAATGTCGTAGGTTGTACGTGTTTTTATTCTCTCTGCCTCAAGAAGTTTTCCCTGACGCTGAAGTTCTTCAACACGGTCTTCCATTTCTTTTTTTATTTTTTCAGTAACTTCAAGAAGCATCTCTTTTGGAACGACGAAATGTTTTGCAGGATAAAGCATCAGTTCATCAAGCTCTTCAATTGTTTCTCCGGTAAGTGCATTTACTCTGCGGATTCTGCTTACTTCGTCAAAATCAAGTTCGATTTTATAGGACTCATCAGTTTCCATGTACGGCGGAAAAACTTCGATTGTGTCTCCCTTAATTCTGAAGGAGCCGCGTTCAAGGACAAAATCATTTCTTTCATATTGAACTGAAGAAAGTCTGAGGGCAATTTCATGAGTGTCCAGATTTTCTCCTTTTTGAAGATGGATTTTCATTTCCTTGTAAAGCTCAGGCATGCCAAGTCCGTAGATGCAGCTTACGGTTGCAATAATAATTACGTCGCGGCGTTCCATGAGTGCGTAAGTTGCGGCAAGTCTAAGCTTGTCTATTTCTTTGTTTACTGTTGCTTCTTTTTCAATGAAGAGGTCTCGTGCAGGAACATAAGCTTCCGGCTGATAATAGTCGTAGTAGCTTACAAAATATTCTACTGCATTGTTCGGAAAGAAAGTTTTGAATTCTCTGTAGAGCTGTGCGCTTAAAGTTTTGTTGTGGCTTATAATAAGTGTAGGGCGTTGAACTGCTTCAATTATTTTTGCCATTGTAAAAGTTTTTCCGGAGCCTGTAACGCCTTTTAAAGTCTGATATTTGTCTCCTCGCTTAAAGCCTTCTACAAGTTTTGAAATTGCCTGAGGCTGATCTCCACTCGGTTCAAAATTTGAAACTACTTTGAATTCACGCATAAAAAACTCACTTAAAAAAATCAGTCTTCAAGAGTAATCTTGAAAATCTTAAATTCACCGTTTCTGTAGATTTTAACCTGGACTGTGTTTCCCGGAACTTTGTCTTCAAGTACGCTGTAGTAATCTGCCAGCTTAGTGATTTTAATTCCGTCAATTTCAGTGATGATGTCACCGCCAAGATAAACAGTTTTTGGATTGAATCTTGAGCCGTACTGTACTGCTTTTGTTCCTGCTTTAAGTCCTGCTTTTTCCGCATTACTTCCGCTTTCAATTCTGTTGATTATCATTCCGCTTGAGATTTTTGAGCCTGTGTAATTTGCGATGTTCTGCGTATTTTGAATCAGTGAAAGTTTCATCACACCGCGGTTAACTTTTCCGTAGAGCAGAAGATCGTTTACAACACGCTTTGCAGTTTTTACAGGAACCGCAAATCCAATGCCGGAAGAAGAGCCGCTTGAAGACATGATCATTGTGTTGATTCCAATCATTTCGCCTTTTGTGTTTAAAAGAGGTCCGCCTGAATTTCCCGGGTTGATTGCAGCATCAGTTTGAATCATGTTTCTGATAATTACATTTTCACTTTCCTGTACAGGTCGTCCCAGTCCGCTTACAATTCCAGTTGTTAAAGTTCTTTCAAGTGCAAATGGATTTCCGATTGCAATAACTTTCTGACCAACTTTAAGAAGGTCTGAATCTCCGAAATTTATTGTGCAAAGATCCTTATCTTTTCTTGGTTCAAATTTTAAAACTGCAATATCACTTTCTTTATCCTGTCCGACAATCTTTCCTTCGTATGAAGATCCGTCGGCAAGGGAAATATTAATTATTGATGCATTTTCAATTACATGTACATTTGTAACAACATAACCTCTTTTATCGATAATTGAACCGGAGCCAGATCCGCTTGAAGTTATTACAGGCTCATAAAACCAGTTGTAGCCCATCACCTGAGTCGTAATGTTTACAACGGCTTCATTGCATTTTTCGTATACTGCAATATTCTGTGCTTCATCAAGAGTGTATCCGCTTTCTTCAGATTCAATTTCAACAGCTTTTGAATTTGTTTCAAGCTCAAAGTTTTTATCCTGATATTCAATTTTCTTTTGTTCTTTAGGAGCAGTTTTTTTATTCATCTGATAATAGTTAAAAACATTTCCTGCAACAAGAATTGTAATTACGGCTGTGATTATTGAATATTTAATTATTGTTCGTCTTGAGTAAAGTTTCATAAGTCAATTATAGACGGCTGTCAGTCCTCTTTCAACAGGTTGTGTTCCATAAAACTGAAGTAGCCTTTCTGCGTAAAAATAATATGATCCATTAAACAGATTCCAAGAATGGTTGCCGCATCCTTTAAGATTTTTGTTGATTCAATATCTGCGTTGCTTGGATAGAGCTGTCCTCCCGGATGATTGTGGCATACAATTACACCAGACGCATTTTCTGTAATAAGCGGTCCGAAAATTTCCCTTGGATGAATTATTGCGCGGTTTGAACTTCCAATGCTGATTACATGAGTGTTGATGATTTCGTTGGAGCCGTTTACAGAAACCGCAATAAAGTGTTCTGTTGAAGAAAGACTGTAGTGCTGGATAAAGGGCAGAACATCTTTGGGAACTTTTAAAATTGCACCTGTATGACATTTCCGCCGTTTACCAAGCTCAAGGGCTGCGGCAACTGCAAGTGCACGAGATTCCCCGATACCGTCAATTTTTAGAAGATTGTTTATCAGGTTATCTTCGTTGCTTGCATTGATCGTTTTAAGAACATCTTCTGAAAGATCTTCCACAGAGGCATTTTTTGTTCCTTTTCCAAGAATCAGCATTATCAGCTCTGAATCACTTGGAAAAGAAATTCCGTTGATTAAGGTAAGCTCGCGAACGTTTGGCTTTCCCTGTTCATTTTTATAATCATAAATATAAGTGGACATACATATATATATATTCACGATTTTTTTCAAAATATGCATGTTCACGTAAAAAAAATTTTAAAATTTTATATTTTCCCAACTTTGTCTGTAGAGTTCTGAAGCGTCCCCTGTATCAAGAATGATTTCGCATCTGCTGAGGGTGCTGCGTGAATACAGCGGCTTTTTCTTTGTAAATTTTTCTGCTTCAAGGTTGATATAGGCAGGGGATCTTGTGCTGTCAAGAATTTCTGCGTAGATTTCACTCTTGTGGCAGAAATCGATGAATTTCATTGCAAGATCGTAATTTTGTGCTTTCTTTGGAATTACAAATGAATCAAAAAAGGCAGGTGCTCCTGTTTCAGGAACAAAAAAGTCTACAGTCTGCTTCTGTTCATTTTCTGCAACTGCATTGAGCACAACATCAGCGCTTCCCTGACAAACCCAGAAATTTCCTGCTGCTAACATTTTGCCGTAATCTTCTGAATCAAATTTTAAAAGATTCGGTGCCCACTGATATTTTAAAAGCTTTGCTGCTTCTTTTATCTGTGCTTTGTCTGTTGTGTTGAGTGAATATCCGCACTGCTTTAAGGCTGCACCTAAAGAAATGCGCATGTCGTTGAGCATAGTCATGTGGCCTGTATAATCTTTCTTCTGGAAAATTGTGTAATTTCTTGGATAATCCTTTACATTTTTTTTGTTTACAATTATTCCAACTGCGCTCATGCAGAAAGGAACAGAGTAAGCCATCTCTTTGTCACCGATTTCAACTCTGGAAAGACATTTTGGATTGATTTTGCTTTTGTTTGAAAATTTATCCATGTTGATTTTTGAAAGAACTTTTTTATCAATCAGTTTTGAAGTTATTTCAAGCGGTGAAATTACAACGTCATAATCTTTTGAACTGCAAACCTCTTTGAACATTTTTTCTGAGGAATTAAAGCTTTTGATTTTTACTTTTGCGCCGTATTCTGCTTCAAACTTTTCAATTACAGAAGAGGGAATGTATTCTGCTCTGCTGTAAAGTGTAATTGTGTTTTTTTCAGATTTTTTGCATGAAGCAATAAAAAAAGATGCGGCAGATATAAGAACTGCTGAAAGAGTTACCAATGTTTTTTTCATATTTTTCCCCTTATTAGATTAAAGAATATTTTATTTTCCAGTTACTGCAGAGAAAATCCCGAAGCTTAGAGCAATCATAATCAGGCCTGCAAAAATAACACCTGCCATAACTGCAATTACAGTTTGTTTGAATTTCATTCCCAGAATGCTTGCTGCAAGAGTGCCTGTCCAGGCTCCTGTTCCTGGAAGTGGAATTCCGACAAAAAGAAAGAGTGCCCAGAACAAACCTTTTCCTGCTTTTTCCTGAAGCTTTTCACCGGCTTTTCGTCCTTTAGTAATAAAAAATGTGCAAACTCCGCCGACGATTTTTTTATCCTGTCCCCAGATTAAAACTTTTTGTGCAAACATATAGATAAAAGGAACCGGAATCATATTTCCGATTATACAGATTATGTAAGACTGAATTATAGGAAGACCAAACCCCTGAGAAACCGGAATCGCCCCCCTCAACTCAATGAGCGGCACCATCGAAATAAAAAATACAATCAGAAATTTTTTTAGCATGAAAAAATTATATAAAAAAGATAACTTGTATTCAATAAATTTAAAATAAAAGAAAACGGCTCTCAGCGAAAATCGTCCCGAAAAACGGCTTCCGCGCTTCGCTTGTGCAGAATGTTTTTCGTTCCGATTTTCGCTTACGCCGTTTTCTTTTATTATTTATAGAAGTAAGATAATTTTTTAATGTCGATTTTAAGATTTAATAAAATTAGAATATTTTTTATTCATTTAAAAAGTACCAGCGGGAAGAAAAGCAAACGTCATTGTCAAATTCGACATTTTTGGAATTTGGTAGTATAATGGCTTTTATGTTCAAGTATTCAGTTTTTGATGAAGAAAACAATCGAATCGGAATTAAATATAGAAGAATTTTTTCAGATGTAAATTTAGCACTTTTAACCTGTCATATCCTGCTTTTTTTGCTTTATTCTTTTCTCGCTGTTAAGCAGTTGATGTTCCTGAATATTTTTTCAATCGTTTTGTATTCAACTATGTTTATCTGGCGTGAAAAATCTTTAAAGCTTTTTATTCTTTTTTCATATTGTGAAGTCGTTTTACAGGTTTCTTCTGCAACGCTGATTATGGGCTGGAACTGTGGCTTCTGGCTTTATCTTTTTGTCGCATGCGCAATGATTTTTCTTTTTGATTATCTTTTTAATTGTGAAAAGCTTGGAAAATTAATACCTGCATTTTATTATACGCTTGCATTTTTATTTTTTATCGGACTTAGAGTTTTTTCTGTAAATGATTTTGATTTTAAAAAGTATTACAGCAGACCGGTAAGCAGCGGGATTGAAACAACATTTCTTTTTTTTAATGCTCTTGTTCTGATTATTTTCTTTACCTATTTTTTCTTCTGCACAAAAAAGATTACGCAGATTATGGAAGAAAAGCTTGCTCTTGTTGCTGAAACAGACGCTTTAACAAATCTTCCAAATCGATTTAAAATGAAAAAAGTCTTTGATAATTTTTCTGATTCAAATACTGATATTGCAATTTCAATAATGGACATTGATGATTTTAAAATTGTAAACGATACCTACGGTCATTCTGTTGGTGACGATGTTCTTTGTGAACTTGCAAAAAGACTTCGTGAGCGGCAGAGACTTCACTTTTTTTCATGCAGATGGGGTGGAGAAGAATTTCTTCTTATCAAAAGTGGTGATAATGCCTTTGACCAGCTTAATGTAGAACTTGAAAAAATCCGTGCGGAAATCAGCACTGTAAATTTTTATTCTGAAGAAGATGATAATTTTTTTAACGTAACAATCAGCATCGGAAGTGCTTTAAGAAAAAGCGGCGAAAGACTCAGCGATACTTTAATCCGCGCAGACAGAAGCCTTTATCGTGCAAAACGAATGGGTAAAAATCAACTTATAATCAATGATGAATAAATTCTTTTTTACATAAAGTTTCTCTAAAAAATAATAAAATTTGCTTCCATACAATAAAGATTATTTATTTCATTTTTTTCTTTTATTAAATTCTTAAATTTTTCTTTAATAAATTTATTGACTAAAGATTATATTTTATATACTCTCTGTTAGTCATGACTAACTTTTATTAATTAAAACTAACAAGGATAAAATATGAAAAATAAAATTTCTCTTTTGGTCAGTCTTGCATTGGTCATGACAATTTTTTCGTGTGCAGATTCTGCATCCTCATCGTCTGATGACAGTAAAGTTTTTGCACTTGTAAACATTCCATTTGAAAAGTTTTTTGAAGAAGAAACAAACGGAAAATTTGATGCATATTCTTCTGCTACAATTAAAGCTGCAAATGGATCGATCACTTATGGAACATATCATAAAGATTTTGAAAATGCTGAATCTGCATCTAAGACTCCTTCTAATCAGCAGACAGCGGGAATTACATATCCTGTAAAAATTAATCGCTCTGATCTGGCTTTATTAAAAAATCTTGGTGGAGTTGAAATTACAGATTCTACTCCATTCACTGATGTGACAGTTTCTGGTCGAGGTGGTGTAAGTACAATCCGTTATGAAGGTAAACAAAATCTTTATAATAATGGTGATTACTCATACTATGTTTTAAGTCAGGCACCTGCTTCTTATAAAGATGCACATGTAAGTGGTCAGAATATTTCTTTTGGAAAAATCAAGGGAAATACTAAAACAATTGATACACTTTATGTTACGGTTGAACCAGGAGAAGCTCATCATGAATTTTCTCCAATGATTACACTTTATATAAAGGATGATTCTGTTCCATCTTCTGCAGGAATTGGTGTTAAAAAACTTACTTTTGCTGAATGTGCAGATAAAGCTAAAAAAGTTACTGTAGATTCAAATACAAATAAAGAATCTTTTGCAGATCAAAATTTAACTTCGCTTCGTTCTGTTATTGCTACTTCAACTGATGGAAAATCTTTTGGATTTACAGTTTTAAATAATATTTTCTGGGGAAAAAGTCAGATTGGACTTCAGGCACCTAAAGATGCACTTTTACCAACAGGTGAACTTGCTGACAAAAAAATTGCAAGCTTAAAATTTGTGACAGAAAAAGAAGTTTATGTTGCAGAAAATATTATTGTTGGTCAGGTTACAGATAATGTATTTTATCCTGTTGTAAGTGCAAAAAATAATTCTTTTGAGAATACTTATAATATAACTGATCCGACATGCTTTAAGATTCCATTGATTAAGGCAACAGATGATAAAACTGAACGTTCAAATTACACTGCATCATTTACAAAGCTTGAAAAAGCAGATTTCAATAAAGAAAAATTAAACGGAACTTATGATGAACTTTTTAGAGTTATAAATCAGAGTAAATATAATTCGATTTGGGAAAATGCAGTAAAACAGGCAAAAAATAATTTGACAGATAAAGAAGTAAAGGATATTGCAAGCCTTATAAAATCTTTCTGTGCTGCATCAGTTTATGGAAGTGAAGCAGAGGCTTTGTATACAGATCCTTCTTCTGCAAGATTTGATTGTTTCTTTATTAATGGAATTTCCCGTTTAACATATGATGGAAGTAAAATTTCTGGAGTTAATAAAAAAGGCTCTAAAGTATTTGAGCATGAATATTTTAAGGTTGGAGAATTTAACCTTGATATAGGAATGGATGGTACTCTTTATGTAACTCTAGATAGTGATGCAGGTGAATTTAAGTATTTCCTTATGATGCCTGATACTCCTGATTCAACTTATCATACAGAATTCCGTTATGGAGATAATCTTGATGACCTTTCAAAGGGAATGAGTGGTAAATATGCATACTGGCTTGCAGCAGGAATCCCTTCTGAAGCTACAGAAGATGATATTAAAAATGTAATTAATCTTTTTGTTTCAGAAAATCTTGCTGAAGAAGAAGATGTTAAATAGATCTAAATTAGAACTAGTATAGATAGAAAAAATTGGCGCGAAGGAGTGTTGAGCAGGACGAAAATATTCTGTTTGTTGCAGTCGCGAAAGCGACATGATAAATAGTTACTTTGCAACAAACAGTATATAGAGCTATCTAGCTCGGTTTCGTAATGCTCAACGCGACTGGAAGCCAATTTTTTATTTTCTCTTAATTGTTGCTTCGTGATGATCTTTTGTTGCAAAGTTGTCTACAACGTATTCAAGATCTGTGCTGAGTGAAATCGGCTTTGTGAAAGAATAAGTGCGGTTTGTTTCGTCGCATGTGAATTTTACAACAAGACCTTTTGCTCCGGCCTTTACTGTAAAGTCTCTTACTTTTCCTTCAAAAGAAACAAGAAGTGCAGAACCTTTGTAAAGCTTAATGTTGTCGCTTGTGAATTCCCATGTTGCATCCCATTTTGCGTCATACCATTTTCCAAGATTAAATTCCTTTGGAAAGCGGATCTGAGTTGCAGGCTGTGTAAGATCTACATCTTCCTGAGCAGATGCTGCAAAAATAAGACCAAATGCAAGAACTGCTGCTGATAAAAGTTTTTTCATATTTTTTTTCCTCCATAAAATATGCGTATGTATTTTTAATTATAGACCTTTGACTGTTTTTTTCAATAATTACATTCTAATTTCGCTGGGAGGTAATTCAATCAGCTTTTATTTCGAATTGTTACAGATTTAATAAAATTAGCGCGAAGAAATGTTGAGCAGGAAGAAAATATTCTGTTTGTTGCAGTCGCGAAAGCGACTTGATGAATAGTTTCTTTGCAACAAACAGTATATAGAAGCTGTACAGCTTCGGTTTTGACTGCTCAACATGACTGGGAGCCAATTTCATTAATCTTCTTGTTATTCTTTCTATGTTTAGTATAATTGAAGCGTTATCAGTTTTTATTTTTTATGGTAGGGGAAAAATGAATAAAGTCGTTTTGATTACCGGTGCTTCAAGCGGGATTGGACTAAATACAGCGCTTGCATTTATTAAAGAAGGATTTACAGTTTATGCAGCAGCCCGCAGAATTGAACTGATGAAATGTATTTCAGAAAACGGCGGCAATGTTCTTTCGCTTGATTTATTTGATGATGCTTCAATGATTAAGTGCGTAGAAGACATAATCAGCAGGGAAGGACGGATTGATGTTCTTGTAAATAATGCAGGCTACGGACTTGGTGGTTCGATTGAAGACGTTCCTGTTGAAGAAGCAAAAAAACAGTTTGATGTAAATGTCTTTGGCATGAGCCGAATGATTCAGCTTGTACTGCTTCATATGCGTAATCAAAAATCCGGCAGAATAATTAACATTTCTTCAATGGCAGGAAAATTTTCTTCTCCGTTTACAGGCTGGTATCATGCTTCAAAATATTGCGTAGAATCATTGAGTGATGCACTGCGTCTTGAAGTAAAACCTTTTGGCATTAAAGTGTGCATAATTGAGCCTGGAAAAATTCAGACTGACTGGGGTGTAATTCATGCTGCCAACATCCGCAAGTTTTCAGCAAAGTCAGCTTATTCAGAAAATGCAGACAGTGTTGCAGCGTGGTATGAAAAAGGATACAGCGTAAACAAAAATCTTTCTAAGCCAGAGGTTATTACAAAACTGATTTTAAAAGCTGCAAAATCAAAATTTCCAAAAATCAGATATCAGGCGGGGAAGGGCGCAAAATCTTACCCGTTCATACGGCAGTGGACTTGTGACAAACTTTTTGATTTCATCCTCGCAAAAAATCTGCATTTGAAAGGTTAATCTATGAAAAAAACAGCATTAATTTTTATCTCAATTTTATTTTTAGCACCTTTATTTGCAAATAAAAAATATTCTGAATCAAAATATTTTTTTACAGACACAAGACTAAAGCTTCGTGAAGATTCAGATCTTTCATCAAAAGTCATTACAGTTTTGGATGATGAAAGTTGTGTTCTGTTTCTTAAAGAAGGTATTTCTGAATCAATAGATGATAAACTGGATAACTGGGTAAAAGTAAAAACGATTCCTCAAAAAGGAAAAAGTGGAAAATCTTTTGAAGGCTGGGTGTTTGGCGGCTATCTTAATCCTACAAAAGAAGTTCCTGAATTTTCTGAAGAAAATAAATTATGCCTCATAACCGAAAAAGTTATTAACTATGATAAAAGAGGGGAAAGTGTTTACAGTTACTTTTATATAGAAAATAACAGCGCCTGTTCAAAATTATTAAGTTATTTAATAAGGTTCTCTGGTCCTAACTATGAAACAAGAAGTTATGCTTCTTATAAAATTTCAAATGGAAAAAAGATTTTGTATCTTGGTTTTAGAATGATAGATGACGGTCCTTATGGAGCAAAGTATTATAAGATTGATTTATCAAATATTGAAAAGTCGCAGCTTTTTCTTTCTTATGATGAAGTTAAAGGAAATGAAGAGTTCATTAAAAACAATGTAAAGCTCTTAATCTCTTATCACGAAGGTTATGACGGAAAATATGTAAGAAGCCCAAAGAAATCTTATTCGATGTATAAAAAGGCAGATTCTAATTCAGAAGCTGTCGGAAGGATTTCAAAAGATGGAAAAGTATTTTTATGTTTTGGCTGGATGGGCGCTAAAGAAAGACAGATAATTTTTGAAGATAAAAAAGAAGGCTTTTGGGTTCAGTGTGTGTCCCCTGTAGATAATTCTAAAACTTGCTGGATCTGGATTGACTGATTTTTTTAGAGGTTTATATGCATTCAGCAGAACGTTTGTTTTTAAGACATGAGGGGCAATCCAAAGCATTATCAATCTTACTACACTAAAAGAGAGTCAAAATATGATAATGACGGAAATCAGATTTTTTATTCAGATGATTTGATTACATGGACAAAAAAGTTTAACGACAAAAATGAATTGATTTATTACAGTGACTCTAAAGATCAGATGAAAGAATGGGATGATGATGGAAATCTAATTCATTTTAAAGATGGCGATTTTGAATATACTTCAGAATTCGATAAATCAAATAATGAATTAAAAAGATTCTATTCTGACGGCGCTGTCAGTACTTTTGAATATAATGAAAACAATAAATTGATTCATGAATCCTTTCGTGGTGACTGGGACTCGGATGAGTTTTATGAATACAACGAAAATTCAGATGTCGTTCATTACACCTGCTATGATTACGATGATTTGAGATGTTACCGCTATAGAACACAGTCTTATCATTATTATTTAGACGGAAAAACTTTTCATGAAGAAGGCTGGTGGTAAAGACAAAAAACGCGCCAGAAAAAATCTGACGCGCTCCGCAGTTTCGTCGCCCCTATGGGTTAAACCGCAGCCTGAAAGACTGTCGGTTTTGAAGCTGATTTCTGAGGCGACTCTAGAGCCGTCCTCAGATAGTGTTTTAACCTGCAAAGTTTACTTTGTCAGGTTAAAACTATTTCATAATAAGCATTGACTTATCATAGTCTGTTGGTGGAACGAATCCCATAAGTTCCATCAATGTTGCAGGCCAAGAAGAGATTCCGAGACCTTCGTTCAACTTAGTATTATCATATTCACCCTTGTACTCTGGGTCGTAGATGATTCCAGGAACCGGATTCAATGAGTGAGATGTCTTTGGCTTTGGTTCGCCGTCAGCACCCATAGCTACAGAACCGTCCTTCTTGTGCTCGTACATATCGTCTGAGTTTCCGTGGTCAGCTGTAAGACAGAGGATACCGCCTGCCTTTTCAATTGCTGCCTTAAGACGGCCAAGCTGAAGGTCCATACCTTCCATAGAACATACTACAGCGTTGAATACACCAGTGTGTCCAACCATATCTCCGTTAGGGTAGTTAAGACGGATGTGGTCATATTTTCCGCTTTCAATTGCTTCAATTACTTTGTCAGTAATTTCAGCACACTTCATCCATGGGCGCTGCTCAAAAGGAACAACATCAGATGGAACTTCAATGTATGTTTCAAGATTCTTGTCGAACTCACCAGGGCGGTTACCGTTGAAGAAGTAAGTAACGTGACCATATTTCTGAGTTTCAGAAATTGCCATAAGATGAACGCCAGTCTTTGT